>JAISRX010000026.1 GCA_031273395.1 Bacteroidales bacterium | reverse complement strand
GCGGGTTGGATTTTGTTCTTCAACTTCATCGCCTGCCGGATTTTCAGGCATGAACAAATCGAAAATCCCGCCCAAGTCTGAACCCTGATTTTCCTGATTAAAGGATTTTTCTGATTTTTGATTGGCTTCAATCATGTCAGTCTTAAAATCATGAAAATCAGGCTTCAGAGATTTTCCATTAAAAAGGTCGTTGAACACGTTTGCCGAAAATTCTTTGCCCAAACGCGAGCCGTTAAACACCGCCTTTTGTTCGTGGTCAATAAAGGTTGCACCGTAAATCCTGCCCTGTTCGTTTTCACGGAACAGTACCGAAATGTTCTGTTTCGCCAAAGCCTTTTCAAATTCGGCACGGTTGTTTGTTGTTTGCAAAGCAGCCGAAACAACTTTTTTACTCCGCTCTTTCAATCCCTTTGTTTTGATAATCTCCGCCGATTTTTCGATACGTTTTTCCAGTGCCTCCAAGCCGACAGACTTTCCGAAAAGCGAAGACTTGAACGGATTGCCAATCTTTTCTCCCCTGCCGTTCAAGGCGGAATAAACCAAACCCCTGTACGCCTTGCCTTTGATTTCTCCCCGCACTTCTTCCACTCCCGTATTATACAGGCCAAGCAGCGCCCCGTATTCCTTCAAGCTCAAAAAATGATAATCCCGCGCAACACTGCGGATAACATTTGCAATCTGGTGTTTTACATCGCCGTCTTCATAACGGACGGGCTTTAACGGTAAACCCTCCTGTCGTTGCTTCCGGTCGGCGGGAACAAGTCCGTACTTCTGTTCCAGTTCGCGGCAAATGTCCATCGAACGGCGGCGTTCAAAATTGTGGTCAATCTTTTTGCCGTTCTCATCCACACGAAGCGATACAATATGGATGTGTTTTCGTTCAATATCTTCATGCTTGTAAACGATAAGCGGCTGGTCGCCGTAACCCATTTTTTGCATGTAGATTTGTGCAATTTCCGACAGTTGTTCATCGGAAAGTTTGTCCTTCGGGTCGGGATTGATCGAGATATGCAATACCGGTTTTTCCGTCCGTCTGTTTGCCAAAAGATACGGTTCAAATGATTTTAGACAGGTGTGCATGTCAAATTTACCGTCTGCATTTTCAATCATTCTGCCGGCAAAAATGACCTTTGCGTGGTCTTCATCCACCTTGATTTGGTTGTATGAAAGCACTCCGTAAATGGAGTTTCCCGAATTTATTTTTGCAACCATTTTTGTTCAAATTCTGCTGTCAAGTCCATTATTTTTTGATTTAGGGCGACCAGTTCCCATGTCGCTTTCTCCAGTTTATAGAGAAAGGCAAGGGCTTTTTTCCCTGTAAAAGCCGTTTTGACTGCTTTCGTAACCTGATTGTAATTTACTCCTATTGCGCGGAACTGCGAATGAAACGTGGTCAGGCGCATGTAATAATCCATTGCCGCCTTGTCCACCTTTACTACTTTCAGTTCTCGGTTGAAGATGCAGGAAGTGATAAACCGTGCCTTGTCGGACAGTCCCGAAGCCTCGTAAAGGCTAAGGAAGGCGGCATAATCCGCATCGTTCAGGTTGATAGCCAGACGGTGGCGGCAGGGGTCGGCTTTCGGCCTGCGCCCCACCTGCTTGGGTTTGTTTTTTTCTGTTGCCATATCTTATACAATTACGAATTAAAAATTACGAATTACGATTTGAAAACGCTGACTTCGGAAGCGTTTTAGCCCTCCGCAGGAGCAAGTGATTTTCAGGCACTGAAAATATTTTGAGTGCCTCAAAATACAACTTGCCATTTGCCGGTGCAAATGAAATCCCGCACGGGCGGGATTGCGCATGAGCGGGATTGCCTTCCGGGTTTGCATGACTGTTTTTTGCCGTTACCATATCGACTGTTTTTGGAATTGTCCTGTTTTTTTAATTATGCTGCAAAGTTACGGTCGCTTTGAGGTATAATTTTCATGGAGCGCGACGCCAACCCCTGCCAAATCGACGCCAACCCCTGCCACCTGTGGAAAAAATGAAAAACCTCCTGTTTTTTATATCTTACTTTGTACCGGATGAAAGAATACAACCATCCGCATGGCCGGTTGACAGGACAAACAAACAGACAAACAAATGATTAATTGCAGGATGAAACGGACAGATGTGAAAGCAGGCAGGCAAACAGCCGGATACGGGTACGTCCGGCTGCATGACGGTAAAACCGGCCATGCAGCCATACGGACGGATGCCGGTTCAGCCGGTATTACGGCTATACGTTGCAACGGAGATACGGCTGTACGTACCGGCGCAGGGCCATGCAGCCATGCATTCCGCCGGTCAGTATTACAGCCGGCGGTACAGGCATCCGCACAACGAACAGGATAAACAGACGGATGACTGCGGGCGCGTCTTTACAGACATGCGTACAGCCATCCGGTCATATAATTCAAATTTTTTAAATTCTAAAAACAATGGAAAAGAAAGAAACATTATTTATCGCCTTCTCCACACAAAAGGGCGGGATGGGCAAAACCACGCTGACCGTGCTTGCGGCAAGTTATCTGCATTATGTGAAGGGCTGCAGCGTAGCCATCGTCGATTGTGATTACCCGCAACATTCGATTGTAGAAATGCGCAAACGGGATGTGGAACAGGTGATGCGGGACAGTCATTATAAACGGATGGCGCACGTTCAGTTTACCACCCTGAAGCGGAAAGCCTACCCGGTGGAAGAATGTACCGCCGGCGACGCTGTCCGGGTGGCGGAAGAACTGCAGAAAGCAGGCAACCTGGACTTTATCTTTTTCGACCTGCCCGGAACACTCAACAGCACAGGTGTGGTCAAGACACTGGCCCTGATGGATTACATTTTTGCGCCCGTGAGCGCTGACCGGGTGGTACTGGAAAGCACGCTGGATTTTGCCGCCTCGCTCAACGACAACCTGATCACCACCGGAAAGAGCAACATCAAGAGTTTGCATCTCGTTTGGAACATGGTGGACGGACGGGAAAGAAGTGAACTCTACGAGGCTTACGACAGGGCGATTGCAGAGTTGGGTCTGCAGGTATTGAAAACCGTTATTCCCGACAGCAAGCGCTTTCGCAGGGAACTGACCGAAACGCACAGGCCTGTTTTCCGCTCCACGCTCTTCCCCGTAGACAGGAGTCTGATTAAAGGCAGTAATATCGAAGAACTGGTAAACGAAATGGGTCAAATCGTAAAACGGTAAATACATGGCAAAAAGAATCAATACCGATGAAATAGACGAAAGCTTCATCATTGCATCAGTCAGGAAAGACCGGACGGGCGTGCCGGAAAGTGTTCAGCAACCACCCGTCTCTGTGCAGCAGCAGGTGGAACGGGTAATGCCGGTACGGGATACTGTTTCCGTATCGCCTGAACCCTCCGGAGAGGAAACCCGTAACAAACGGGAAAAACGGCAGGAATACGAATCGCTGTTTATCAGGGAATCGAATGTTACGGCGCGACTGGGCAAAACGGTGTACATCCGCAAGGAATTTCACGACCGTATCCTGAAAATTGTTCAGGTGATTGGCGCCAACGAAATATCGCTGTTCAGCTATATGGACAATCTGATAGCGCACCATTTTGAAACGTTTCAGGATGAAATCAGTCAATCCTACCGGCGAAAAAACAGGGATATTTTTTAAACAGTAAAATCAGTTGAACATGAAATTTTTAAGCAGACAGACTTTTTCAGGGCAGGCGGAAAAATCCGGGCAGGACTATAAAGCGATATTCCTGCAAAAAAACGAATTCAGGACACGGCAGTGCGTCCATGTCAGTCAGCGCATCCATGCGACAGTAACGGCCATTGTCAGGGTAATTGCCGACAGGGAGGTTACCGTTGGCGGCTACATTGACAATGTGCTCCTGCAACATTTTGAAACACACAGGGATGAAATAAACGAACTGTACAGGAGAGACCGGAAAGACTTGATTTAAATGAAAGCCCTTGTCATGACAGTGATGCTTGTTGCCCTGTACCTGCTGTACCGGATAGCCTATCCCGGATCTTCGGGAAGAAAACAGGGCGACGACAGTCCTCAAACCGGGAAAAGGGAGAGCGGAACAGTGGCGGATGTAATCGGAAAAAGCCGCCCTGTCTCCGGTTTTCGACGCCAACCGGCGCCAACCCCTGCCACTCTGGAAAATCCTGCCGGTAAACCGAAAAAACCGGATATATTTGCAGTGGAAATCCCCGGGACGAATACGGCAATCCCGTCCGAAGCGCTGGATGAAGTTTTTGCCCAGCCTCCCGAACCGATAGCTATCGATTATCCACCGGAAAGGATAAAAGAGGAACCGGAAGATGAAGCAGCCGGCGAATGAAAACGCCGGTATCCTTTACCGGATTGAAAAGACCGACCTGTTTGAAAAGCTCGTTTCGGGCGACACCGGCAAGGCGGCAGGCATAAAGGCAATTATTGACCGGCACGTACGGGACATCCTGGCGAAAGAAACCGGGGAAGATGAAAATGACAGCGGCGAATAC
>JAISRX010000301.1 GCA_031273395.1 Bacteroidales bacterium | reverse complement strand
GAACAAGGATTTCACTCAGGCAACCGGCACGCAGGGATATATCAGGCGTTTCGACGACCCGTCAAAAACGGGAAAAGGATGGGACGACGCTTTTTACCTCTTCCCTATTCCCAAGAATGACCTGAGTCTGAACAGTAATCTGAAGCAAAATCCGGGTTGGGAAAAATATTGAGCCGGTTAAAAATGCGGGCATAACTGCCGTATATGCACGGGGTGGTTTTAAAAGTCCGTTTCAACGCAAAGAACGCAGGGAAACCGCAAAGGGCGCAAAGCAGAGACGGGGCGCGCCCCGTCTCTTCGGAAGATGGAACCGTCCGAATGATTGGAAGTGTTCACTTCTTTGTAGTTCTGTTAGGGGTCGCAGGCGTAGGGGGCGGGTCTTGCACCCGCCCTCGCACCCGCCCTTGCATCCGCCCTCGCATTCACCCTTATGTCGTTTTCATTGAGGGCAGGCGCAAAACCTGTCCTTACAGTCGCGGTGACGGGAAACGCGACATGGGCGTTTGTTTTGCCGGGCAGTTCCGCTGGGATGTCCTGACGTTGGGGAAAGTCCGCCGCAGGGTGCGGGAAGGCGTCATGGAGAGAAACTTTTTCCCCACAGGGAAAAACATTCTCCCTGTGTGGGAAAACATTTTCCCCCACAGGGAATTGTCCGTTGTTCAGTCTGTTTTGGAGGGCGCGTATATTTCGTTGATGACGTTCAGGTACTTTTCCACGAGGTATTTGCGTTTCAGTTTGAGGGTAGGCGACAGTTCCCCCGTTTGCGCGCTCCATTCGTCGGCAACCAGACGAAAACGCCTGATCTGTTCGGCATTGCTCAGTTTTTTGTTGACCTGATTTACTTCATTCTGATAGAGTTCAATCACTTCCGAATATTGCAGCAAGCCGGCATTGTTTTCAAACTTGACGGCATTGTCGTAACACCATTTGTGCAGTTGGGGATAGTTTGGGGAGATGAGCGCGCTGGCATATTTTTCGGTTTCGCCGATCACCATCGCCTGATCAATAAGGAATGATTCTTTCAATTTATTTTCAATCACCTGCGGAGATACGTATTTCCCGTTCGACAGTTTAAAAATTTCCTTTTTCCGGTCGGTGATGGTCAGGAACCCCTCCTCATCCGTCGATCCGATGTCGCCCGTGTGGAAATAGCCTTCCCCGTCGATTACCTCTGCGGTGAGTTCCGGTGCTTTGTAGTAACCCAGCATGACGCAGGGTCCCTTGCAGAGTATCTCTCCGTCCCGGTCGAATTTCACCTCGATGTTCTCAAGGAAATGTCCCACGGTACCGGCTTTTGTTTTGCCCCTGCGCAAATCGCTGACCGCAATTACCGGCGAGGTTTCCGTAAGTCCGTATCCTTCGAGCAGATCGACTCCCATAGCGCAGAAAAGGTTGCTCAGCCGCGTTTGCAGCGAAGCGCCGCCGGAAACAATGATCCGCACCTCGCCTCCCAGTACGTCCATCCACTTGGGAAAGACAAGTTTCCGCGCAATGGCGAGCCTGATGCAGTACCACAGCGGCTCTTTGCGGCGGGGATTGTACTGTGTAGCCACATTGACGGCGCTTCCGAAGAGTACCTTTTTTATTCCGGTCAGTTCCTTGCCCTTGCTCGCCAGCCCCATGTACACCCGTTCCAGCAGGCGGGGAACCGTGTTGAAAATGTGCGGCTTCACCTCCCTGATGTTTTCCATGATGGAACCTATGTTTTCGGCATAATACACGGAAAAACCCTTGTACTGGAAATGATAGTTCATCATCCGTTCATAGATGTGGCTGATGGGCAGGAAACTTAGCGCCCTGCTTCCTGCGGACAGGTAGTTACGCACGGCAGTCGCCTTTACGTTTTCCAGCAGGTTCCTGTGCGACAGCATGACGCCCTTGGGCGTGCCGGTGGTTCCGGAGGTGTAGATCAGGGTAAACATGTCGTCCGGCAGGATGCTTTGCCTGATTTTTTCCACCTGCGGCAAAAACTCTTCGGCATGGTCTTTTCCCGCGATGGCTATTTCTTTCCAGTTGTGTTCTCCCTCAATCCGGTTGAAAGTATATACGTGGCGGATGGACGGGCTTGTGTCTATCAGGGGGCGCAGCCTTTCCAGCAGGAGCTTGTCGGACACCACCAGCATTTTCGGCTCGGAATGGTTCAGGATAAACCTGTATTCCTCCATGCTGATGGTGGGATACACAGGTACGGAGACCACTCCGATCTGCGACATCCCCATGTCGAGGAAGTTCCATTCGGGACGGTTGTTGGTGATTACCGCAATTTTGTCTCCCGCGCCATATCCCATCGACAGCAAGCCGCAACTCACGTTGTCGGCATGTTCCGCATATTCTTCGCCGCTGTACTTGATCCATTTCCCCGCCGATTTTTTGCATGCCAGGGCGTCGTGCAACTTATACAGTGTCCTGTATTGCTCCAATAAATCAAATGTTCTTGTGACCATCGTGCAATGAGTTTAAAAAATTATGGACGACAAACCTACGCTTTTTTTTGATAAAAAAAGTATTTTCACAAAATTATTTTTTCTTCTTCTGCCCGAACAGCCATGAGAGAAAATCGGGCGTATTGAATGCCGGATTCCAGCTGTCGTGACCGCAACCCGGAAATTCAACATATTCCGCCTCAGCGCCGCACGCTTTCAATGCCCTGTATGCCTTCCGCGAATTTTCAACGGAAACCGTCTGGTCGGCGTCGCCGTGATATATCCTGAATTTGACGCTGCGGGCTTTGGGCAGGCGTTCCACGGCAACACCCCCGCAAATGGGTACTGCCGCCGCAAAAAGACCGGGATAGCGGCACACCATGTCAAACGTCCCCATGCCGCCCATCGACAGACCGATGATGTATATCCTGTTCTTGTCCACCATGCCCCCGGCAAGATACGCATCCAGCAGTTCCCTGACGGATTTCAGGGGCGTGGAAACGGGATATTCCACCGGAAATTCATTCCAGCGCCTTCCTTCCGGGGTGCGGTCGTAGGGCCAGCTGACCCCTTCGGGACACTGCGGAAACAGCACCACCGCGGGATATTTTTCGCGGTTCACCGGATTGGTAAACATCATGCTGCCGTGCCTGAGCTGCGCAGCGTTGTCCCTTCCTTTTTCCCCCGCCCCGTGCAGAAACAGCACTAACGGGTATTTCCGTCCCGCGCGGCTGTTTTCCGGAAGCAATTCCCTGTAACGCAGGGTATCCTTTGAGGATGAAATAAATTCCTTTGCCGCAAAATCGGTTTGACCGCGGGCAATTTCGGCAGCGAATATAAAAAACAGGATAAAGATAACGGATGATTTCATGATAAAAAGAATTACGAATTAATTTCAATAAATGTTTTCAGCGCTTTTTTTGCCCTGCCGCTTTGGAGGGATTCGCGCGCCGCGGCGATACATTCTTCGATGGGCTTGTCCGGCTCTATGGTTCGGATGGCGAATGCGGCGTTGACCGTCACCGCGTTGATCTGCGCGGGAAGCGCCGTGCAGTCCATCACGCGGTCGAAGATACCCGACGCTTCTTCCACGGTGCTGCCGCCGTAGAGGTCGGCTTCCTCGCAGCGCGCAAATCCCAGCGTTTCGGGGCTGTAGATGTTTTCTCCCCTGCCGTCGAAAACTTTGAAGTCGGCGGTGAGCGATATTTCGTCGTAGCCGTCCAGCGAGTTCACAATGGTATAGTCCGTTCCGCTCTGCTGGTAGAGGTAGTTGTAGAGACGGGCAAGTTTCAGATTATACACGCCCAGCACCTGACGTTTGGGCAGGGTGGGATTGACCAGCGGTCCCAGCATGTTGAAAAACGTCCTTACGCCCAGCGCCTTTCTTACGGGCGCTACCGCTTTCAGGGCGGGATTGAAGAACTGCGCGTGCAGGTAGGCAAAGTGGCAGGCGTCGAGCGAGCGTTTCATCACGTCCGTGTCGCGGGTGAATTTCACCCCGTGGGCTTCGATGACGTTGGATGCGCCGCTGACGGAGGTGGAACCGTAATTGCCGTGCTTCACCACATTGTAGCCTGCGCCGGCAACCGTGAAACAGGCGGCGGTGGAGATGTTGAACGTGTTTTTGTTGTCGCCTCCCGTTCCTACAATGTCAATGGCGTTGTAGTCGCTCAAATCCACCGGCACGCGCAGTTCGAGCAGGGCGTCCCTGAAGCCCGACAACTCGTCGGTGGTAATGCTGCGCATCAGAAAAACCGTGATGAACGCCGTAATCTGGCTCTCGTTGCAGGCGCCGTTAGCCATCCTGATGAGCGCCTCGCGCGACTCGTTGCGGTCAAGGTAACTGTGCTCGAATAATTTGTACAATAACTGCTTCATCTTCCATTAACGGTTAACCATTGACGGTTGACGGCGAATATCACCGTCAACCGTCAATTTTTCACTTTTCGCTCCAGTTCAGTATTTTCCGGAAATCGTATTCTTCGGGGTTTTCCAGAAAGGTTTTCGCGGCGGCGTAATCATCGGGGGTGATGTAGTGCAGCGAATGGTCGATGACGGAATGTACCCGCTGGCTGTTTATATCGACCAGCCGCGGCGGTATTTTTCCCGTTACGGCGTCCTGAAGGTCTTTCAGGTACAGCGGCTGCGCATCGCCCTGAGCGTTTACATACACCATGCACCCCGTGGCGCCTGCGCGGAAAAGCCGGTACACGCCGAAGCCCAGCAGCGAGCAGTACACCAGGTCGTAGGCAATGGGGGTGAAGCACCTTACGTCGTAGCCGATTTCCACCGGGCGCGTTTTTACCTTGACGCCGAGTTCCTTCAAACGGGCGTCCACCAGCTGGCTGAATATGGCTGCCTTGGATATTTTCCCGAGTTCGGGATGACCGTGTTCGTCATAACTGAAGGTGATGCCGGAGTTTTTCACTTCTTCGTCGCTCAGGGCATGGAACACGCCTTCCGACACCATCGCGCAGCCGTAGTTAACCCCCATGATTTTCCGTTTGATGACGGACGAAACTACCAGCTTGCAGATTTTATCAATGGTGATTTCCGTTTTATGGAACATTTCCGGAATGACAATCATCGGATAGTGGCAGGCAGCGCCGATGCCGAATGCCAGATGTCCTGCGGAACGTCCCATGGCTGCCACGATGAACCAGTTTTCGCTCGTGCGCGCATCTTCATAGATGATGGAGCCGGTGACCGTTCCCTGAGCCTTTGCCGAATGATAGCCGAAGGTAGGCGCGGCGCCGGGCAGCGGAAGGTCGTTGTCAATGGTTTTCGGCACATGGATGTTGGCTATCGGACAGTTCTTTTCCGACAGGAACTTTGCCACGCGGTTGGCGGTAGAAGCGGTATCGTCGCCGCCCACGGTCACTAACAGTTTCACGTTGTTGTCCGTGAAAAACTTCAGGTTGAAGTCTTCGGCGAAATTTTTATCGGTCGGCTTGAACCGGCTCATGATCACCGCCGAACCGCCGCGATTGAAAATATTGTCGGCGTATGCGAAATCAATTTCCACCGTGCGCGGATCGGAGCGGAACAATCCGCTGTAACCGCCGTGGAGACCGATCACTCGATACCCGTTTCGCAAAAAAACCTTGGCAACGCTGCCCACTACTGTATTCATTCCGGGAGCGGGACCGCCGCCGGTCAATATGGCTATAGACTCTTTCATTTTTATATTTGGATTTACTTTTGAATTTAAAGATGATTTACTTGCATGATTATTCTCCGGCGGCTTCAGTGGCAGCTTCCGGCGAGGCGTTGTCGGGGACGGCTTCTTCAAAGTCGGTAACGCCCAGGTCGCGCAGGGCGTTGTACCACATCAGCACTTTGCGGATGTCCGACATGTACACCCGTTCCCTGTCGTATTGGGGAAGTACGCTCTCGAAATACCGTTTCAGTTCCGCATCGGGCGACTTGTGGGAAATGGTCGCCCCGCCGTTTTCCCTTGCCTGTATCTTTTGAAATACCGTCCGCAGGGGGGCGTCTTCCTTTTCCGTGAAGATGGCAATATCTTCCAGCATACTGATTTTGGAGGCGGTGGAAACGGTGGAGCGTTTCCCGTCCGACAAATTCTCTACAATTACATGATTTTTGCCTTTCGACACATACCTGTAAAGCCCTCCCTGTCCTGAAATAACTAAAATATCCTTTAATGCCATAGCTTAAA
This sequence comes from Bacteroidales bacterium, assembly GCA_031273395.1. Lineage (GTDB taxonomy): Bacteria > Bacteroidota > Bacteroidia > Bacteroidales > UBA4181 > JAIRLS01. The sequence goes on along the minus strand of JAISRX010000301.1, from coordinate 5,548 downwards.
ATTTGAAGCCGTAAAGGTATATGTTTTCCGGCAAACAAAAAACGGGCGGCTCATTTTTTTGGGAGAATTTGCAAAAGTCTCAAGTAACGGGAAACTCTGTCCTGCAAAACAAACGCCCTTAACGCCGTAGAGATGCGGCATGCCGCGTCTCCAAAGTTCCGCAGGTTACGCTTGAGGTTAATAAAGTGTCGTCCCTGCGGAAGTTGCCGTGCGCAACCGGCCGGTACAGTCGCCCGCTACCGGGAATGAGACTGTCTTAGCCTGACGGCGATGCCCGGATAAGCATATATTATATATGTACCGCTGTTTTCCGTACAGCCGAATTTATGCGTCATGTCCGCGTGATTCGGGCGTGCGGGAGATACTTCCGCACGTAAAACCGGAGCGCGGACTTGCATGCGCGAAGCGTGTACGCGCATACACGGAACATGCACTGTCAATGATGCGCGTCGCTGTGATGATTTTGTTTGTTAAAATATGTTAAAATTTTTGTGCGGCAAGCAACGATTTCAAAATTCCGCATCTTTATTGTAAGTAATAAATTTTAAACATTTTTTTTTCAAAACAAAATAAAAATTTAAAGTCATGAAAAAGTTTTTCTTATTTATTTTATGTATCGGCGTTATGTTTTCTTCGTGTAAAAAAACAGGAGATGGAGAAAATGAGGAAGTTATAGATAAAACCTACGACGCCAAAAAATTCATCGGTGAGAATATTGACGCAGCAAAGCAAACATTTGCTTTCAAAACGTCGGAACTGCCCAAAACCTTCACGTTGAAGAATGGAGTGAAAATATCCATTCCTGCCGGGACTGTTTTTAAAAAGGCCGGGCAGGCTGTCAGCGGCGATTTGACCCTCGAAGCATGCGCAATGTTGAAGCCAAGCGACATGATCCTGTCGGGTACCTGCACCAATTACATCGGATGGCAGGGAAAACGCTATCTGTCGTCGGACGGGTTTGCGTATATTGATGTGAAACACAATGAAAGAAGTGTCGACCAGTATCTTGACTACGGACAGTACATCAATTTCAGTTTTCCGACAGACAAGGGCAGCGACGCAACAACAGAGGTATGGCAAGGCGAGGAAGCCGACAGCTCGCTGATATGGGAAGATATTGACGAACGGGCATGGAATTTCGACGGGGATCAAAAATGGGGAACGGTTGTCTATAGCAACAAGAGTTTCTCGTTCGATTTCGGAAAACTTGGATGGGTGAACTGTGATGTGCTGTGGACAAAAGGAGCCATGACCACCGTCATCGTGAAACTCACGGGCAAAATCGGCGCGTTAGCCCAGTATCAGGGATACGGCAACGGCGATACCTTTGTGTTTTTCGTTTCCGGGGACGTCAATGTGGTAGCCCAGCTGTACACCACTATTGATGCAACTACCGTCAAAAGCTATGACAACAGTATGCCGGTGGGCGACAAGGGAAGCCTGATTGCATTTTCCGTCAAGGAAGGAGAATTTTCTTTCGCTTCGCAGGATAACGTAACGATCACGGAAGATTTGGAACTCACCCTGGATTTGAAACCGATCAAAAAAGAAGAATTGCTGGCAAAGATCAAAGCGCTCGACCCCAAATAATCCGTGCCGCGGCGCGGTATTGACGGGAATTTCGCTCCGGCGGGATTCCCGTTTTTCGTATGCAATGATCCTGTTTCGTCGTCTTCCCCATTATCCACCGAAAAAAAAACGTACCTTCGCGTAACAATTTTCCTGTTGCTCCGTCTTCCTCTTGAAAAGCGTTGATCAACACGAAAAACAATTCGTATCCGAATGGACAAAACCGGCTTTAATCAGTTGATGGCACATTTGCGCCCCAAAATGTATCGTTTCGCACTTGCCCTGGTCAAGCGAAACGATGAAGCCGACGACGTGGTTCAGGATGTAGGAATGACTTTGTGGAAGCGACGGGCGGACTTGTCGTCGGTGCGGAACCTGGAAGCGTATGCGATGCATGCCGTCAAAAACAGATGTACGGATTACCTGCGCTCCCGTTTGAATAAAACCGGCGAACTGTGCGAAGCCCTGCATGTTGTTCACGAACATACCCCCTACGCAAGTGTTGAACAAGCCGACACGGTCGCTTTTGTAGGAAAGCTGATTGAGCGGCTGCCGCTACAGCAGCAAATGGTGATCCGCCTGCGCGACATTGAAGGATACGAACCGGATGAAATTGCGGAAATCCTCGACATGAACGACAGTGCGGTACGCGCCAATCTGTCGCGCGCAAGGCAAAAGATACGCGAAGAACTTTTAAAAATAAATATATGAACGAACAGAAAATAAAGGTATTGCTCGAACGATACTTTGAAGGAGAGACCTCCCTGCCGGAAGAACGGACATTACGGGATTTTTTCCTTGCGGAAAACGTCCCGGCGTCGCTGAAACCGTATGTCGCCATGTTTGCGTTCTATGAAGAGGAAAAAAAGGCGGTATGCGGCAGCGCCCGGAAAAGGACGGCGGGGATACGCCTGTGGCTTCCGACGGGCGCGGCAGCCGCGATTGCCCTGTTTTTCGCGGTCAGGGCGCTACTGCCGCAGCAGGAGGCATATATATATTATGTGGACGGCGAGCGGGTGTACAACAGGGAGGCGGTCATCGCCTTTGCCGACGACAAGCTGCAACTGTTTTCCGCGTCCGTGCAGCGGGCAAAAAACGGCATGACCGCTCTGGAAAAACTGAACGGGGCTGCCCACAGCCTCAAACAATTCGATGAAATCCAACAGAAAATAATGTATCACAAAAACAAAAAATCCGATAAAGATGAAAAAGATTAGCGCCCTGTTGATCCTTGCCGTGCTGGCAAGCGCAACAACCATACATGTCTGCGGGCAAACGATACCCAAAATCTTCGACAGGTACGAGGAAAAAGAAGGAGTAGAGTCCGTCACTATTTCCCCGATGCTGCTGGGCATCATGAAAAACGGGAAAACCCAGGACAGGAAAACCCAGGAACTGCTGTCCAAAATTTCCGGTTTGCGCATCCTCACCATTGCCGATGACGCTGCCGACAAGGATGCGTTGCTTTCCGAACTGAAATCGGTACTGCAAAAAGGCTACCAGCAGATCATGAAGATGAAATCTTCCGGAGAACGTGTGGAACTGTACCACAAGAATATCCCGATGAACACTGCGGAGGAGGACGCCAAAATAAGCGCCCTGCTGTTCATGACCACCCAAAAATCATCCGTTACGTTGGTGTATCTGTCCGGAACGATTGACAAAAGAGTGATAGAGGCGGTAATGAACGGCGAAATCCACGTTTCGGGAAAATAAAAATTTAAACCATCATAAAAATAGTTGTCATGAAAAAAATGATCATCATCGCTTGCATCGCCTGCATGGCAGGAAGCATGAAAGTCGCAGCCCAGCCGGCGGTAAAAATCGGTAACATGGAAATCCTCATCAGGAAAAGCAAGGGAGACACCATTACGCGGATACTGCTGGACGAACCGGGCGTTGCCCGCCGGTCGGAAAAGGGCGACAAATACGTACCCCAACCCCGGAAAACGTCTTCGTTTTCTGTCGGCGTTGGATTTGTCCTGCCCGACAACAGCGCCGGAAAATACGCGGTATTCGGTATCAACTCGTCCTATTTCGACGCCGTATGGTATCGCGGATACCGGATTTCCCGCGGGTTTTCCATAGTAAGAACGGTGCAGTACGCATTCCATAACTACCGGTTGACGGACGCTGCGGAGGATCCCGCATTTGCGTCAACCGTTACCGGGTCGTCCGTTGATCCCGACGGGATAAGGAAACAGGTTTACCGCAGCCACCATATCGGGGTGGGCGTCCATATCCGCCGTTATCTTTTTCGGGAATCGGGCATGTTCCTCGATTTGGGCGTACAGGGCGATCTGGCTTTCGGAAAACGCTACAAGGTGTTCTATTATCACCACGGCAAGGAGAAATTTCGCGACAACAGCGCTTTCAATCCCTTCATCGCATCAGCCGTTGCGCGGATAGGATGGAACAATATTGCGTTTTTTGCCCGCTACCGGTTCACGGACGCATTCAACAGGAGCGTATTGGCAAAAGACCTTCCGCAGTGGTCGTTCGGCGTACACCTTTTTTGACGGACGGGAGGCGGCGGGCGCCTATTTTACCTTCATCCGGTCGAACCCCTTGCCATATACCCCCATCACGTTTCCCATGGAAATGAACGCTTCGGGATCTACTTCCTTGATGGCGCGAAAAACGTCGGTCACCTCGTATTTGCGGACAATCACCAAAATCATTTTGGTGGGTTTCCGCGTGTACCATCCCTGTGCATCCACCAGCGTCAATCCCCTGCCTAGACGGGCGGATATGCTGTCGGCAATTTCTTCGTACCTGTCCGAAAAAATAAAAAGCTGGTACGACTGCTTTGCGCCTGCCAGCACAAAATCAATCACATAGGCGGACACCGCCATCACGCAATACCCGTAGATCATCCGTTCCGGCGAATGGAAAATGAAAAAAGAGGAAGAAATCACCACCACGTCCACCATCATGATCACGCGCCCCGGACTGATGTTCCGCCGGCTGGTGATCATCATGGCAATCAGGTCGGTGCCTCCGGAACTTCCTCCCTGAGTGAATACGATCCCCGTGCCGATCCCCGCAAGGATGCCCCCCGTGACGGCGGCAAAGAGGGTGTCGCCCACCAGCGGCTGGGGAAACCATTGCTGGAACAGCCACAGCAGCAGGGAAAAAACAATGACGCCATATACCGATTTCAGTCCGAAACTTACATTGACCGCCTTCATGGAAACGAGAATCAATACCAGATTGATCAACAGATAACTGATCCCTGCCGGGACGCCGCCGGCAAAATATATGAGCGCCGCAATACCGCTCACGCCTCCGCCCGTTACATGGCTCGGTATCAGGAAAGCGCCCCAGCCAAAGGTGGTACACACCAACCCGAAGGTAATGATCAAATGCGACCGGAGAAAAGACCCTGTTTTCAACTGCTTCTTCATATCTATTCGATTTTTACGCAAAAGAAAGAAAGAAATCATCATGTAACAATGATTTTCTGATGGAAAAACGTATTATTTGCCGAAAAATTGTATGGCATGGCAACGCCGATGGTTTGCATTTCGTTTGGACAGGCGTCGAGTTCCCGCAGAAGATGCGCCTGTGCGGCTATTTTCAGCGAACCGGCAAGCACAGCCGCCACACGCAAACCCCGTATTTCCGTCATGGACTCGAAATGGGGGTTGTTCTCGAATGGTACGAGATATGCACGTTGAAGTAACGTTTCCGTGTTATTATTTGCATTTTAATGATTTCTAATGATTGACAACCGGATTCGGTTGCATGAAAAGGCGTTGCCGAAGGTTGACATGTTTCTGCACATTGCAGGGGATAGTCAACCGAAGGTTGACATATTTTCAAGGATTTCAGGCAGGGTGTCTCTCCCCGTTTTTTCCGCAGAGAGAGGGAGTTTGCCTTTGCAAAACGGTTCGGAAAAGTAATAAAAAAGCCGCGCATATTCTTAAGTTCAATCAGTAAGCAGTTGTCCATCAATAAATGTCTCATTTGTTTATTT
>JAISRX010000233.1 GCA_031273395.1 Bacteroidales bacterium | reverse complement strand
TATCTTCTCTTTTATCCATTGCTGCAAGATTTTTGTCTGTTCCATCAGTTCAAGACTCTTCCGTCGAGTTAACATTTTTGCAATGCTGTTCTTGTAATCAGGGTAACGTGCCTCAATATTAAAAGGTTCTATGCTGTCCACAAGTTTCTTCTGTTCATCCGCCAACAGTTCCCAAAAACCGCTTTTTTCCCGCCAAATAGCGTAATCCATGCGTATATGGCGGCGTATCTTCCTTCAGTCTGACAAAACAGGCTTTGAAAATTTTCTCCAATACCTGATGACACATAAAGCCTACATACATATACCGCCTTCCACGCATCATCACCATGGCAGTCTTAAAATCCTCATCCGAAAGATTTATCCAGTACCGTACCCTGTCTTCGTTTGTCATAATACCTTTTATTTTGACAATTATACGGTACAAAGATATACTTTTCTGCAATAGAAAAGTTTTTTTATCAAAAAAGCGTGTAAACCGATATGTCAAAGAACTCTTTTTGCCTGCTTCGGTTCGGGAGCCGGCTTTCCCGTTTTATTTGCCGTGACGGTGATCCATGAGGAATTGTTAAAAAACGCCATTTTGAGGCTGTCCCAAAAGAAACATCGTTCAACCGCAAGGTTCGCAAAGAGTTTTCGCAAAGTTCGCAAAGGGAATAGTGTCGGCGATATAAACATTGCGCCCTTTGCGGTTTCTTTGTGCTCTTTGCGTTTACATAGATTTTAAGACAGCTTCCTGTATTGAATAAGGTTGCCCGAAGGTTTTTCGGGCAACCTTTCATACCTGTCAATGAGCGTTACCGCTGCTCGTACACATCTATTTCACCCAGTACGATATATCCGGAACCCCAGTCCCCTTTTGGATTTGGTTCATCATATTCCAGCCCTGTTATTTTGTAATAACTTGCCTGAACGGGCGCGGGCAGGTCAAAAATGCGTTCTCCCGCCTCCCACAGCTTGCTGGCAGGGAAAGTAAATTCGACTCTGTCTGTCCAGGAGGCGCCATCCATACTGACTTCAAAGCTGAATTTTGTCGGGAATCTCGCATCCGCCGGTCTTCCTTCCGCTGCAGCAGTCGCCCTGTCATATATGGAGGGCCAGATAACGAGACGATCAATGGTGATTGTGCTTCCCAGCGCCACCGCAATATATTCGGGATTGGCAGTGTTAGTACTGTGCCAGCGGTTGGTTATATTCCCGTCTACGGCCTTTGTCGCTGCATTGTCGGCATTAACTTGCGAGCCGTAGGCATGCACCGATTGGGTGGTTGCAGACCATACCGTGACGTTCACCGGATCGAGCTGGAATGTTTCCATTGCTGTCGGTTCCGCCATAAAGACGGTGTAATAGCTCAAGCCCGACTTGAAATCGCTGATGACCGTATTTTCGGTTTCCGTCATGGGAACGTGCAGTGTAACGGTCTGGTCGGAAGTGTTGATGTAGGACGCCACACATTCCACGCCGTAGGTTACGCTGCTGCCCCATTTGATGGTAAGCTCTCCGTTCCTCAGCACCGACATACCGACGACATTTCGGTTTCGCAGCAGCGACGTAAAGTTGGCGCCAAAGACAGTGCCCGACACTTCTACAGGCAAAGATCTGTTGCCATAAGGATCAAGGCTGACCACCTGAAAGAGATAGGATCCTTCGACAAGCCCGTCAATGGCTTTTGTAAACACTCCGCTGCTGCTATTTACGGGGATATCGGCATGTTTTTGATAATTGTCCCAGTAAACTTTGACGGTGTCGGTTCGGGTGTTGCTCACAAATACTTCCAATTCAAGCTGTTCGTATCCGGCATGGGGTATAACGCTGTCCACTCTTGCGGCGTAGATTTTTTCGCCGCCGTTGAGGAACTGGTCGCTCAGCTCGTTCATATCCGAGCAGGCGAAGGGCGCAGAAAGCGCGCAGACGATGCCGCAGAGGGCGGCAAGATACTTGATTTTATTTTTAATGAAGGTTTTCATAGCTTATTGTTATTATTGATTATTCAATCCTGTCGTTTCCCCAGAACATCAGTTCGCCCATCTGCATGTTGTTGCCGCCGGACCAGGGTTTAAGGCATTTGATACGGATGTAGCGCACGGGAAAATTCTCATCGGTGGCGGGAAAGATGAAATCTTCTCCCTGTTCGGCAACCCTGACGTCGTCGTCGCTCAATTCACCCTGGGGCAGTCCGGAGGGTTTCACGGAGGTGAACTTTGGCGCCAGCAAATCCCAGTGGTCCCAGTTGCCATTGGCTTCGGGCGGATTGTCGTGGCATCCCCACACCTCAAACTCTTTGAGATTTCCTTCCCAGAAGTGGTAGGTCTTTACGTCGTTTCTGTCACCTCGCTGAAAGAGCCTCATGCGGCTAAGTTTTGCAGTAACGCCGAGGTCGATGGTGACCCAGTGGGGCCAAGCGAAATTGATGTCGTTTTCTATCGTGCTGAATCCATTACCGCTTTGAGTGCCGTTGAAGAGATTGCTTACCTCCCATCCTCCTACATTGTTAGGGTCATTGGTTAATTTTCTCTGACCCATTTTCGTTCTGTCTAACAGCACGGTGTAGAGGGGGGTAAGGGTAAGGTTGATTTCACCGCTTCTGTTGCCCCAACGGTCTTCTACAAAAGTGATGATATCGTAGTCGATGGTGTCCGTCAGGTTCAGCACGGTGCCTTTTCCCTCTGTGCTTGCGCTGTAGAAGATTTCAATCGGCACAAAGTCGCCGTTTTGATTCTTCGTCATGATGGGAATGATGATTTCGGCTTTCATGGGATTGCTCCATTCTGCAGTAATGCCGCCGAAATCGGGATAGAGGATGACGGTTTCGGCAATGCTCAACACAGCGGGCTTTCCCGGAGTGATAGCCACCGGCGTTGGGCTGGATTCGTTCCGGCTTCTGTCCACTGCTATCAGCTGCACTTGATGGGAGATGGTGTCGCCAAAGCCTTCAATCACTAAAGAGTCCACATATACGGAGGCTCTCACATCGCGTTCCACTCCGTCGCTTCGGCTATAGACCGCCTTCACATAGAGCAGGTCTTCGTCGGCAGGCAGGGTATAGTAGATCACGGCGCCGCCCGGAATGCTTTTGCTTTGCGGATCGCGCAGGGTAACCGGATCGGGCGCCTGACTGTCTGTTGGCTGCTGTCCTGTCGGTTCTTCCTTGCAGCTGCTCAACAGGCAAACTGCTGCGAAGAAGACAGCACATTGTAACAATTTAAAAATTTTCGTTTTCATCTTATTTATTATTTAATGTTTCAATTTAATGTTTCAATTTAAAATTACCATCCGTAGTTCTGTACCAGATTCTTGTTCACATACAGATCGCTTTCCCGGATGGGCCAGAAATAATCTTTGACGGTGAATTTCAGCGGCACCTGCGGGAGGTTTACAGGGTTGTAGAAATCTTCCGGAGTTTCGCCCATGATGTTCCATCCCTGCGGCGACACGTTGAACTCGTCGATTTTTTTCCATCTGCGGAGGTCCCAAAATCGTTTTCCCTCGAAAGCAAGTTCGATGGTGCGTTCTCTGCGGATGATGTCGCGCAGTCCCTCCTGCGTGGTGGGTTTGTCGGGGTTGTTGGAATATTGCTGCCAGGCTGATTTCACGTCTGGTTCGGGCAGTCCTGCCCGCTCCCTGATCAGATACAAATAGTCAAACATTCGGTCGCTGCGCGGACCGTTGGGACCTTCCGCTTCGTTCACCGCTTCGGCATACATCAGGTAGAGATCGGCAAGCCTGAAGATGGGGAAGGGAAAATATACCTCCGTTGAATTGGCGGTTGCCGACTGCGTATTTTCGGGATGTGCCATTTTTTTGACGTTGTATCCGCTGATGCTATAGGCGTCGGCGCCCTGATAGCCGGCAACACCTCCAAGGAGGAAGTTGGCAGATTTTACATCCGTTTCAAAATCATACCATCCATTTCCCCAATAAATACACTTGTCGAATGCTATGGAAGCGTAGAAGCGGGGTTCCCTGTTGTAGTGCAGGTAGGCGGTGCGCTCGTCTGCTCTTACATAGAACTTTTCGTCGGTGTTGACCGATGCTGAAGGCTCCTCTCTGAGTTTATAACGATCGTCGTACCATCCGTTGCTGATCCAGTCTTTGTCTTCCTCTATCGGCACTCCATTGGAGGAATAGTACATGCTTGCCATTTTCAGGGTGGGCGCCCATTCTCCGGTGATGCGCCGCGCATAGTCGGCTTGGATGGCGATCAGGGTGGTAGAGGACACTCTGGTCAGTCTGTAATGGTCGAACTTGGTATTTCCCCAGATCAGTTCGTTGTTCCACCTTTCGGTAACGGCGCCGCGTATGATGCTTTCCCTGATAAAGGGGGGGTGACCTTCAGTTACCGCATGGGAATGCGGTGTTGTATAGAGCGCCTTGTTGTATGCGTGTGCGGCAGCGATGGCGGTGTCGCAAGCCTGCACTGCGCGTTCCCATTTAGCTCTTTTCACTTCGGGGTCGGTATCCTGCGGGAAAAGCTGCACGCCCCGATTGTCCACCACACTTGCCATTTCCGTGTTGCCGTTGAAGAGGTCGCTGGCAGCAAAGAGGAGGAGTTCGGCTTTCAGGGCGAGGGCGGAGAGCTTGTCGGCTCGTCCTGCCTCCGTTCCTTCAAGGACTTCGCGCGGCAAGGGCAGGTCTTTTCCCGCTTCGTCCAGCAGATTGGCGATGTAATTCACCACCTCGTCCACCGTGTTGCGGTACACCTTCACCTCTTCCACACTTGCCGACACGGGCAGGTTCACGTCCACTATGGGAACAGGACCGTAGCGTTTGAAAAGCACATGGTGATAGTATGCCTTCAGGAATTTTGCTTCGGCAATCCATCTGGTGCGTTCAAATTCATCCAGATTGTGCACGCCGCCGATTCTTTCTAAAAAGACATTGCAGTCGTGAATGCCTTCATAGCTCACATTCCAGCGGTTGAGAATCGGGCTGGTGGCGTTCTGTTCGCCGCGGGCAATCCGGCTGCTGGGCCAGGTATCGAATGCTTCACCCAAGGTAACAATGATATATCGCTGCCATGTTTCGTCGCCGCCTCCGAGCGCAGGATCGGCGTCGCCCTCGTTGATCATTCCTGCTGCCGGACGAAAGCTGTAGCATCCGTACAGAAATTCTTCCGCAGTTTTGCGGCTGGCAAAAGCATGGTCAATGGTGGTGATGTTGTCGGGAATCACGTCTAAATAGTCGCACGACGCCAGGCAACACAGATATGCCGGCACGAGCATACAGCCCGCCGCCTTTTTGATGATATTGAATATACTGTTCATATTTCTAATTTTTTATTGATGATGAAAAATTTAAAATCCCAACTGGATACCGAGGTTATAGACCTTCTGTACGGGATATTCCAGCCCTCTTGAACCCATTTCGGGATCCCACAGCTTAAATTTGCTGAATGTAAGCAGGTTGGTGCCGCTGAAATAGACCCTCAGCTGGCTCATCCATATTTTGGCAGCCATTTTTTCCGGAAGGCTATAGCCAAATTCCACAGATTTCAGTCTCAGGAAAGCGCCGTCGTGCATGTACCATGTGGAGGTTCGGTTGTTGTTGTCGATCACAGTGGGCGACAGGCGGGGCCAGAGGGCATAGAGGTTGCGGTTGTCTTCCGACCAGTGGTCGTCTGCGTAGGCTTGCAGCAGGGCGTTTTGTCCATCTAAGAAGGGAGCGGTATTGCTGTTGCTGATCCAGAAGGATTCCCGTGCCAGCCCCTGAAAGAAGAAGGAGAAGTCGAAGCCTTTGTATCCGGCGGATGCCCCGAACCCATAGACAATTTCAGGGCTGGTGGGATAACCGATAGGAGCTTCGTCTAATTCGTTGATCTTTCCGTCGTCGTTCAGGTCTTTGTACTTGATGTCGCCACCCAGATAGTTGTTGCCGAACTGCGTGGGTGAATTGTACACTTCCTGCTCGTCCACAAAGAGGCGCTCTGCAATGAGACCGTATGCCTGATTGAGCGATCTTCCCACATGGCTTTTCCATGGCGCGTCGGGATATTCCGGCTCTTCGTACACTAAAAATTTGCTGGTGGCGTAGGTGAAGTTCGACATGATGCTGATCCAAGCTTCACTATTGAAATTATGGTTGATGTTCAGCGACATGTCCACGCCTTTGCTGGCAGCTTCGCCCACATTCGCCTTCAGGGCAG
>JAISRX010000182.1 GCA_031273395.1 Bacteroidales bacterium | reverse complement strand
GCCTTGTTCAGCTGTGTTTTCGGGAGAGAGAGAGAGAGAGAGAGAGAGAGAGAGAGAGAGAGAGAGAGAGAGAGAGAGAGAGAGTAAATCAGACAGTTATATATTATTACGCGCGCGTAATAATAGAAATAATTTTCGGAATTTTCATATTAGCTGTAGCATGTTTTTTTGCATGTTGCGGCTTTTTTTATTTCCATTTTCTGCCGCATTAAAACCTGAACCAATAAAATTAAATAACCAATTAATATAATAAGTATGATTCAAATAATTATGATGAGCCGTACTGCCGTACGGAAAATATTCGTTTCACTGATTCTCTGTGCATGTACATTTTCATTGTTGGCACAGCAGAATGTTACCGTTACCGGGGTGGTAACCGACGAGAACGGAGATCCGATGCCGGGCGCAACTGTTGTGATGCAGGGATCTACCGGCGGCGCTATTACCGACGCCGACGGAGGTTTTTCAATCAATGTTCTCGCAACGGGTACCGTGCTGGAAGTATCTTTTGTGGGATACGAAACCGCTGTGGTGGCGCTGGAAAATCGCAGGATGATAGCGGTGCAACTCAAGCCTAAAACCGATGAACTGGAGGAAGTAACCATCGTGGCGTTCGGCAAACAGAAAAAGGAAAGCGTGATTTCGTCCATCCAGACGGTCAATACCAAAGAATTGCGCGTGCCGAGCAGTAATCTCACCACCGCTTTTTCGGGACGCATTGCAGGGATGATCTCCTACCAGACTAGCGGCGAACCCGGGTACGACAACGCTCAGTTTTTTATCCGAGGCATCACTTCTTTCGGGGCGGGAAAGGTCGATCCGCTGATACTGATCGACAACGTGGAGATGACCACCAACGACCTGTCCCGACTGCATCCCGACGACATCGCCAGCTTTTCCATTCTGAAAGACGCCACAGCAACGGCGCTGTATGGAGCGCGCGGCGCCAACGGTGTGATCCTGATTACCACAAAGGAAGGTCGTGAAGGATCGGTAAAGGTATCCATCAGGGTGGAAAACTCGTTTTCGTCGCCTACCACTACGATCAAAATGACAGACCCGATCACTTACATGAAACTTGCCAACGAGGCAGCCAGAACACGCAATCCATTAGCTGCCATCCCCTATCAGAACGAACAGATAGACTATACGGAAAGAGGCGTCAATCCATACGCTTTTCCGGCAGTGGACTGGATGGGTGAACTGACAAAAAACACAACGGTGAACCAGCGAGCCAACCTCAATATTTCCGGCGGGGGAAAAGTGGCGAGATATTATATTGCCGGTTCGTTTGCGCAAGACAACGGCATACTGAAAGTGGACAAGCGGAACAACTTCAACAACAATATCAATATGAAGAAATACCTTATCCGGTCGAACATCAATATCAATATGACTTCATCTACCGAAGCTATTGTGCGGTTGCACGGCACATTTGACGATTATATCGGTCCTATTTCCGGCGGAAGCGACCTGTATCAGAAAATGCTCAAGGTAAGTCCCGTACGTTTCCCTGCTTATTTTCCCGACGGCAAAAACTACGATTACGCAAAGCACATTCTCTTCGGCGGGTACGAAAGCGATATCTACCTGAATCCCTACGCCGAAATGCTGCGGGGATACCGGCAGGAAAGCAGTGCCGTGATGATGGCGCAAATAGAAGTGAAACAATCTTTTGACAAGTGGGTCAAAGGCTTAAGCGGAAGAGTTTTGGGCAACACCACAAGAAATTCCTTGTTCAACCTGACACGTGCCTATTCGCCCTTTTATTATCAGGCATTGTATGACAGATCGATCGACGACTTCTTATTACAGGAATTAAACTCTGAAGGAGGTACCGACTTTTTGCGATATTCACCCGGCAATAAGAATATTTCCAGTTCGGTTTATACGGAGGCTTCTATAGCCTATAACCGCACATTTGGAAAACATGGCGTCAGCGGAATGTTGGTGGGTATTGCCCGAAGTTCCATGACCGCCAATGCCACTGAACTCTCCGAATCGCTGCCGAAAAGAAATCTGGGGCTTTCCGGAAGGTTTACCTATTCGTTTGAAGAAACCTATTTCGGAGAATTTAATTTCGGGTACAACGGCTCAGAAAAATTCGACGAAGGACATCGCTGGGGCTTCTTCCCCTCGGTGGGCGTCGGCTGGATGGTTTCCAACGAATCATTCTGGAAAAACATCAGCGATATAGACCGCTTCATTTCCAAACTCAAAATCAGGGGAACCTACGGGCTGGTAGGAAACGATGAAATAGGATCCACACGCTTCTTTTATCTGTCGAATGTTACGATTGGAGGAGGACAGTCATACAGGACAGGTTATGAATTTGGCAAGACACGCTCAGGCGCCTCTATCGCCAATTATCCCAACTCTGAAATCGGATGGGAAATTGCCTACAAATCCAATCTGGGTATCGAACTGAGTTTGCTGAAAGACAAAATCGAAATTCTTGCCGACATCTATCAGGAACACAGAACCAATATTCTGCAACCCCGTGCGGACATTCCCTCTACCATGGGCTTGTGGAACACTCCGCAGGTGAACGTAGGCGAAGCAAAAGGCAAGGGAATAGATCTTTCCATCGACTACAATCAAGCCATAGGCGAGGATTACTGGATTACGGCAAGGGGCAACTTCACCTATGCACGCTCGGTGTACGAGGCTTATGAAGAACCGGACTACAGCGAAATGCCCTGGCGCTCCAGAATAGGCTTGCCCGTATCGCAGCAGTTCGGATATGCCGCCGAGCGGCTCTTTATCGATCAGGGCGACGTGGACGTTTCACCGCGTCAGGATTTCGGCGAATACATTCCCGGAGACATCAAGTACAAAAACATGAACGATGACCAGATCATCAACAGTATCGACCAGATTCCCATCGGCTATCCCACAACGCCCGAAATCAACTACGGATTTGGTGTTTCGGCAGGTATCAAAAATTTTGACGTCTCCTTTTTCTTTCAGGGAATTGCGCGTTCTTCCTTCTGGATCGACGCCGATGCAATGACCCCCTTTGTACGGCGCACAGACAGCGGCACCGGAAAAATCCTTGAGACAGGCTTGGCGCAGTTCATTGTGGACGACTACTGGTCGGAAGCCTCTCAAAATCCAAATGCTGCCTGGCCCCGGCTCTCCAATTATGTGATCGACAACAACACAAAGCGAAACACCTGGTTCATGCGCAACCGCCAATTTCTGCGCCTGAAAAGCGTCGAAGCAGGCTATACATTGCCCAAAGACCTGACGCAGCGCCTGAGAATAGAACAGGTTCGCTTTTACGTCAGCGGAACAAACTTGCTGAACTTCAGTAAGTTTACCACATGGGATGTGGAAATGGGAGGCAACGGATTGGGTTATCCGCTGCAAAGAGTAATTAACTTGGGTATCAACGTTTCATTTTAAATCATCATGAAAAAGAATAACATACATTTTTTTAAACATATCGTATTAATTTTTGCGCTGTGCGCAACACAATGGTCGTGTAAGGATTATCTGAACGTCGTGCCAGACGATATTCCTGTTATTGAAAATGCTTTTGCCAACCGCTATCAGGCTGAAGGATTCCTGTACGGATGTTATGGCACTTTACCACTGCATTTTAGTCCCAATCGCAATCCGGCATTATTAGGGGGCGATGAAATCTGGCTGTTTGAAGGAATCTCTGGAGATGTGATCAACACCCAGATGTGGGGTATTGCCAGAGGGGAACAGGGTACCGAACTGCCTGTTGCCAATTGCTGGGCAAGCAAGCAGGACACGTATGACCGCAAAGGCGGATTCGACTTCTTCACCGCGCTGAGGGATTGCAATATCTTTCTGGAAAATATCCATATCCCCGCTGACATGAATGAAGAAGAACGGCAGAAGTGGATCGGGGAAGTAAAATTCCTGAAGGCTTACTACCACTTCTGGCTGCTGCGCATGTACGGACCGATCCCCCTGATCCGCGAGAACATGCCCATCAGCGTGGATCCGGAAGATGCAAAAGTATATCGCGAGCCGGTAGATTCGGTAGCAAATTATATCGTACAGTTGCTGGACGAAGCAATGGAAACCCTGCCGATGGAAATCCTTAATCTCACCGAAGAACTGGGCAGAGCAACCAAACCTGCTGCGGCTGCACTCAAGGGACAGGTGCTGCTGTGGGTAGCAAGCCCCTTGCTCAACGGTAATAAAAATTATACAGACATCAGGGACAGCCGCGGCATACAGCTGTTTCCCGACACATTGGGTACAAAATGGCTCAGGGCGGCGGAAGCGCTGAAGGAAGCCATCGATATGTGCGAGGGAATACACGGACTATACAGTTTCTCAGAATCCGGCGTTCCCAATACCCAGATCGACAGTTCCACCTTCTATTCCATGCGGTCGAGAGGCGCTGCTACAGAACGTTGGAACAGGGAGATTATCTGGGGAGAATCGCCGCGCGGAGATTTTGAAAATATCCTCCAACGATTATCCTTCCCCGCTTTTAGCGATTATCAGCAATCAGGACACCTGCAACTCTGTTATGCGCCGACACTGCAAATAGTGGAACAGTTCTACAGCAAAAACGGGGTGCCTTTAGAAGAAGACAAAGACTGGGTAGGTGTAGATCGTTTCGGGCTGCAGACAAGGACAGCTGCTGAATTAGAACATAAATTCTACATCGCTCCCAATTATAAAACCATCAACCTGCATTTCAACAGGGAACCGCGTTTCTACGGGGCAATCACTTTCGACGGCGGGCTGTTCTACGGAAATGGCGCCACTCCTGACAATGCCATGAAAACCACCAAGTTTCCATACGGAGCCAACGGAAGATTTCTGGTCAATAAACACTCTGCCACAGGTTATCTTTGCAAAAAAGTCATACCAAGGCTCACAGGTATTGCAAATGAAGGCACACAGCCAACCTACTATTCCATCGCCTTTCCAATCATACGGCTTGCCGATCTGTATCTGATGTATGCCGAAGCGCTCAACGAATGGGAAGGACCCAACGGAGCCAACAGCGCCGACCTCTTCCACTACATCGACGTCGTCAGAAAAGGTAGCGGGCTGAAAGGCGTGAAAGAAAGCTGGACAACTTACGCCATCGATGCCCAGAAGAACAAATTCACCACAAAGGAAGGCATGCGCAACATCATCCAGCGCGAACGCCTCATTGAACTGGCTTTTGAAGGCGCCCGTTTCTGGGACCTCCGCCGCTGGAACCTCGCCGAAAGTTTCATGAATCGACCCATTCGCGGACTGAATAAACTGGGCGCCACGCCGGAACTGTTCTATCAGGAAACAGTGCTCTATCAGCCTTCCTTTGGATTGAAAGATTATCTCTGGCCCCTGCGGCAGGACAATCTGCTAAAAAACAACCACCTGAAACAAAACCCGGGATGGGAATAAAAATCATCATTTTTTCATCATTTATCAATATATATTATCATGAAAACGTTCAAAAAACTCGTATTTGCCGCCATTTTCCTTTCGATATGGCAATGTGCGGACATTAAAGACTGGGCTGCATCCGAAAAAGACAGCACCCCGCCAGATGCAGTGATCAACCCCCGCGAGGCAGAGCGCCTCCCCGGAGGTGCGCTGATCACCTACACGCTGCCCGACAACAGCGACCTGCTGGCAGTAAAAGCAGTGTACTCCCTCACAGATGGAGGAAAGATGCAGGAAGCCTACGCTTCCGTACAGACAGACACCATCAAGTTAGAAGGATTTCCCGATACGGCGGAAAGAACCGTGCAGCTGTTCTGTGTGGACAAAAGCGGAAACCTCTCTGTTCCGGCAGAGGTAAGCATTCATCCGATGACGCCCCCTGTTGAACTGATCCGAAATTCCCTACAGGTGAACGCCACTTTTGGCGGAGTGTTGGTACAGTGGGATAACCCAAGTCAGACGGATGTGGGCGTGTCGCTCTATGCCGCCGACTCCACCGGCTACATGGCGCTGAACTACACATGGTACAGCAATACACAGCAGGGACAGTACTCTTTCCGTGGATTTGATGATACGGAAAGGGAGTTTCGCATACAGGTGAGAGACCGGTGGGACAATTATTCTTCTCCATTAGACACCGTCCTTATCCCTATCTATGAATCGCAAATACTCGGAACGATAAACGGGATAGCTATATGGGAACGAATGGGATGGGCATGGCCCGGCACCAATACCGCTCCAAGCTCCAATCCCGAATGTATATGGAGAGGCGACGCCGCCAAACAGGAGAATGCCAGTGCTAATGGTTTTGCAACAACACATGATGGCATCTATAATTCAGGATACCTCCATCTGATGCGTCCCGGAAACATGCTGAGCGACTATACCGGAAATGCCGCAGATAAGGACACCCATCTGGTGCCTATTTATCTCACCATTGATATGAAACGGTCGAGCAGGTTGAGCCGACACAAGCTAAGACACCGCTGGGATACTATGTTGAAAGATAACAATATGCAAAATTACGAACTGTGGGCAACCAACGACCCGCCCAAAAATATGAGCGACTTCGCCACCAAAGAAGAAAGCCTTGCCTACTGGACCAGCTGGCCCGAAGTAAACGGAACAGACGCATGGAAACAGGATTGGGTAAAAATAGCGGAATGTTTTGTCATTCCCCCTTCGGGAGCAACAACTGCTATAGCTGTTACAGCCGACGACATAACATGGGGTCAAATCAACGGTTTTGAATTTAACATATTCCCCGAACATACGGCAACGCCTTTCCGTTATGTCCGCATCGTTTCTCAAAGAAACATGACAGGGGGAACCATCATCCACATTGGTGAATTAGAGTTCTGGGGCGCGTATGCCGATTAATCCTCCGTTGCGGATAATAAATTATACCGGACAATGGTACAAAACCCGTTAATTTTGTACTTTTGCGGAAATTAAATCCAACATACCGACATGAAATGGAATAACGGGAAAATAAAGATACAAACCATATCGCCCTTAGTGGCGGCAGGGATGTATTCGTTGACGGTGGTCGCGCATCAGCCGTCGGGCAGGCGCGACCGTCCCAACATCATTTTTATTCTTGCCGATGATTTGGGCTATGGCGACTTGGGCTGCTACGGTCAGCAGCATGTCAAAACGCCCCATATAGATCGTTTGGCGCGGGAAGGGATGCGTTTTACGCAGCATTATGCAGGCTGTACGGTGAGCGCTCCTTCACGTTCCTCGCTGGTTACAGGGCTGCACACGGGACATACCCCCATACGGGGCAACAAGGGAGCCTTTGGCGGAGATTATCCCCTGCCTGCCGAAAGCCATACCATCGGCGAAATGCTGAAATCCGCCGGCTATGCCACCGGATGTTTCGGCAAATGGGGACTTGGCGCGCCCGCTACGGAAGGCGCCCCACACCGGCAGGGGTTCGACGCCTTCTTCGGGTTCAACAGCCAGCGACTGGCGCATAATTACTATCCGTACTATTTGTGGAACGGTCAGGATACCGTTTGGCTCGACGGTAACAAAGGAAAAGGAAAAGGTCAGTATGCCCAGGACCTGATCCATCAGCATGCAACGGATTTCATCCGGATGCACCGGAACGAACCGTTTTTTGCCTGCCTGACCTATATTATCCCACACGCCGAACTCGTCAATCCCGATGACAGTATTGCCGCCCTTTACCGCGGAAAATTCCCCGAAACGCCTTACAGGGGAACCGACGACGGACCCGCCTACAAGGAAGGCGGCTACGGCAGCACATCCCATCCCAGAGCCGATTTTGCCGCAATGGTGACACGGCTGGACGCTTATGTGGGCGACATATACCGCCTGTTGAAGGAACTCGGCATTGACAACAACACTGTCATCTTCTTTTCCAGCGACAACGGACCTCATGAGGAAGGCGGCGCCGACCCCGATTTCTTCAACAGTTCGGGTCCCCTGCGCGGCGTGAAACGCGACCTGTATGAAGGAGGAATACGCGTGCCGCTGATCGCATGGTATCCGCCCGGGATAGCGGCAGCTTCCGTAAGCGACCACATCTCCGCCTTCTGGGACATGATGCCCACGTTCGCCGAACTGGCAGGAACAAAAACGCCGAAAAACATCGACGGCATTTCGTTTGTCCCTACCCTGTTCGGAAAATCGGGACAAAAACAGCACGACTTCCTGTATTGGGAATTTCATGAGCGGGGAGGACGGATCGCCGCAAGAAAAGGAAAATGGAAAGCCGTATGGCTCAATGTGGGCAATCCCGAAAAAACCGCCGTCGAATTGTATGACCTGTCCAAAGACATGCATGAAGACCACAACGTTGCGGCACAATATCCCGACGTCCTTGCGGAAATGGGCAAAATCAAGGACACGCGCGTCCCTTCGGAAATATGGAATTTCGGCATGAAAAATAAATGAACCGTCGCCGAGAGCAGGATAAAGCGCACACCGCAAATGGCATAACGATCATCGGACATCATAAAATAATTTCCTCATGAACCATCCGTCAAAATTCTTACTTGCCGGAAGCGCCCTGTGCTTTGCCCATCAGCTTCAGGCTGCCGATCCTCCCAATATCGTCATCATTTTCCTGGACGACATGGGCTACGGAGACCTGACCTTCACGGGCGCCACCGGTTATCAAACCCCGGCTATCGACCGCCTGTCCCGCGAAGGCATGTTCTTTTCCCATTATTATTCGGCTCAGCCGGTCAGCAGCGCATCCCGCGCCGGATTGCTGACAGGATGCTATCCCAACCGCATCGGCTTTAGCGGTGCATTGTCCCCGCAAGCCCGTACCGGTATTCATCCCGATGAAGAAACCATTGCGGAAATGCTGAAAAAGAAAGGATACGCCTGCGGTATGGTCGGGAAATGGCATCTGGGATGTGTGCATCCCTTCCTGCCGCTGCAAAACGGGTTCGACGAATATTTGGGGCTTCCCTACTCAAATGACATGTGACCGGTGGACTATGCAGGCAACAGGGTGACGGAAGCCTCCAGCGCTCCGAACAAATCCAGGCATCCCGCCCTGCCGCTGATCGACGGAAACGAAAAAATCAGGGAAATATGGACGCTGGACGAGCAGGCGGAACTTACCACGCTGTACACCGAAAGAGCGGTCAAATTCATTAAGCAAAACCGGAAACGCCCGTTTTTCCTGTATGTTGCTCATTCAATGCCGCACGTGCCGCTGGCTGTTTCCGACAAGTTTAAAGGCAAAAGCAGGCAAGGACTTTATGGAGACGTGATGATGGAAATCGACTGGAGTGTACGGGAAATCATGAATGCCCTGAAACAAAACAGGATGGAAGACAACACATTGATCATCTTCACTTCCGACAACGGACCGTGGATCAATTTCGGCAATCATGCCGGCAGCAGCGGCGGACTGCGCGAAGGCAAAACCACCTCGTTTGACGGCGGACTGCACGTGCCTTGCCTGATGAAATGGAAAGGCGTTATTCCCGAAGGAAGCGTATGCCCGCAACTTGTATCCGCCATTGACGTCCTGCCCACGCTTGCCGCCATTGTTGACGCGCCCCTTCCCGCCAACAGGATAGACGGCGTCAATATTTTGCCTTTGTTGCAGGGACGATCCGATGTTTCGCCAAGAGAATATTTTCTGTACTATTACCGGCAAAACAATCTGGAAGCCATACGCAACGAGCGCTTCAAACTTGTGTTTCCCCACCGGTACGACAGCTACGGCGTTCACCTGCCGGGGGCTGACGGGTATCCGGGACAACGCGGAAAGGTGGAGACAGGGTTGGCGCTGTATGACCTTCGCCGCGATCCGGGCGAACGCTACGATGTGCAGGAACTGTATCCGGAGGTGGTGAAACAACTCTCTGCCGCCGCAGAAGCAGCACGGGATGACCTCGGAGATGACCTTACGGGAAAAGCAGGACAAAACCGCCGAAAACAGGGAAATGTAGCATCCAGCCAATGACGTAAAATGTAACAGACTATACTGCACTCGGTTATAGTCTTGTGTTTTTTAGCCTGTCGTACCCCGCATTTCATACGGGGTTATCAAAGGGTAACGCCTGCGGCGTTTTACGTCTATGCAGGGCTGTGCGCAACCC
>JAISRX010000154.1 GCA_031273395.1 Bacteroidales bacterium | reverse complement strand
ATGTTCGCCTCGTTCAGCAGGTTGGCGTAAGTCATGCCGTCCACAAACTCCGGGGTGATGGTGCGCGTATTGTAGGTGGCTTCCGCCTTCACGTTGATGGTAATCTTTTTGTCCTGACCGCGCTTGGTGGTCACCAGCATGACGCCGTTGGCGCCCTTCGACCCGTAAATGGCGGTAGCGGAGGCGTCCTTCAGCACCGAAATGGATTCGATGTCCTCGATGTTCAGGTCGTTCAGGTCGCGTTCAAAACCGTCCACCAGCACGTAAACGCCGGTGCCGGCGCCGAAGGTGGAAATGCCGCGTATCCAGAACTCGGAAATGTTCTTGCCCGGCTGCCCGGAGGTAGTCCATGCCATCACGCCTGCTACGTTGCCCGCAAGAGCATTGCTGATACTCGACGAGGGGTTCGACTTCAACTCCCCTATTTCCACGGTGGTGATGGCGCCGGTGACGGTGAGCTTCCGCTGTGCGCCGGTGGCGGTGATCACCACCTCGTCGATCACGTTGTTCTCCGCTTCCTTCATCGTCACGTTCACTTCGCGCTGGTCGGCAATCACTACCTCCTGCGTTTCGTATCCCACAAAGGAAAAAACCAGCGTCTGGTACTGCATCGCCTTGATTTTGTACTGACCGTTGATGTCGGTAACAGCGCCCAGTCCGGCAACGTCCTTCACCGAAATGTTGGTACCCGGCAGGGTCTCGCCCGTGGCTTCATCGAACACCGTACCGGTGATCTCCACGCTTTGCTGCTGCTGCTGGGCAACCACGGCGGTCATGCCCGTGACAAGCATCAGGGCAATGACGTAACATAAAAACTTCTTCATATATGTATTGAGTTTAATTTTTTTAATGGGTTTTCACTTATTCTTCCGGCGTTTCTTCCTCCGCCGGTTCTTCTTCTTCCTCATCTATTTCTTCCATGGCTATTTTGCGAACGCGGCGGTTTCCCTGGTCGCCCACATAGAAGGTGCGGCTTGCTTCGTCGTATGCCAGTCCCGTAGGTCCGTCGAAACGGGCTTCCAGCCGCAAATCGCCTTCCACAAACCCGTTAGCATTGGCATTAAGCCCCGTACTGCCGCGTCCGGCAAAGGTGGTCACCACTCCGTCGGGCGTCAGGATGCGAATACAGTGATTGTTGTAGTCGGTGAAATAGAAGTCGTACTGGTCTTCCTCCCCATAGTCCGGGTTTTTCACGAATATCCCCTGGTAGGGACGACTCAGGCGCGCCGATGCGCCCACCCCGTCAACATAGCCGCCATCCTTAGGCTCGCCGCAAACTAAATAGGGCTGGTTGAATCTTTTCGTGTCCCAGTTGTAGTCGGTGCGCAGGATGTAATGCTGGTTGACCACCACTATATAGGCGTAATTGCCCGTAGGGTGTATCCGGATGTTAAATTCCCAGTTATTGTCCTGTATCTTGAACAGTTCCTCATACTCGCTGGGTCCCTTGGTACCTCCGAAATACTTTGACTCTGTCAGGTCTAAACGGTAGAACTGTCCCTTTTCGTAACTGTTGAAGTACATTTCGCCGTTCACCGGATGAATGCTCGCTCCGTTACATTGCTTGTAAGTGGTCAGTACGGTATTGCCGGCGAAGTCATTCGTCCGCGTCGTAATCATGGTACTCCTGTCGGTGATGTTGCTATTGTCGACGGCTAAAATCATGTACTGCCCGTCGAGCGTGAAATCCACGCTGCGAAGGCGGGTAAAGCCTCCGGCGGCTTTCGTCATGATCCGCTGCCATTTCCTCTCGGAAAAAATGATCCGCGTAAGGGCGGCATCGTCAAACGACATGTAGAGATGATCCGGATTCAGCGGATCGAAGCGCAGCCAGCTGGCATTTTTGAACAGGGCGACTTCATCGAATGTGCTCTCCTTGTCGCCATTTGGAAAAACGCCCGATCCCTGGCTGTCATCATCCTTTTTGTATCCGAACAGGGTGCTGACCACCGTCTTTCGCTGGTAGGCAAAAGGCGTCTCTACGGCAACCACCGTGGGATTTTCTCTGTCGCCGATGCGTAGCTCAATATCGCCGCCAAAAGCCTTCTGGGGTACCACGCAATAAATGTATTCGCCCTTCACGCCTACCACTTTGGCTTCCTTTCCGCCAATGAACACACGCACCAGTGCGGTATCGTTGCCGAAATTTTGCCCGTAGATAATCAGCCGCTGTCCCACTCCGCCTTCCTTCGGGGTGAAGTCGGAAATCACTACCGGCTGCGAGGGATCAAACGGAGGGATCACCTCCGTCGGAGAACTGTCCTTTTCGCCGCATCCGGCGAAACACAAGGCGACAAGCGCCGGCGCCGCCATCATTCCGCGAATGATGCTGCGCCCTCTTTTCAAAAAACTACTCTTATTCATAATACTACAATTAAAATTTAATTAATAAAAAAAATAAAACACTATATTGATTTTCAAATTTTTCCGTTCTTTTGCCGGCAACGATGGCAGGGGCGATGGTACGCGCAATGGTAGAGACGTTGCATGCAACGTCTGTACGTTGGCGGCACAGGGTTGGCGCCATCCGCTCGGCATAGCGTCCCGTTACGCCGCAGTTAAAAGCAGGCTTCCGGCTTGCATACCCGCTTTGTGGCGAAGCGTGAGCTTCGCTTTTAGCTTCGACGTAGCGAGACGCTACGCCGAACAAGGCGGGGGCGTGTACGGTCCGCCGCGATGGTCGCGCGATGGTAGAGACGTTGCATGCAACGTCTGTACGGTGGTGGTATTGTCCTGATCCTCTCATGTCGGTCATTCGGCTTTTTTGTTTTCGGCTTTTTTTGCTGCGGCTCTGCCTCTGCGTTGTGCCAGCGTACTTTTATAATACTGCACCCGTTCGTTCAGCCGGTTCACAAAATCGGTATGCGCCTCTCCGCCGTTCAGGATGACGGAGGCGTCGATAAATTCGACCATCTGCGCATAAATTTTGTCGATTTCATTACGGGTTTCACGCAAACTGACGTATTCCCGTTCGGCTGACCGGTCGAAACGCCGGTTCATCAGGTCGTCGAAAGTTTGATTGGCGGCGGAAAGTTCGCTGATCCATTCGCCGGCGTTCAGCGTGTCGAGATCGGCGGAGCAGCGCTCATACACCTCCCGCACAAAATTGGTAATGGACGCCGTTTCTTCGTTGTAGGGCTTGTTGCGGAAATCGCCATAGTGATCCGTCACGATCCGAAGATGGCGGGCAGCTTCCACTTTTTCGCTGCGGGGGCTGTGCAGGTAACTTTCCAGCAGGATCAAAAATCCGCGATAGACGTTATCGCGCCGTTCATCGGCTTCGGTAATGCCTGCCGTCAGTTCGCTTTTGCGGATGACTTCCAGCGCAAGGTTTTCCTTATCCAGCAGAACGACAAATGCAGCAAAGAACCTGTCGATATTCAAAACGGATACGCCGACGGCTTCCGCCAACTTTTTAAAATCGCTCATCAACTGAAAATGTTCTTCGTTGCGGAGATGTTTCAAATCAAATCTGATTATTTTCATAGCACATATATTTTAAGTGAGACAATATTATTATGGTATGGAATGACCCGCAAGTATGTTTTGGTCCCGGTTTGGGGTTGCGGAATTGCCCGCAAGTATGTTTCGGCTCCGGTTTGGGGTTGCGGAATGGCCCGCAAGTATGTTTCGGCTCCGGTTTGGGGTTGCGGAATGGCCCGCAAGCATGTTTCGGCTCCGGTTTGGGGTTGCGGAATGGCCCGCAAGCATGTTTCGGCTCCGGTTTGGGGTTGCGGAATGGCCCGCAAGTGTGTTTTGGTTCCGGTTTGGGGTTGCGGAATGGCCCGCAAGCATATTTTGCTTCCGGTTTGAGGTTGCGGAACATTCCGCAAACATTCCGCCGCCGGTAATTTTTTTTGTAATCCTTGCGTTCGGACACAAAAAAAGCCGGCATATCCCAAAAAGATATGACGACTCTATATATAATGTGAAAAAATTTGTTATATACGCGCGCGCATATATAATATATGTATATGTTACATTCTCTCTCTCTCTCTCTCTCTCTCTCTCTCTC
>JAISRX010000099.1 GCA_031273395.1 Bacteroidales bacterium | reverse complement strand
CCCGCCTTGCTCCGGAAATGCACAGCCCTTTTTATTTTTCCCCGCCTTGCTACGGCAACGCAACGCCCGTTTTATTTTTTCCCGCCTTGCTACGGCAGAGCAAAGCCCATTTTATTTTTTCCCGCCTTGCTACGGCAGAGCAAAGCAGTTTATTTCGAATTTTTAAATATAAACCAATATAAACCATAAAAAGAAGTAATCATGAAAGTAAAAATTGAGCGCATACCTTATGCGCGTTTAAGAAATGATGAGTTTCCCGTTGTTTACGGACAAACCATCGGTATTTGCGGAAGATACGACATGAACGGATTGCATTTGGGGAAGAGTTACGGCGAACTGCTCACGTTTCGTCCCACGCTGGAATCGTTGACCGTCTATCTGCGTAAAAACGAAAAACTTGCCCTTGCCGGCAAGATAGACGTCGAACGCGACGCTTTGATCGGTGCGGTGAACAGGGTGGTGAAAGGCTATGAGAACATTGATTTGCCGGAGCTGGCGCAACATTTCGACCTGCTGAACGCCCTGCTGGAGAAGCATCGCAGCCGGACGATCGCCTCGGATTCACGCGCGGCCGAAACCAAACGCCTGCAAACGCTCGAAAACGAGGTGAAGGCAGACGCAGCCGTACAGGGTGCATTCGCCGCCTTCGGACTGACGCCGGTAGTTGCCCGGCTGTTTGCCGCCAACCGCGAATACGACGAACTGTTTCTCCAATATCTCGCCGAAACGAGCGAAGAACCGCAGATCAACGTAAGGCAACTGCGGCAGGAATGTACCAAAGCGCTGACACAGTTTTTCGACGCCGTGCAATACAGCGCATACGAGCATGAGGAGTTGGATTACATGCCCCTTATCCACCAGCTGGTGAAACTGAATCAGTATTATAACCGCCAACTCAACGCCCGCCTCACCCGTCGCAAAAACGGCAAAAAAACGGACGAAGAACCCGCGATACCGCCGATGGAAAGTGAAAATTGAAAATTGTCCGAACCGTGATTTACATGATCGGGAATGATCATGAAAATCGTCGAATCCCTTCATCATGGGTCGGACAGGGATGAAAAATGTGAAAGAGTAATAATAAAATAAATATGAACCGTCTCCGCAAGGAGACAATAAAAAAGGAAAGATAATGAAAACAAAATATTTAGGTTTATGTGCAGGCTGTATTTGCCTGTTATTGTCCGCGTTTGGCGTTTCGGCGCAAACAGGGCAGGATTGGAAGTATAAAAGATGGTTTGTCAACGCCGGCGGGGCATTGGCTGTTTTCGGCGCCGATGAAATGAAGACTTACGGCGGACTGTATTTCGGTCTCGGATTTCGCATCACGCCCCGCAGTTATGTGCTGATAGACTTTTCGCCAACGTTTCGCAATCCAAAAGAACTCGTCGGGACGTTTACATATGAGAAAACCGTTACATCGTCAACCGGCGCCAGCACCACCACGCATCACACAGATGGCGAAATTACTTTGGGCTACACTTACGGAACAAATCTTGTCGGATGGTCGTACGAGTTTGACTTTGAGAAAAACGGATTTTTGTACCTCACTCCTTTGGTCGGCTCATCGATGTTTTCACCGAATGCCAGATTTCATCCCACTGTGGAGAATGAACCCGATTGGGATTTTGACAGATTGAGCATGGCTGCTTTCGGCGGCTCCGTCATGTACCGCTACAAGATAATAGAAGCGGCTTACCGGTTTTTGCTGCATACTTCGGGAACAATGTACGGGACGGAATGGAACACTCCCACGTCGCACCAGCTGCGACTTGGAATAAGGTTAGCTTTCGGCGGCAAAAAAAACAGATAAGGGATGCAAAGGGGGCATTTACCTTCGATGAGGGCTTCGCCGTTCGGATTGTCGCCCCCATTATGCGCAACGCAACGCAGTTAAAACATACCGTATGGATCATCATGAATGGATTGTCGCCGCTCTGTCGGGTTTTGTGACGGAGGCAAGGCGTCGCAGGATAGAAGAAGCGTTGACGTGGCGTACCCGCTATGTTGCGGTGCTTTTGGAAGATATTTATCAGTCGCAGAATGCCAGCGCCGTTTTGCGCACGTGCGAATGTCTGGGCGTACAGGACGTGCATGTGGTGGAGCATTACAACCCGTACCGCATCAATCCGATGGTGGTGAAGGGTTCCGACCGGTGGCTGAGCATCCGCAAATACAACCGTTCGGAGCATCCTGCAAGGGAAGCCGTTGCGTATCTGAAATCGGAAGGCTACCGGATCATCGTCGCTTCGCCGGACGAAACGGCAACTTCCCTGCACGCCTTCGACCTGAAGGCGGGAAAATGCGTCGTTGCGTTCGGGAACGAACATCAGGGCGTGTCGGAGGACATGTTGCGGGAAGCCGACGAACGTCTCAACATCCCCATGTGCGGCTTCACGCAAAGTTTGAATGTTTCCGTATCTGCCGGCATCGTTTTGTCGCAACTGTTGCACAGGCTGAGGACAAGCGATGCGGACTGGAGGCTAAGCGACGGAGAAAAACAGGAACTGCGCGCGGAATGGCTGAAATGTTCCGTCAAAAAACCGGAGTTGATCCTCGACAGGGCAACCGGCAAGTCGGCAAGAGCGGCTCATGATGGTGCGGGGAATTAAAAAGCGCTGTACGCCGCAAGGAATCCGGCGGCAACGATGATGATCACCAGAAGGAACGCCACTGCCGCCGCTTTGACCGCTGTTCCTTTGACGTTGCTGACATGCGCCGCCAGCGACCGCCAATTGTAAACAATATGAAAAATACCCGCTATGGTAAACACCACTCCGCAAAGTACATGGATGGCTGTCCATACATGATGGGCAAATGAGAAACGATGGCGGATTTCAATGATTTGGATCATCACCGCAGACAGGATTAACAGGGCGAAGATGATGAACAGTGCGATGGATACGAATGCCCGTCTGTTAGCCTTTTTTGCTTGCTTCATACGCTTTTTTGAATGGTTTGATGGATATGATGGCGTGGTGCGGACAGGTTTTCAGGCATGTCATGCAGCCCGTGCATTTATCCGGGCGCGCTATTTTGGCATGTTTGTGCCACAGGAAATCTACCTTGCCCATGGCTTTTGACGGACATGCGTCCATACATTGCCAGCATGCCTTGCATTGACGCCCGTTAATCAGGACGTAAGGCAGGTGGTCGATGTGTTTCAGGAATTTGCGTACCATGTTGATCTTGTCTTTTAAAATGATGCGGCAAAATTACGCCGCGCCCGAAGACCGGACAATGGATAAAAGCAGGTAAGTGTTGGATTATTTGCGGTAGTTTTTCCTGAACTGCACGGGCGACATGCCCGACATGCCGGTAAACAGCCGCGTAAAGTAGGCGCAGTCTTCGTAGCCCAGCTTGAACGCGATTTCCTTCACGCTCATGTCGGTGTGGAAAAGCAGGCGTTTGGCTTCGAGAATGATCTCATGGCGTATCCAGTAACCGGCGGTGAAACCGGTAGCGTTTTTTACCGCTTCATTCAGGTACGAGGGCGAAAGGTGCAACAGTTCGGCATACTGCGAGGGCTTTTTCCTTTCGGGCAAATGTTCGCGCAGCAGCGATTTGAAGCGGCGGGTAATGGCTTCCGGCGGCTTGCCGACCGTAACGGGCTGCCGGTTCCGGTATATCTCGGCAAACATCCCCACCAGCGACGTTGCCAGCGGAATAACAATATCCTGCCGCCGTTCCGGGTCTCCCGTCCGCATTTTCCTGTTCAGGAGCGCGACGCAGGTTTGCAGATCGCTCATCGTTTCCCCGTCGGGGACGGCGATATTCCCGAAGAGCCATAGCCTGTCGAAAACGTCTTTCCATTCGTTTTTCACCAGCGCGGCGTCCATCGCCAACGCCCATCCCGAAAGTTCTCCCCGACCGATAGTCCCGTAATGCGCCTGTCCCGGAAGGATGCAGGCAACAGCCGCGCCGCGCACCGCATATTCCCTGAAATCAATGACGATGCGGTTCTCCCCTTTTTCATGCAGGATAAACAGGTAGTAGCTGTCCCTGTGCAGGTGGTTGAGGGAAGAGGTCTGGCTGTCGTTCAGGATACGCCTTAACGTGACGCCGGACATGGCGTACTCCTGTATGTTGCGGACGGGGATGTTATTCATCGCTGCTTTACCGAATTAATTGGTGCGCAAAGGTACGGCTTTTGTGCGACTTTTGAGAATTTGCGGTTTTTCGACCGCGAAGTTATCCGTTGCGCTGAATATAAGTTATTTACATTTGACAGGGTGGGAGAGGAGAGGGGGGATGGCTATTCGACGAATACCTACATTTAGGTATTTTTTCCGGAAAAAATACCTAAATGTAGGTATTGATATTGTCAAATTACGCTCATATCTTTGCAGCCGAAAATTAGAACATGAAAAAGTTTTTATATTTTATTGTTTACAGTTTCCTGTGTTGGAACATCCGGGCGCAAACTCCGGCACAGGACAGCACATTCCAAAAGATACGCTTTGGCGGGTACGGCGAGATGCTGTACCAGCGCATGGATTACGGTCCGAACCGCTATAAGGATCTTGCCGGATCGCCGCCGGACAAGCGGGCGAATATTTCTCTTCCGCGCTTCATTGTGGCGTTCGATTACAAATTCCGTAACGACATTATATTAGGTACGGAAATTGAATTTGAATACGGCGGGACGGGAGCAGCCATCGAAATGGAATATGATGAATCGCACGAATATGAGATGGAAGTGGAAAAAGGAGGCGAAGTTGCTTTGGAACAGTTCCACCTTACCAAAAGTTTCGGCAGGGCGTTCAATGTGCGCGTAGGGCACATGATTGTTCCGATAGGCTTGACCAACGCCCACCACGAGCCGATCTTCTATTTCGGTACAACTCGTCCCGAAGGCGACATGACGATCCTGCCCTGTACATGGCACGAAACAGGCATTGCCTTTTTGGGCGCTTTCAAATTCGGATTGCAATATGAGGTGATGGTCGTCAACGGGCTTGATCCCAACGCTTTTTCGCGTACCAACTGGATCGGCAGCGGACGCCAAAAGGTATTCGAACAGGTGGTGATGACCTCGCCCGCCTTTGCAGGCAGGTTAGAGTACACGCCCATGCAGCATCTGCGTTTCGGCGCATCGGGATATTTCAACCGTTCGGCTAAAAACTCCATACGTCCGCAAGCCATGAGTCAGGTAAAGGGCGACGTGGTGGTTGCCTCTGCCGACGCCCAATACAGAGGCGCCAATTTAACGGCGCGCGCCAATATCATCTACGGAACGCTCTCCGATTCGGAAGAAATATACCAGATCAACCGCAAAAGTTTTGTGAAATCCCCGTTTGCATCAACTCCTGTCGGCGCGGCAGCGATGGCTTACGGCGCGGAGGCGGGCTACAATGTCCTTTCCTTTTTCAGCGCCGTTCACAGCAAGTTGCTGCCCTTCGTCCGGTACGAATATTACAATACCTTTCAGGAAAAGGAAGGCGATACGAATGTCGAACCGCGTTATCAGTGCGACGTGCTTTCGATAGGATTGAACTATTACCTGTTGCCCAATCTGGTGGTGAAGGCGGATTATGCCATGCGGCGGGTAGGCGGAGGAAAGTACAATAACGAAAATACCTTTGGCGTCAGCGTGGGCTACACAGGGTGGTTTTTCAAAAAATAAAATTTAATCTAATCTAATATATAATAAATAATCATAGTAATAATAATTAAATAATAAACACAATGAAAAAGCAGAAAATCAGTATTTATTTATTCATGGGTTTGTTTGCCTTCGGACTGATCACCGCCGGATGCAGCAAAAAAGATGACGATACCCCGACAGGTAGCGACATCGAAGCATTGGCTTTATCGCCGGAGTGGAACACCTATTTAGTGGCGGCGACTTCCGAGTTGCTGGACGACTGCACGGCGCTGTGGGCGGCATGGAACGGTCCCACAGGACTTACAGACGAAGAAAAGGCGCGTATCGGCAATGATTTCTTTACGACACATGGCGATGACATCGGAACAGGAGGGTATGCAGAAATTTTCAAAGCCGCCAATGGAGATTATGAAGGATTGACGACCGAAATTGAGGCTATCCAAATGCTCATTGAAGACGGGTGTATCAACATTGCCGGCGAAGTAGGCGAACAGAAGATAGGAGGACCGTATGACCTCGCAAAGTCAGGGAAAACGGATCAGGCGGTGCTGGAGGTAGAGTCGTGGTACAGTTGGAACTCCATCACCGACTATGCGGACAACATTACAAGTATCAAAAATTCCTATTGGGGTGGACGTAATCTTTCAGCAGCACATGCCAGCAGCATTTCCGCATTTGTGAAATCACAAGACTCCGACTTGGATGCAGCGGTGGTTGCGGCTATTGACAATGCCCGCGCTAAAATTCAGGGCATACCGGCGCCTTTCCGCAATAACCTGACGGCAGACGAAGTGGATGAGGCAATGGATGCTTGTGCCGACCTTGTAGAGATATTTGAAACGGAAGTAATACCTTTGCTGGAGGGTACCGATTATGATTTCACTCCCGTGTTAGCCCAATATGCCGACGCGGTAGTAGTGCCGACATACAGAGACATGAAAAATGCCGCAAAAACATTGTATGACAATGCTGTGGCGTATAACAGCAATCCTACTCAGGCAAATCTTGACAAGGTTTGCGAAGCATGGAGAGCTAACCGTATTCCCTGGGAGCAGAGCGAAGCCTTCCTTTTCGGTCCTGCCGACATACTCGGACTGGATCCTTCACTGGACTCGTGGCCTCTGGATCAGAATGCAATTGGGGAGGTACTCAAAAGCATCCAGTCCGGCGCTACGGTTGCTCAAGTAATCGGTAAAATTCAGGAGGATGAAATACGCGGGTTTCACACCATTGAACTGTTGCTGTTCAAGGATGGCGCAAACAGAAAAGTAAAGTAGTTGTTTATTGGTGAATAGGTATAAACCTGACGGGTATTTTTTCATGTCGGGTTTATATTTTTTTTAACCGGATCAATTTTGGCATAAAGGTTGTGGATGATAACGCAAAAGTAAAGGATACATGAACCGAATAGTGTTTTTGACGGTGTTTTGTTGTGCTGCTCTGTTGCTTTCCTGCGATAAGGAGCGGGAAATTATCCTGAATCAGTACGGCAAGCCGGCTGAAGATGCGGAACTGTCAGCCGGGACGGCAACGATCTTTTCTGTGGGAAAATCCTCCTACGATACTCCGGCAAAATGGGTGACGGGCGATTTGCTCACACGCTTTTATTCCGGCGACCGGTTGTACGATAATCCCCGTACCAGCGCGGCGGACGATCCCCGGCAGGGAGGAAAAGGACCTTTGTATGCCGGTTCGTCGTGCGGCAGTTGCCACAACAACGCCGGCAGAACCTATC
Source organism: Bacteroidales bacterium (assembly GCA_031273395.1). GTDB lineage: Bacteria > Bacteroidota > Bacteroidia > Bacteroidales > UBA4181 > JAIRLS01. The sequence continues at coordinate 7,884 of JAISRX010000099.1, read as the reverse complement.
CCACGCTTTTTTCAAACGGGGGGTCGGGCAACAGCGGCTTCTCGTCCATATTGATATACATCACCAAAAAAAACGGCGGTTTCTTTCGGAACTACGGGCGCGTGCTGCACGACCAGTCCATCTTTGGCGTGGAAGCCGAAGGAAAACTGAAAGTATCCTACACTTACGAAACATTCGCCCTGCCCGACGGTGAACAGTATGAACTTGCCACCCCCCGCTACGAAATCGAAGAATGGTATGCCGACCGGATTGCGCCCGAAGACTTGATCATAGACGTCCGTATCCCGTTGCGTCACGTGGGCATGGGGCAAATCATGGCGCTTGACCCCGACGAACTGCAGACGCTGGAACGGCAGAGCAACTATCCCGAATACGGCATTTCGGGCAAACTCAACCGGATACAAGACCGGTATGTGGACATGCCAGGCGTTGGCGGGAACAAAGCCAACCACTCCGACCTGACCGTCGAACTTGGATTTTCGAGCGATCTGGGCGTCACCAACGACCGCTATCCGCTTGAAGTAGCCGAAGGTCAGTCGCAAATGGCGGGTTATTCGCATTACGGCATACAAATATCAACGCACGACATGGAGGATGTTGACCTGTATTTAAGCACACTGGGCGTTCCTGCACGGAGAAACGTCAATGATCCCGTGGTGCAACGCGGCGAAGAGAATTTCTACAGGGCAAAATGTCACCTGTGTCACACCTCAACTTTGCACACCCGCCCCACAGCGCCCGTGCTGATCAACGGCACGCGCCTTCCCTGGCTGAGCAGCCAGACCATCCACCCGTACAGCGACTTCCTGCTGCACGATATGGGAACAGGGCTTGACAGTGAATACAAAGCGGGCTTGGCAATGGGCAGCGAGTGGCGTTCCACGCCGCTGTGGGGCATCGGCTTGCAGCAGACTGTGAACGGGCATACCCGTTTTCTGCACGACGGGCGCGCCCGTAACTTTCTTGAAGCCATCATGTGGCACGGCGGGGAAGGAGCGGTGTCGCGCAGTTTGTTCGCCGGCATGTCCAAAGAAGACCGCGACGCGCTGGTGATGTTTCTAAGATCATTGTAAATATTTGCATAATAGACATAAAATACTGTCCTCAAAAATAAAAAATGAAAAATTATTTATTTCTCCTGTTGTTTTTCCCATTCACCCTTTCGGCTCAGGAAAACGACAAATACATTGAAAGCGATGTAATCCCGATGGCTGGAAAAAAGGGGTTCAGCGTGCAGAGCCGTGCGGGCGATTTCCTGTTAAAGCCGTATTCGCTGGTGCAAACGGCGGCAAAGTTCAATTATTACGATGACGAAGGCATCAATCTTGCCGATCAGGACAAAATAGCCAACAGCGGTTTTGAAATTCCCTACGCCATCATCGGTATTTCGGGACGGGCGTTCGGTAAAATCACCTTCAACCTGACCGTCAATGCCGCCAAGTCGGGCGCTTCGCTGCTGCAACAGGCATGGTTCGACGTCAACCTGAAAGAACAGTTGCGCTTCCGTGTCGGGAAATTCAAAACCCCGTACAACCAAGCCTATCTGGTAACGCTCGGCGAAACGCTTTTTCCGGCGCTTCCCGTTTCATTGACCACGCCGGTCAACATTCCCCATTCGTTGAATGCCGTCAACCCGAATTTTGCTACGGGCTTTGATCTCGGTGTGATGATGCACGGCTTGCTGAAAGGCAAATGGGAATATCATCTCGGCGTCTTCAACGGTACGGGCATCAACGTGAATACGGCGCAAAAAACAACCAGCGACGACTTGGGCATTCCCTCCCTGCTTTACGCCGGACGGATTGCCTTCATGCCTTATGGCGCAATGACTTCGCATCAGGGACGTACCGACGACCTGAACAACCACCGCCTGCTCTTCGCCCTCTCTGCCTCCTGGAACGTGGAAGCCGAATGGGAAAGCAGTAACGATTTTCGCGCCGGATTTGAGTTTGCATGGCTGATCAACCGCTGGTATCTTTCGGCAGAAGCATATTACATGCACATGAAATTTACCCGGCTTCAGAAAAGTTCGGCGCAGTATCATTTTCTTGGCGGATATGTGCAGGGCGGATATTTCCTGACGGAGAAATTGCAGGCAGCACTGCGGTATGACCTTTTCAATCGCAATTCGCTGAAAACCGACGGATTTATAAATCTTCCGGCGCTGGGTTGCAATTATTACCTGTTTGGCTACAACCTCAAGCTGCAAGCCATGTACCAGTACATGGGACGCTGGGGACATGCCACCCAGTTGGAACGCGACAACGACGATCTTGGAATGGCTTTGCATGCGGCAACCGTAATGCTTCAATTTTCTTTTTAATACTGCATGATGCGAACATTCACATTTTGCCTGTGCGTGACTTTCGGCTTACTGTCATGCGACAGCGGAGACATTTATCCCGACGAATACCGGCGTGAAAACGGTATAGTGGTGAAAGCGTCTTTTTCTTTTCTGGAACCGGAAACCTTCCCCGCAAGTTATCAGTTGCTTTTTGGAGCTTTCAACAATGAGAAAATAGAGCCGGTGATTTCCAAAACCATCATCAAACCGGCGGACAGTCAGCCGGTGGTCATCACGCTGTCCAATTTGCCCGCTGAAGCCGTTTCATTAAAACTGTGCCTTACCACGCTGGGGAAACAGCCTGTTTATACGTTCTACGAGACGGATGTGCCGGCAAGCGTCAGTGACAGCATCATCATCCCGTTGCAGGAAATTCATTTGTTGCAGTACGACCGCGTGCAGCAGCAGATTTTTTCCATAAGTTGCGTTGCCTGTCACGGTAATCCGGGTGCAGCCGGTTTGTCGCTTCTCGCAGGAGTTAGCTACGATCATCTGGTGAACCAACCCGCCCTGAAAGCTACGGACGGCGTCCTGCGCGTAAAACCGGCAGATGTGGATAACAGTTTTCTTATCCGGATACTGGAACAGGACGGTTTACTCGCCACCGACCACACGCCCATCCCGTCCAAATATGACGACGACCTCGCATTACTGAAAGAATGGATCAGGCAATTGCAGGTTGCCCCTTGACGGAACATGCCTGCCGGCAATGCGCCTGTCATGCCGCTGCGGTTGCCTCCCCAAGCCTGCTTTGCGCGACTTCGGCGACTTTGCGGTCAATTCTCCCCCCAAGTTTCACAAACCATTCCCTGTTTTATGTTTTCCTGCCCTTTGCGCGGTTTTCCCCGGTTTTCCAAAATTCCGGTTTAACGGAAAGGAGTGGCGTACTTTTTTACCGCCGCCGGCGATGATACGAAAAAATACAGGCAATCCGGCAAAACGCACATGGACAAGACGTAACCGGTTGCCTGTAAAATACGGCGAAGGAAGCAGGTTGCGCGAGTCGCACAACCATTCCCCCTACCGTTTGCTTAGCACGCTTTTTTCGTACTGCTGAATGGCTGCAATGTAATTTTCGCCGACAGCGACATTGTTTTGCAGGCAGAAATAGTCCCAAACGCTGTTCCACGGCAACGCTTTGGCTTCTTCCAGCAGGGCGAGGCGTTCGAAATACTGTCCGCCCGCCTCGTAGGTGCGCAGTTGCCCGATGGGTTCGAGCAGCGCTTGCAGGAACGCTTTTTGCGTGGAGCGGATGCCTATCACGTAAGCGCCTATGCGGTTGATGGAGGCGTCGAAGTAGTCCAGACCGACGTGTACGCGGTCTAATGCGTCGGCGCGCACGATCTCCTTTGCCAGGTCGGTCGTTTCGTCGTTCAGGATGGTGACGTGGTCGGAGTCCCAGCGGATGGGACGGCTCACGTGCAGCATGATTTCGGGGGTGAACAGGAGCAGCGAGGAAATTTTGTCCGCAATGCTTTCCGACAGGTGGAAGTGACCGGTGTCGAGGGTGACGATCTTCCCCTTCTTGGCGCCATAGCCCAAGTAGAAGTCGTATGACCCCACCGTGTAGCTCTCAAGGGCGATGCCGAAGAGTTTCGCTTCGATGCTGTCCTTCATGTTGCGGTACGCTGTGGCGAATATTTCGTCCAGCGACTTCTCAAGGATTTGGCGGTATTTCAGCCGGTTCACGGTGATGTCCTTTGAGCCGTCGTGAATCCAGAGGTTCATGATGCAGGGGTCGTTCTGGAATTTGCCCATTGCTTCCGAAATGGCGCGGCACTGCTTGCTGTGCTCGATCCAGAAGTTGCGTATTCCCGCGTCGGGGTTTGCCAGGGTGAGGTCGCCGCTTTTGGGGTGCCCGAAGGAGGTGGTGTTGAAGTCGAGCTTCAGTCCCTTGTCCTTTGCCCACTCCATCCACGACTGGAAATATTTCGGTTCGAGTTCGTTGCGGTCAACCGTTTTGCCGCCGAAATCGCCGTAAATGGCGTGCAGGTTCAGGCGGTGGCTTCCTGCCACGAGCGTGAGTACCTCGTCTATGTCTTCGCGCAGTTCTTCGATGTTGCGCGCCTTGCCGGGATAGTTTCCCGTTGCCTGGATGCCGCCGCCGCCCAGGTTGCCAAGGTTTTCAAATCCCGTTACGTCGTCCGACTGCCAGCAGTGGATGGAGATGGATATTTTCCGGAGTTTCTCCAGCGCGGCGTCCGTGTCGACGCCCAACTCTGCGTAACGTTCCTTTGCGGCTTCATAAGCCGTCTTTACTGATGATTCTTTCATATACTTATATTATTGATATTATTTAAATGATTACTGAGTTTGTTCGACGGGCGCCGGTTCTGCGGGCGTCTTCCCCTGTTGGCTTACGCCGGTGAAGATGATGGAGAGTACCAGCACGAGCAGTCCGGCAACCAGCGCCGTCACAGATTTCCTGCCTGCGCCCTTCCATTCTTTCAGCAGGATGCCCCATACGTTGCTGAACAGTACGTTGAGCGACATGAGGATACTCCACGAGAAGGCAAGCATCACGCCGCCTTTGTCAAAGAAACTTTCGCCGATGCTCTTCCCGAAGAACTGGGAATACCACAGCGCGCCCGCCAGCGCACAGAACAGCAGGTTGTTGAACAGTATCTTTTTCGGTACGGAAAAATACTGTTTGCCTGTTTTATTCCTGAAATTTTGATACAGACAGTAGGCGGCGTTGGTCAGGAAGCCGCCCAGCGTCACTAACAGCGTGGCGGGAAGACCCGCGTACAGGTCGGGAACGTTCAGCGACTGCATCTGCTCCTTCACGCCCGACTCAAGCCCCAGGTTAAAGCAGGCGCTCATCACACCGGCAAGCAGCGCTATCAGCAAGCCTTTTTTCAAGGCAAAGTCCTTGATGGCTTTTTTCTTTTCTTCCTCCGACATGTTTTGCGACTTCAGCGCCCCGGCATATCCGATAACGGCAATGCCCGCAATGGCGATGGAAACGGCGATCAGCAGCACGAGTCCTTTGCCCGTGAAGAGGTTTTCGCCGGCAATCAGTGCGGGGATCAGCGTGCCGAACGCCGAACAGGTACCTAAGGCGATGGACTGCCCCATGGCAACGCCCAGATAGCGCATGCTCAGCCCAAAGGTCAATCCGCCCACGCCCCAGAGAACGCCGAAGCCTACCGTTTTCAACACCGTGCCGCCGCCAGCCCCGCCGATGACGCCCAACAGCGAACCGCCTTCCGGAACCGCCATCAGCGCGCCCAGCAGCGGAAACAGCAACCATGCAAAAATGCCCTGCGTGAGCCAGAAACATTCCCACGCCCAATTTTTTACCTTTTTGATGGGAACATACGAACTCGACTGTCCGAAACTCCCGATGGCAATGATCAATAAACCTATCAATGTATTCATGTTGTGATAATAATATTCGTTGATTAAATTCGACGTCAAAGAAAGGTAAAAATTTCATTGCTGATACCTTTACCCCCATAAAAATTTACGCAAACGGTTGCGTAAATTTTTCATTGTGCGACTGCCCGCATCCCCGTAGGGTTTCGGGTGGTTTCCCCCGCGCCGTGTCATGCGCTGCGCCATGCCTGCGGCGCGCCTGTACGGGGCGGGAAGGAAGGCTGCATCCCGTTAAGGTTGCAGCCCTGCAGGATGCGGGAGAGACGAACAATGTATGCGTTTCTACCGAGCTATGCATCCCATACGGGATGCGTGCATTACAAAATTCAATCATCTCGACATAAATTTTTTGGTTCTACCGTTATTTTCAAAAATACTGTTTTGTAATACAATAATATTTAATTGATTATGGAATTTCCGACACCCGATTGGGTGTTGCAGGTATAATTTTTGTTATCTACATGTGTTGAAAATGAGGATATCACAATCTTCTTCATTTTTCAAGGTGTCGCATTGTTAAAGTCAGGAAAGAGCTATCCGAAGTTGCAGAGATGCTGGAGAGGCATGAAAAGAGGATCATAAATGCAATGAAGACAGGAGCAAACAACGCACGGGCAGAACGTTTAAACGGCGCCATACAGGAATCGAAAACAGTCGGAAGAGGATACGGAAACACCGCCGATTTCAGAATCGCAATTCTGTTTTTCCACGGAGATTTAGACCTCCTTCCACACAAATAACAGTAGAACCATTTACGTTCCTTAGCGGCTCATTCACCGTACGGACAGAAGCGCTTCGGCTATCTTCAGATCGCGCGGGGTGGTAATTTTGATGTTTTCCGCGTTGCCCTCTACCGGATGAATGAGGTACCCCTTGCGTTCCAGCACCGCCGCGTCATCGGTAAAAGCCGGCATGTACTCCTGCCGGTAGGCGTCTTTCAGTGCGGCAAGGTCAAAAACCTGCGGCGTCTGCACCAGCCGCAGGTTTTCCCTGTCCACCGTGTAACTGCCGGCGTCCGTAAACGCTCTTATACTGTCTGTCACCGGTATGGCGGGGATGGCATTGCCGTAGCGCTCCGCCTCGCGGAAACAGGCGTCAATAACAGCGTGGCTCACCAAGGGGCGAACACCGTCGTGGATAGCCACCCACCCTTCGTCCGGCAGTGTGTCAAGCCCGTTTTTCACGGAATGGAAACGATGATCGCCGCCTTCTACCACACGGTGCGGGACGGTAAAACCGTATTGTCCGCACAACTGCTCCCAATAACCGAGTTGCGCGGCGGGCAATACCACTGTGACAGGCGCCGATGCATCGTACCGGAAAAATACCCTTATGGCGTGCATCAATACCGGCAAGCCGCACAGTTCCATAAACTGCTTCGGGATAGCGGACTGCATCCTGACGCCTGTCCCGCCCGCAACAATGAGCACATAACGCTTCATGACCTCCCCGCCGGTTTAAAAACCAAGTAACCGCACCGGAGACATCAAGCCGGAAGGCTGTAGCCGGCTGTCGGCTTTCCATTCGCTGTGGCTCGACCGGACAATCCCCTCTTCCTCCGGAAGTCCCTGATCGCCGATCAACCGGTTCTTCCACGTATTGACCACCTCTATCTCAAAGGTATTTTCACCCGGTTGCAGATACGGCGTTACTTCCGTACGATAGGGAGCCGTCCACACACCGCCGGCGTATTGTCCGTTTATTTTTATTTTTGCCATGGCGGAAACTTTCCCCAGATCAAGATACCATTTCCTGTTTTGCAAAACATCATCCAGAGTAAAACGGGTGGTATAAACAGCCGTTCCCGAATAGTAACGGATGCGTGGATCTTCGGACAGCGTCCAGTCTTTCGGTTCCGCAAAGGTGACGGTTTCCGCCGGACCGCGTTTGACGGCGTCCGACTCGAAACGGACTTGCCACGGCGTATTAACGGCAATAACGGACGGATCGGGATAATTGGCGGCAATATCCCCCGATGCGGGAGTTCCTTTTTTCCTGAAAACAATGAACGCGCTTTCGATGGCGTCCAGTTTCAACGGAACGACTGTTGTTTCCCCGTCCTGTTCAAAACCCGGCAACGGACGGATACTGCCCGTGGCGGCGTCCCATAATTCGGGCTGCAAGCCCTTCACCCGGAATTGAGCGCGAATGGAAACAGGCTC
>JAISRX010000173.1 GCA_031273395.1 Bacteroidales bacterium | reverse complement strand
TTGACGTTGCCGGATATGAACTTGTCTTCGGCGACGAAATCGGTTTGTCCCATGCCCGTATAGCACCTCACCTGCGTTTCGTCCGTTATTCCGGGATGCTGACGTATGTCCCGTATGGTGATGGACAGTCCGGGGTTTTGGGAGTAGGCGACCCCGCCGCCGGTATATTCCGCGTGGTAGGACATTTGCGCCTTTAGCCCGATCATCCCTGCGGCGGGTTTGCCGGGATTGCCCTGTTCGGTGTGCGGGGCGAAGTGCAGCAGGTAGCGGTTTGCAGTGTCGATGCGCACCGTCCCGTTTTGCGGCTGGCTGAGGATATGAAACAGCAGATGGTCTCTGTCGGCGCTATCGGGGTACATGACGATGTACCGGCTCAGGTCTATCGTATATTCCGGGAGAATCCCCGTATCGGAGTCGTAAAAAACGGTGTAATCTCCGTCCGTTATTTCCAGCGCCGTCAAATCCCATGCTCCGGCAGACAGGTTCGGCGGTCTTTGTTTTTTTCGCTGGTCTAACCTCAGGTATTGTATCCATTCCTGATTGAGCGGGTCTGCCCTGTTGCCTCCTTTCCCCAGTATGGGATTGTTCCCGGAAGTCAGCACCAGCGCGTGTACGCCCGGTTTTCCGGCAGCGTAGGGGATCAGCGCCGGCGCTACAAAAGCGCTCAGGTTCCCCAGAGCGACGCCGCCGCCCAATCCTGTTGCATAGTAGGTATTGTTGAATATGTTACGGACAAAATAGTCGGGCTTGCCGGTAGCGGAAACAATACTGCCCTCTATCAGCAGGTTGTTTGCGATGACATGCCGTGTGGGCGTACTGTTGTCGTTGCCCAGCCGGACGCCCCTGGAACGGTAAAAAGTATTGTTGACCACGCCTCCCCTGAAGGTATTCTCGGAAGTGCGTATCGAAATCGCCTCCGTGACGTCGGGATGATTGGAAAAAGTATTGTTGATGATCAGTGTGCAAAAATCCTGCGCCGACATTCCGGCATGTGTGGTGAACAAATAACATCGGGTGATGGCTCTGGTGATTTCGTTGCCGGAGAAGGTGGAGCCGCTCATGACAAAGGGTTTGTCGACGCCGGGCGTCAACTGATAGATGAGGGCATTGTCGATATCGGAGGCAGTCAGCGTATTCCCGTCGAAAATACAGTCGGTAACGACGGTTGCCGTCTTCAGAAGGAAGAAATGCTTTCCGCGCGTGGTGTTGCCGGTAAATTTGCATTGATCAACGGTGGCGTTTGCCGCAAGTTCGAAGAAATCATCGCCTGCCGTGTTGTTGTTAAAAACGCAATGATCAATTTGGTATTTCGTTCCCTCCAAATGAAAAAAATCGTTGTTGCCGGATGTGATCCCGTTCTTTTCAAACGTGCAACGGGAAACGTTCATGTTGCCTCCCCTCATGTCTATATAAGGATAGTTGGCGGTTTTATTGTTTGAGAAAACAAGATTTTTCAGTTCCACCCTTCCGGTAGCGTAATTGTTGAACAGAAAGGCCATTGAATTGTTTTGGATGCTACAGCTGTCCATTGTCAACGTTGCCTGTTGGTTGTACAACTCGAACATGAATCGTCCCATGCTCCATCCGGACATGGAAGTATGGCGGATGTTCAGTGTCGAGGCATTCTTTGCCGTTTCAAAGGACGACGTCGACGAGGATATGTTGTTGATGACGGAATGATTCACGTTGACCTCAGCGCCCGCACCGATCCAGAAGAGCGGCATCCTGTTGGAGGAAATATCGGTGATCGTCACCGTATTCAGGTTTAATTTATTGTATTGCCCGACAACAAACAATGAACTTTCGCCCGATATGCCGGCAGCGATGGATTTGAAATTCCGGACGGTAACGTTTTCCATCGTCACCGACAATGACGAATCGGCTTTGACGCCCGCCGGCATCTCCAGAAACTTGCAGTTCTGCCTTGCTCCCTGAAACGTCACGGCATTGCCGGAAACAGGCGCAAACCGTACATGCAGTCCGCTGACGTTGGCAGCCGCAGCGCTGAACTTCCACCCGCCTGAAGAAACGGTATAAGTTCCTCCGCCGAAATAAACATTTAGCTGCCTGGAATTGGGATAGTCCGTCCGCACATTATAGGTTGCCAAATAGTTTCTCAGTGCGGTAATGTTTGCCGGCTGCGACGCCGAAGAACCGTTCCCCGTTCCGTTTATGGAAACATAATAATCCTTCGCTTGTGCCGAAACAGACAGCAACAGCCCAAAAGCAAAAGAAAATACGGGTTTCCGAGTCTTCATATCAAGGGAACAAAAGGCAGGTCGTTTTGTTCCCTTGGCATGCTGTTTTTATTTCATGTCATCCATTTTTATTTCATAAACAATTCTTGAACCGGTATGCGGCAAAGCACACATCAGTATCTTAAAATCGAACTGCTATTTTCAGGAAAGAATTTGTCGTCGCCGGCAGGGGCGCCTGCCCATCCTGCAAGTCCCACAGCTACCGCGCATGGTATGAAACGGTAAAAGGCTGCCCGCGTTTTCGGGCAGCCTTTTTTACCTTATTTTCCGGCGCGCTGTTTTATCTGTATGCCGGATCCTGTTCGAGCAGGTGGTTGCTTCCTATTGCCTGTTCGGGAAGCGGGAAGCGGTTGAAGTGCGCCTTGTCCGGTCCGTCGGCGGGGTGATCCCACCACGCTTCGGTGGTGTATTTGTTCCAGCGCACGAGGTCGGTGCGGCGGCGTCCCTCGCCGATAAATTCGATCAGCCATTCGTCCAGCATGCGCCATTCGTCGAGGTTGGCTACGGTTACGGGGTCGGGATCGGCGCCCGTAAAGTAGCGCTTGCGCACGTCATTGATCAGGCTTGCGGCGCCTGCCTTGTCGCCCGCACGCATTTTGCACTCGGCAAGCATGTAGTAAACTTCCGCAAGCCGGAAAACGGGAATGTCGGGGTTGCCCTTGTACGTCTTTTCGGACAGCCACGGGATGGGCGAGAACTTTGCCAGACGGACGCCCGAATTTTCTTCGCCCCAGCGTGCGCCTTCCTTGCCGTGGTCGGCTTCGGCGCCTGCCTGCGGAATAATGCGGGCTATCTGATCAACGAGCGTCACGGTATCCGTAGGCACCACCTGCCGGTTTCCGCCGTGGCACGCCTTGCCGGTAACGGGATTGACCAATTTGCCGAAATAAAACATGCCGTTCCATTCGCCCTCGCCTTCATAGGCGTAGAGATACTTGCGCAAGTCCTGCGAGTGGAACTTGGCAAAGGGACTGCCGAGGCGGTAGGTTCCCTTCGGGCTGGGGTTGCTGCTGCCGTGCAGGTACGACTTGCCGTTCACGTCGAGCGACGGAACAAGGCAATAGCCGTTGTAGAGTTGACCGATCTCGCCGTTGTCCCAGTACTCTCCCATGCCGTAATGACTGGAGTTGGGACCGACGCTGCGTTCGCTCTGGGCGTTGTGGCTGGGTACCGACCAGATGATTTCCGTCGATTTGTCGTTGTCGAACCCGAAGACGTCTTTCCAGTCATCCTCCAGCTGGTATGCGCCGTACTTGCCGTCGATTATGTCCTGACAGACGGCGGCACATTCGGCAAACCTGTCCTGACGGATGTAGGGACCGGCGTTGAAGTAGAGCCGCGCGAGCATGACGGCTGCGGCAGCCTGATTGATATTGCCGGTTTCCTGCGCTCCGAGTTCGGTTTTTTTCGGCAGTTTCGGCAGCGCTTCCTTCAGCAGTCCTTCGATGAACTCGAAGGTCTGCATGTCGGTGGCGCGCGCCTGCATCTCGTCTTTGTTGGAGGTGTAGAGCGGCACGCCGCCAAAGAGGTCAAGCCCGTGGAGATAGAAGAACGCCGCCAGCGACTGTAGCTGCATCAGCACCGCGTCGCGGCTGCCTTCGGGGAACTTCAGCGCGTCGAAATCCACATACTGGTCGATGTCGTCCTTTGCGCTCCACACCTGTGCCACGCCCATGGAAAAGGCGCGCCATGCGTCGTTCACGCCGGGTGTGGTGGGCGTGAAGTCGTGATTGTAGTTACGCAGGAACGAGCCGCCGTCGTACCAGTCGTTATAGCGCGAAGGCACCAGCATTTCGTCGGTGGTAAACTCCTGCAGGCGGACAAGGCTGGAATGTGCCTGAGCGTCTGCCATCGTCCACGCCCAGTGCGTAAAGGCGCGCCCCATGCGCTGATAGACTTTCGACTGCGTGTCGAAAAACAGTTCGGGCGTCGACTGCGAGTAATATTCCGGCTCCACGCTGCACGCATGGAAGATGGCGGAAAGCGCCGTCAGTGCAACGGCGGCAACAAGTAATTTATACGTTTTCATACGATTTTGTTTTTTTTTGTTTAGAAATTAAGTTGAAGACCCAGGGCAAAGGTGCGCGTCTGCGGATAGATGTTGCCTTTCTTCTCTATGCCCGCATCCCATCCGGTGATGTTCTCTTCGGGGTTCAGTCCGGGATATTTGGTGAAGGTGTACAGGTTGTTTCCCGTAAGGTAAATCCTTGCGCTGTCCATGATGCGCGTGTATCTTTTCATCGGCAGGGTATATGACAGCGAAAAGTTCTGGATTTTGAGGAAAGTGGCGTCGTAGAGGAAATAATCGCAGGGCGACGGGCGTCCGGTGATTTTCGCGTTCTTGTTGATGGCGTCGTAAAGCATGTTTCCCTGCACTACGTTCCTCAGCCCGTATTCCAGTTCTATGGCGTCGAAGAGGTCATAATCGATCCAGCTGGTAAGGGTAACGCCCAGCGACCAGTTCTTGTAGCTCAGATTGTGCGACCACCCTGCAATGATGGTCGGCATGAAGCTTTTCTGGTACACCCTGTCGTCCACCTTGCCGTCGTCGGTACTGATGATGTTGTTGTCCCTGTCGTAGATCTGGATTTTCCCGTCGTCGCTGATCCCGGCATAGCGGTAGGTAAAGAAACTGCCCACTTCCACGTTTTCCTCAAGGCGATGCACGTATTCCACCCAGTTGTTGATATAGGCGCCGTTGATATAGGTCTGGTCGCCCCAGAGCGAACCGACGATGGTCCTGTTGTGGCTCAGGTTCACCGAAGAACTGTAGTTCCAGTTATTGGAGCGTATTATGTCGCCTCCCGCTTCGATTTCCCATCCCTTGTTTTCCATCGTGCCGATGTTTTTGTACATCTCCGATTCGGTGTTGGGCGGCTGCGGCACCTGCACGCTGTATATCAAGCCCTCTATTGCCCGGCGGTAGAGGTCGAACTTCCCGTAGAAACGGTTGTCGAACAGCGAGAAGTCCACGCCCACGTTCCACTCGTGCTTTTCTTCCCATCCGAGCATGTCGTTCACGTTCTTGGTAACGCCGTAGGTGTATGCCCATGTGCCGTCGGGCAGCAGCCAGCGGGTGTCCGATCCGTACATTGTGGCGGCGTAGTCGGCTGAAAATCCTTCATTGCCCGTAACGCCGTAGGCGAGGCGCAGCTTGAGGTCGTTCACCCATACAACGTCCTGCAGGAAACTTTCCTCGGACAGCCTCCATCCGGCGGAAGCCGACCAGAAGGTGCCCCAGCGGTTCTTTTCGGCAAACTTGCTGGAACCCTCCCTCCGCACGGATACGGTAGCCATGTACCTGTCGCGGTAGGAATAGTTGGCGCGGGCAAAGTAGGCAAGCAGCCGTTGCGTGATGCCCTTTGCGGAAGCCATTTCCGCAAGCCCGTCCTTCAGGCGCGAGCCTTCGCCGAGGTTCCAGAACATGACGAGGTCGTTGGTGAAGTCGCCGTTCTTCGCCGAGAAGCCTTCACTGTTCTGCTCAAAGTAGCTGTATCCGGCAACGGCATTCACGTAATGGTTGCCGAACTCGTTGATGTAAGAGAAATAGCCGTCGGTGTTGAGCAGTTCGGTTTTGCTGAACTCCATCTCCGCCCAGCCTTTGCGCCCGGCCCTCTGTTCTTCGCGCGAGAACATCGAGCGGTAGAAATGCCGTTCCCATTGCCGGTTTTCATACGCCACGGTGTGACGGTACGACAGTCCCTTGACGGGAAGGATGTTCAGCTTGAGCGATACGTCCGGGCGGAACCACTTGTCCAGCCCTTCGTCCGTCCTGAGCGCCGCTTCGCCTATCTCGTTCATCTCGGTATTGTCGCCAGTAGTCCAGATGTTGTAGCCCGTCTGGCTTTCGGGGTCATAGACCGCCTGCGTGGGGTTGGCGCGCATGATTCCCTCCACGGAAGGCTTGTTCTGATTGCGCAGCGCCTGCCGGTAGCTGACGTGGGTGCTGATGTCCAGCCATCCGTCAAGTACCTTGAAATCGCCGTTGATGCGTCCCGAATAGTCCTTCCGCCTGTCGCCCCTCAGCACGCCGCGGTTGTCGTCATACATCGCGGTAGCGTAAAGGCGGGCAGACTCCGATCCGCCCTGCAGGGTCAGTACATGCCGGTTGGAGGTGGGGCTGTCGTTCATGGCTTCGTCCCACCAGTCGGTATCGTGTCCTTCATTGTTCTTGGCGCCGGCGTAGGTGGCAATGTAGTCGGCGGCGTTGAGCAGGTCGGGTTTGCCGAAGGACTGCTTGAAGAGCATCTCGCCGGTGTAGCTCATCTTCAGCGCGCCGGGCTTTGCCTGTTTGGTAGTGATCAGTATCACCCCGCCGGTAGCCCTCGTGCCGTAGATAGCGCCTGCCGAAGCGTCTTTCAGCACGTCGATGGACTGTATGTCTTCCTGTACGAGGGTGCGGACGTCTCCGCCCGGCATCCCGTCAATCACAATCAGCGGCGCGCGCGATGTGTTGATCGAAGCCATGCCGCGCAACTGGAAAGTGTTGCCCGAATTGGGGCTTGCGGTTCCCGACATCACCAGTCCGCCCACCTTGCCCTGCAGCGCGGTGGCAATGGACGAGCCTCCCACGCCCTGCGGCAGGTCGCGCGCCGAAAGGGAGGTAATGGAACTCGTTACCTGCTTCTTTTCCAGGGTGCCGTAGCCAATCACCACTACTTCCTCCAGCGCCTGGGCGTCTTCGCGCATGATCACGCGGATGGACGTCCGGTCGCCCACTACAATTTCCTGCGTGGCATAGCCCATAAACGAAAATATCAGCATGGATTCCCTGCCGGCAACGCTCACGGAATACGCGCCGTTGGCGTCGCTGATCACTCCCATTAAAGTGCCTTTCACCACAATGTTTACACCCGGCAGCGGGCTGCCGGTTTCATCGTTTACCGTGCCGCTGACGGTAATGCTCCCCTGCGCAAACAGCGAAAGCGTACTCATGGCACAGATACATGCAGCAAATACTGTTTTCCGCAATGTATGACTGAAAAAAATAATTTTATTCATAATTTTGTTTATTTAGAAATTTATAATATCTTTATATTGAAACTTTGATTGAAAAACTGTTGCGACGAAACGCCGCGTGGCGCACGGCTACTCTTCTTCACCGTTCACCGCTCATGACTTACTTTTCCATAGGCATACGTTTTTAAGGTGCATCATTTTCAATTCATATCCGGGTATTCAAATGCAATGAAAATCCCGGCAGGGTCTGACGTTTCGCCATTGTCACGGCGGTTCAATCTGCAGCAGTTTGAACGGCGAAGTCTGTACCGGGGGCAGGCGCATCTTTTGAATTGTCCGTTTCGACGGGGAATACGGTTACTTTCGGTGAGGACTTCGTTGTCCGGATATTCGTTTTTTGTCGAAAACATTGCCGGAAAACGGGATAATACCACCGGAAAAAGAAACGCCCTTCCCCGCCTTTGTTTATAAAACGTTCATCGGCGGAAATTTGTTCGCATCATCCGTCATAAATTACTCACAGCGCCGGATACCAGCCGGCGCACCCTGCCCCGTCGGGGGTCGGATGGCGCGGCAGGCAGGGGAAGACCAAAGCTCTCCGGTGTGCATCATCCCCGCACGGTGATCAGGCAGCCCTAACAGTCGATGCAAACGCAAAGAACGCAACGGTACCGCAAAGGGTGCCAAGTTTACATCGCCGGTATGATTTCCTTTGCCGACTTTGCGGCGGGAAAATGTCTCTTTTGGGACAGCCTCCAACCGGAATCAGGGACAGCATAACATCGTTCTTTCAATTAGTAAATGCGAAAACAGGAGGTACATCCTATTTAAAAAATATGTATCTTTGGCGGCAAAATTGTTTCATGATGATCACACCGGATACGAACAATCAGATATTTCAGTTGGCTGCCGATTTTGTAAATCAGACCTCCCAACACATTTTCCTTACCGGGAAAGCCGGTACGGGCAAAACCACTTTCCTGAAACACATCCGCCATGCCACGCATAAAAACTGCATCGTGGCGGCGCCTACAGGCGTTGCGGCAATCAATGCCGGCGGAGTGACGCTTCATTCGCTGTTTCAGCTGCCTTTTGAGCCTTTTGTGCCGGGAATGGAATACCGCAACAGTCGGGAACGGTTTACCATGACGGCGCAAAAGCGCGACATGCTGCGGCGACTGGAACTGCTCATCATTGACGAGGTGAGCATGCTGCGCGCCGATACACTGGATTCGGCGGATGCCGTCCTGCGCAGTATCCGCCGGAGCGACAAACCCTTCGGCGGCGTACAGATGCTTTATATCGGCGATCTTTTCCAGTTGCCGCCGGTAGTGAAGGAGGACGAATGGCAAATTCTGAAGGATTATTATGCCTCGCCCTTCTTTTTCCATGCCAAAGCCGTTGAGCGCGCCCGACCGGTGTATCTGGAACTGAAAAAGGTGTATCGGCAGCGGGAACAGGCTTTTGTAGATCTGCTCAATCATGTCCGCAACGACGAACTGACACGGGAAGACCTGGATTTGCTCAACCGCCGCTACTCCCCGTCGTTTAAGGCGCCTGCGGGAGAAAAATACATCACGCTCACCACGCACAACTCCAAGGCAGACGCCATTAACAATCGCGAACTGAGCAGGCTGAACGCCCCCGTTTACTCGTTTGAGGGCGTCATCGAGGGCGAATTTCCCGGATACGCCCTGCCCACGGAAATGACTCTGACGCTGAAGGAAGGCGCACAAATCATGTTCATCAAAAACGATTCGGGCGAGGAAAAACGCTATTACAACGGGAAAATCGGAATGATCGCAGGCATCAGCGGCGACAGGATCATGGTGCGACCGGACGGTTCGCAGGAAGCCATTGCGGTGGAACAGGAAACATGGAAAAACGTGCGCTACACCCTGAATAAGGACACGGGCGCACTGGAAGAGGAAGAACTCGGCTCGTTCAGTCAATACCCCATCCGGCTGGCATGGGCAATCACCATCCACAAAAGTCAGGGACTTACCTTCGAACGGGCAATCATTGACGCGGGAGGAGCCTTTGCGCCGGGGCAGGCTTATGTCGCCCTGAGCCGCTGCACCTCTCTGGAGGGAATCGTGCTGCTTTCGCCTATCGCCTCCGGCAGCGTGTGGACAAACCCGCAGGCGGTAACCCTTGCCCGGGCGGAAAAGGAACCGTCCGAACTGCAAAGTATTCTGGAAACCGAAAAACGGCATTTCTGGGCAAACCGCCTGCTGCTGTACTTCGACTGCGAGGAACTGATCAGGATAGCGTACAGCCTGAAAAAACTGCTGGAAGACAAGGTATCCGAAGACTTCAATCCTGCCCGCGTTCTGGCGAAAAAACTGTTGCAGCAGGCAACGGAGATGCGGACGGTTGCCGAAAAGTTCCAAAAGCAATTGCAGACCATCGTTCAGGAGCAAAACGGAGATATTGCCCTGCTTGGGGAACGTTGCCGCAAGGGGGTGGAGTATTTCCACCGTACCGTCGTCGAGCGGATGCTTGCGCCCCTGCAAGAGTACATCACCCTGTTCAACGTCAAAAAGGCAAAAACGTTCTACAGGCAAATCTGCGCGCTGGAGGCGGATATGAAGCTGTTCATCACGAACATGAAAAAAGTGCGGTACAATGACGTCGCCCTTGCGGAAGACATGGATTTGCCGCTTCCCCGTATCCGTTCGGTGTATGCTGAAAGCGCGCCGGAAAAAAACGGCGGGCGGACAGCTTCCGCAAAAGCAGGCAGAGCCGCATGGGAGCAAAAACAACGGCAGCCATCTTCGACAAAGCATCCCGAAACGTCCAAAATACCGACCAGACAGCAAAGTTTTAACCTGTTCCGCGAGGGACTTTCCATCGGTGAAATTGCCGCAAAACGGGGAATTAGCGAAACTACCGTGACGGATCATCTGTCGGACTTTGTACTCAACGGCGAATTATCGGTTTTCCGACTGTTGCCTTCGGAAACCGTTGAACATCTGACCCCGTGGATCAAGGCGGCGCTTGCGGAGGACACCCCACGACTGGCGCCCGTCAGGGAAGCCGTCGGAGAAAAATATTCCTACTCCGACCTCCGTCTGGTGATGAGCCATTGCCTGTACGAGCAAAACCGTCAACAGGGAACTGTCGGAGAATAAAGATGACGCCGCAGGATTAAAGCATTAAAATCATTATATACTGCATTCGGTTGAGTCTTGAGCTTTCGTACCCCGCACTGCGCTTCGCTTGTACGGGGTTATCAAAAGGCAACCCCTGTCGGGGTTGCGCACAGCCCTGCATAGGCGTAAAACGCCGTAGGCGTTACCCTTTGATAACCCCGTATGAAATACGGGGTACGACAGGCTAAAAAACACAAGATTATAACCGAGTGCAGTATAGCTGTAGTCACTCTCGAAGCGTCACATTAGACGATTTTTTGCAGACCCTGTAATTTTTGTCCGCCATATTTACCGATGAAAAAGATGTATATCTATAATATACAATTCTTTAATTCATTGCAAATGTCCGCCTGTTTTTTTGTTTTCCCTCATGCCATGCAGTAACTTTGCGGCTTATAAACCTATAAAATCAATATCATGAAATCAATATTTGTATTATTGATCCTGTTTACCGGAACGGGTATTTTCGGACAGGATTTGAGTAAGGAAATGTCCGCAAATAACATTTACATTTTATTGGGTTTTATGAGATAATTCCATTCACCGTGAAATTTGAATTTCTTTAAATTAACACCATTTATCTCATCGTCTGTTATTTTAATACC
>JAISRX010000042.1 GCA_031273395.1 Bacteroidales bacterium | reverse complement strand
CATCTAAAATGCTTATTTTTGCACTCATAAGTGGTGATAGTTTTTTTAATTTGTATTTTTGTTTATAACTATCACAAAATTATCAAATTATATCGAATTATCACTACTTTTTTCTTTTTTTTTATCCTTGATTTACTGGGGTTTGAAGGGTGGGAAACTTAAAGATATTAATGTTTCGCTCATGATTTTTTCAACAATTTCACGATCATTAATTTCACCGAATTTTATAATGATTTCATTTTTACTGTTCTTTTCGGCAGGCTCATGGTGGTTTTTAACAAAACTATTGTATATTTTTCCCGGATTATAATACAATAACCCTGCAACCGCCTCCATGCTGCTAAAACTTCCCGCGCCGTGAGGCTCGCCGTGTTCGTCGCAAACAACTTCCCTCAATTCGATATCAATTCTCCACTGGATATGTTGTTTGACATAAGGCGTATAAGCGCATCTGCACCTGATCTTTTTTATCAGCTTATGATATTTGCGTTCATACGCGGCTTCTTTTATTTGCTTTTGGATTTCATGCAATCTGTCGCGCAATAAAGTATTTACGGAGCTATATAATAGGCTGTTTTTAAGATCTGTTTCTTTTTTTACTGTTTTCATTTAAAATTATTTATATTTAAAATTTTTAAAAAAAATGATACCCAACGTTCCGGCTCTATACGGCGTTTTCACCCACAGGAGAAATAAACGCCTGCCCACCCGTCCGGTTTGCGAAATGCCCTTTCCAAACGACAAACGGATAAAACAAACCGTATCAACCTGTTATCCCGTGTAAATTCCCAAATTTCCATCTCGTTGCTTATTTTTGTTTCGGCAAAGGTAACACTTTTTTTTTTGTTACGACCAAAAAATATGATCGCGTCCGTATTTCATCAACCTGCTTTGTGGATTGTATGAGATGTATGTCATACGGAATGTCGAAAATAATTACATTTTATTGATTACCGGAATTATATCGGCATATTAATAAAACATCCGTCCCGCCTAAAAATATTTATTTGAAATAATTAAATCTAATGTATCTTTGCGACCGAATATCATCATCTAATCATCTTTTATCATGAAATACATGAAATGTTTGTTTGTCTGTCTGTTATCCGTTTTTTTCTGTGAAGTATCCGTTCACGCCCAGTCACAGAGCAAAAAGACGAAAACCTCAAGTTTTTATAAGTTGAGTTTCACCGCATTGGACGGTAAAAAAGTCAATTTTTCCGGCTTCAAGGGAAAGAAAGTGCTGATTGTCAACACTGCTTCCAAATGCGGACACACTCCGCAATATGCAGAGCTGCAAACGCTGTCCGAACAATATAAGGACAAATTGGTAGTGATCGGCTTTCCGTCGAATGATTTCGGCAAGCAGGAACCCGGCTCGAATGAGGAAATCGCGGCATTTTGCCGGCAAAACTACGGAGTTACTTTCCTGCTGATGGAGAAATCATCCGTCAAAGGGGACGAAAAAAACGCGGTGTATCAATGGCTTACCGACAGCGCGAAAAACGGATGGAACACCGAAGAACCGACATGGAATTTTTGCAAGTATCTGGTGGACGCCAGAGGAAACCTGCTGAAATTCTACCCGTCGAAGGTAAAACCTCTCAGCGAAGATATTACCGGCGCGCTCTGAATAAGCGTATCGGGTTCAAGTTCACATAATGTTACCAAGTATTTGCCGCATTTGAAAGTATGAAAAAAATTGTTCCGGTCATCTTCCTTGCCATGCTGTTTTGTCCCGTGTACGGACAGGTGTTCGACCCCGTAAAATGGGAAGCAACCGTTGAACGGCAAACAGCCTCCGAAGCCGATATACGCCTTACCGCAATCATTGAACCGGGGTGGGCAATGTACTCCGCCAACCTGCCCGATGTTGCCGTGCGACCCGTCCCTACTTCCTTTACCTTCACCGCCGGTACGGGATTTGAGTTATCCGGCGGCATCGTGGAAGTGACCCCGCCGAAAATCAAGTATGACGCCAATTTCGACATTGAAGTGGGACAGTTCTCGAAACTTGCCGTTTTCCGGCAGCGGGTCGGGATTTTAACCGGCGAGCCTTTTTCCGTGGAAGGCTCGGTGGAATACATGTGCTGCAACGACAATACCTGCCTGTCGCCACGACAGGTTGATTTCTCCGTCCGGATAACGCCCGTGCGGGAAAACGCCGCCGCCGTTCCGTCCGTTGCGAAAATACAGGCGGTACAGGCAAGCGAACCGGATCGTCCGGAAGATGACGCAGCCTCCGCAGCCGCTATTCCGGCTGCGCCCTCCCTGATGGAAGCGCCGGTAGTGGACGCTCCCGACACGGAAAAGGAAGCGCCGGCTTCCCTGTGGGGATTTTTCCTGATGGCTTTGTCAGCGGGTTTTCTCGGAGTATTAACGCCTTGCGTGTACCCGATGATCCCCTTGACCGTATCGTTTTTTCTGAACAGCGGCAAGAAGCGGATGGCGCATGTTGCCAAGGCAGTGGTGTTCGGACTGTCCATCATATTGATTTATACGTCTGTGGGAGTAATTGTGGCATTGACCAAAAGCGCCGACATCACCAATCAAATTGTGGGACACTGGCTGACCAACCTTGTTTTTGCCGCTATTTTCATTGCTTTTGCCCTGTCGTTTTTCGGGCTGTACGAAATTACCCTTCCCGGTTCGCCGGCTAACCGCATCCACCGGAAAGCCGGTAAAGGCGACTACCTCTCCGCGTTTTTCATCGCGCTGACATTAGTGACGGTTTCGTTTTCCTGCACCGGTCCTTTTGTGGGAAGCATTCTGGTTGCTTCGGCGCAAGGTTTGGCTGTAAAACCTGTTTTGGGCATGTTCGGGTTCGGGCTGGCTTTTGCATCTCCGTTTGCGGCGCTGGCATTTTTCCCCGCCATGATGAAAAAACTGCCCAAATCGGGAGGCTGGATGAACTCGATTAAAATAGTGTTTGCCTTTGTCATGACGGCATTTGCCCTCTATTTCCTTTCATGCGCCGATCATGCGCTGGAATGGAACATCATCACCCGCGGCGTTTTCCTGAGTATATGGATCGTCCTCTTTACCCTGACGGGACTTTATTTACTGGGAAAAATCCGTTTCGTCCACGACGGCGAATTGCCCTATCTTGGCGTAGGGCGGCTGTTGACGGCAGTCGCGAGTTTCTCTTTTGCGCTGTACCTGTTTACGGGTTTGTGGGGCGAACCGCTTCATGCCCTGTCGGGGCTGTTGCCCGCCGGCAAAGACGCCCCGCGGCAAAGCGTAACCTTCACCGAATCGGGCAACCTGTGCGGCGTCCCCAAGTACGGCGATCATGCCAACCTTGCCTTGCCGCACGGATTGCAGGGCTATTTCGACTACGACGAAGCCATAGCCTGCGCCAAAGAACAAAACAAACCGGTGTTGATGATCTTCAAGGGGCATGGCTGCGCCAAATGCAGGGAAATGGAAGCCAACGTGTGGGCAGACCCCGAAGTGCGTCACCTGATGGCTACCCGTTTCGTGCTGCTTGCCCTGTACACCGACGACCATTCGCCTTTGCCCGAAAGCGAATACGTCGTCTCCGCCCTTGACGGAAAAGTGAAAAAGACCCTGGGACAAAAAAATGCGGATTTGCAAATTACCCGCTACCAAACCAATACGTTTCCCTACCACGTCATCCTCACCCCCGACGGCGAAACCGCAGGCAACCCGCTGGGTTATACCAAAAGCGCGGCGGAGTTCAAAGATTTTTTAACGAAAACGCGGCAATAGCGTCTTGCCGGCGCCGGCGCAATTTCCGGCAAAATATTCCTTAAAACGCGGTAACGATCCTGATGAACTTGTCGGCAACCAGCGAAGCGCCGCCAATCAGTCCGCCGTCAATATCGGGACGGGCAAACAGTTCTTTGGCGTTGTTTTCGTTGCAGCTGCCGCCATAGAGTATGGTGACGTTGTCGGCAACCGCGCTGCCGTACTTGTCTGCAACGGTTTTGCGGATGAAGGCGTGTACTTCCTGCGCCTGTTCCGAAGTGGCGGTACGTCCCGTTCCGATAGCCCATACGGGTTCGTAGGCAATCACGATTTTGGAAAACTCGTCGGCTGAGAACCGGAACAATCCGTTTTCGATTTGTCCCTTCACCACGTCAAGATATTTTCCACTGTCGCGTTGGGAGAGTTCTTCTCCGATGCAGAAAATGGGTTTCAAACCGTTTGCCAGCGCCAGTTCCGCCTTTTTTGCAAGGATAGCGTCGGTTTCGCCGTAATAGGTGCGGCGTTCGGAATGTCCGATGATCACATAGGGTATTCCGGCGCTTTGCAGCATGGCTGCCGACACTTCTCCGGTATAGGCTCCGGAGGCTTCCGCCGCGCAATTTTGCGCCGATACGCTTACCTTCGCGCCTACCGCTTTGCTCACTTCCGAGAGGTGCAGGAAGGCGGGCGCTATCACCACCTCGCACAATAACTTCCCTGCTGCTTCCACCGCCGCATCCACTTCTTTTGCCAGTTGAATCCCTTCCGCAAGGCTCTTGTTCATTTTCCAATTGCCTGCTACCATATACTTTCTCATGATTCTTTATTTTAAATTATGAAGCGTCAAAATTATATCAAATTTCAGACAATCCAAAATTCTTTCATCATCAATTATCCGGCAGCGCGTTTACGCCAGCAATTCCTCCGCCAGCATGTTCAGGGCGGAGGTGGAGGCTCTCTGTATGTTGTTTTCGCGGTTCTCGCCGTAATGAAACAGTTTCGCGGTTGTCTGCCTTTCATCTGCAAGCGCAATCCATACCGTGCCGACGGGTTTTTCGGGCGTGCCTCCACCCGGACCTGCCACGCCGGAAACGGCAATGCCGTAATCCGTTCCCATCACGGTACGCACCCCCTGCGCCATCCGTTCCGCTACCCGGCGGCTCACCGCGCCGTACTGCATAATGTCCGAAGGGTTAACATTCAGCAGATGTACCTTTACTTCGTTGGCGTATGCCACCACCGAGCCTTTGAAGTACGCCGAGCTTCCCGCGACGGAGGTCAGCAACCGCGCAATGTTCCCGCCGGTGCAACTTTCGGCGGTGGCAACGGTTTTTCCCTTTCCGGAGAGCAGTTTTCCGACAAGTTCTTCGGGCAGTTCGTCGTCGATACTCAGCAGGCGCCGGTCAAGAAGAGGTGGCAGTTCGCCGACGAGCGTTTCCACTTGCCGGAGGAGGCTGTCCCTGTCGTCGCCGGATGCGGACAATCGCAGGCGGATCATTCCGCCCGACGGCAGGTAAGCCAGCCGGATGTGCGAAGGCAATCCGTTTTCCCACTGCTCAATTCGCAGCGCCAGTTCCGACTCTGCGATGCCGGCCACCAGCAGCGTGCGGTGCAGTATTACGCCCGTGGTGAAGCGCTGCCCCAGACGCGGGATGATTTCGTTGCGCATCATGGTTTTCATTTCGAAGGGGACGCCGGGCATGGAAATGCACACCGTGCCGTTTTTTTCGAACCATATTCCGGGCGCGGTGCCGCAGCTGTTGGGGATGATCTCGGCGTGCGCCGGCACCTCCGCCTGCTTGACGTTCAGCGGGTTCACGGCGATGTTTTTGGCGGTCATCATGGCTTCGATGTGCCGGAGGGTCGGCTCGTGCAGCGTCAGACAGTCGCCTGCATATTCGGCAAGCGCGCTTTTGGTGACGTCGTCGCGCGTGGGACCCAATCCGCCGGTGATTACTATCAGCGCCACCCGCCGCGAAGCCTCTTCCAGCGCCGCGAGTATGTCTTCGCGCGTATCGGCAACCGAGGTGATCCGGTGCACTCCTATCCCTGTCCCGTTCAGTTCTTTGGCAATAAAAGCCGAATTGGTATCCACTACCTGCCCTATCAGCAATTCGTCGCCGATGGTGATGATTTCTGCCTGCATTTGTTCTTTATTTGTTTTTCGGCGGACGCCGGCAACGCCCGTTCATCCGCGGCGCAAAGATAACAATAAAAGCGCAGGATATTTTAACCGGCGGAAGATTTTATCCCAAATTGTCCATTAGGATACCTCGCTCTCATCGCCCCGGATTACTGTGTAATTCCGGTTCGAGAAAAACGATGCCGAAAGCATCGCATGCTTATAGCAAACGGCAGGATGATATCCGCCGACCGACCCAACGGGTCGCATGTTGATAGAATCGGGGACGCTATCCGTGCCGTGCGACCCCGATGGCGTCGAAATTGTCTATAACCATGTGACCTCTTCGAGGTCGTTACCCGTCTTCACACATTCCATGCAACCGAAGTTCAATAGGGAGATACCGGCTAATGGACATTTTGGGATTATTGTCATGCCATCCGGAAGTACCGTTTTTAGCTCCAACATTGCGCCTTTTCACGACGAATACAAAAACGACCGTTCCCCATTTCCGATTTCCGGGGTGCGAACTTACTGTTTTTCTGTTATGCAATCGGTTGCGTAAATTTTTATTGATTTAGGAGAACAATTTCAAAAAAGAGCTCGTACCTTTGTCCCGTCGTTTGAAAATTTTTGCTTCAAGGTGAGAGGCAAAAAAGCAAGACGTTTTTAATAGATAGGAAATGAAGACTTTTTCTCACATATTATCCGCCGAATGGTTGCCCGAAGATGCGAAAAATCGTTCGGCAACTGTTGCCGTATCCCCTGACCATCAGGCGTTCGCGCGCTTCGGCGTGACATTTGGAAGAGAGAGAGAGAGTATAAATAAAATAAGAAATGAAAAATTTATTAGTGACATTAGTTTTTGCAGCTCTTACTATAAGCGCTGTCGCACAGGAAAATCTTAAAACGGACCAGGAATTTCCCATTTTGGCATGGGTTGGCGTTCCGGAGGTAGAAACCGGCGTGGAACGGTTTAAAGAATTGAAGGAATCGGGTATCAACATCAATTACTCAGGATATTCCAGTATCGAAGCGGTGGAAAAAGCGTTGGACGCCGCACGGAAAGCCGGCGTCAAACTGCTCCCTTCCTGCCCCGAATTGAAAGCGGAACCGGAGAAAACAGCCAAACGGCTGATGAAACATCCTGCCCTTGCAGGCTATCACCTGCAAGATGAACCGGGGGTGGGCAATTTTCCCGAATTGAGCGAGTGGGTGAAACGGATACAGGCTGTCGATAAAAACCATTACTGTTATATCAACCTTCTTCCCAATCATGCCCCCAAAGAAGCATTGGGTTTCAACTCTTATCGCGAGCATCTGGAGGCATTCGTGAAACAGGTTCCGGTATCGTTCATTTCCTTCGACCATTATCCCATTGACGGCAGCGGCAGCCTTAACCCGCACTATTATTACGCCAATCTGGAAGAAGTATCGGCGGTGGCAGAGCAGAGAGGCATTCCTTTCTGGGCGTTTGCGCTTGCTACGGCGCATAATCACTATCCGGTTCCTACCGTTGGAGAAATCAAAGTGCAGATGTTCAGTAACCTTGCCTACGGAGCGCAGACTTTGCAATATTTCACTTACTGGAATCCCGGCGTCAATCCGTACTGGGATTTTCATCAGGCGCCGATCGACTTCAGCGGCAAACGTACCGTTGTGTATGATCGCATCAAGGCAGTTAATCGGGAAATACACGCTCTTGCCGGCGTTTTTCTCGGCGCGAAAAAGGTGTCGGTGTGGCATACGGGCAAGCGAATGGAGGGTACCATGCTGATGGATAAGCTTCCGGAACATATCCATCTGCTTGAAACGGGCGATAACGGCGCTGTAGTATCCCTGCTGGAGAAAGGAAATAACAGGTTTCTGGTTATCGTCAACCGCGATTATAGAAACCCGATGAGACTGACGGTGATGACCGACGAACACGTCAGGCGAGTGCTGAAAGACGCTACCACAG
>JAISRX010000038.1 GCA_031273395.1 Bacteroidales bacterium | reverse complement strand
TGTAATCGACAGGGTAGCCATGTGGGTACACGAATATAACCCAAACCGGGCGCTTCGTCTATAAAATAAATATAATAATGCAGGCACCGGCTCCTGTCCGGTTTCAGGAACGTTTTGCCTGTAGTTTTGTCGTGCCACGGTTTATACGTGTTGCAGCCTTCCATCGCCGAAATTATATGTACGATGCCCGGATGACTGCCGCGTTCTTTGATCTTTTCGCTAATGATACTTTCTTTCGCCCGATTTGCGGATAAATTCTATTGAAACGCCCTGTTCATGCGCTTTTTGCTCAATATTAGCCCGTATTTTTTCCTTGACCGGCTCGGCAAAGCGGGGATAATCAAATATTCTTACTCCTTTATTATACAAATAACCCGTCATGCCTCCGGCATACGACAGTTCGGGGATGCTTCCCGTGAGAATCAGCCTGTCATAACATGACAGGGTGAAGGCTATCTCTTTTTGATAGATTGTCGTTATTAATTCCATAATGCAAAGATACGTTTTTTCCCCTTTTTGCTTCCGGCTTGTCCGGGTTGGGAGGTTCATTTGATTTTACCGTATCTTTTAGAGTTTGAAATAATTTTATTTTTCACCGCAAAGATAACATGCCGGTTCGGTTTTTCAATTTTTTTATCGCTGTCTTGTTTGTCCCCGTCCATTTTCCATTTACAGTTCCACCTTTCCTATTTTCCGCATCAGCGAGAGGATTTGCTGTTGACGCTGCAACATGTAGGCTGTTGGCGCGCGCGGGTTCCTTTTTACGGGCGAAGGAAGTATGACGGCAATCATGGCTGCTTCTTCGCGCGAGAGTTTCTCCGCCGGATGCCGGTAGTAAAACTGTGCGGCAGCGCCTATGCCGTAAATGCCTTTTCCCATTTCAATGACGTTCAGATACACCTCCATGATGCGCTGTTTGCTCCACAAAAGTTCCACCAGCACGGTAAACCACGCTTCAAGCGCTTTGCGGACGTAACTGCGGCTTTCCCACAGGAAAACATTTTTGCACATCTGCTGCGTGATGGTGCTTGCTCCCCGTATGCGTTTTCCCGTTTTATTGTGCCGGTAGGCGTCGCGAAGGGCGTCGAAATCGAACCCGCAGTGAACGGCAAATTTATTGTCTTCGCCGGCTACTGCCGCATCTATCATGCACTGGGGAATCCGGTCGAACGGCGTCCACTTTTTCTCCGCCTGCTGCTTCACGCCGCCGATGGAACGGTGAAGCATCAGCAGCGTGCAGGGGGGATTGACAAAACGATAGGTGAGCGTCAGCAGAATGGAAAAAACCACCCCTGCCGCTATCGACCATCCTGTCCATTTAATGACTTTCCTGAATATTTTGCGTTTCATGACCAAATCTGTCTGTCAACAAAACGGCGACATGGCAAAATTATTGCTGTGACGTTTCCAAAAAAGATGTACTTTTGTCGCGTTTTGACAAAGCATTATGAACAGGATTCAATCTTTATTCGAAAGTAAACCGACCGGCGTCCTCTCTGTCTATTTCACCGCGGGGTTTCCCCATTTGGACGACACCACGGTCATCATCCGCGAACTGGAACGGCAAGGCGTGGATATGATGGAGATCGGCATTCCGTTTTCCGATCCTATGGCGGACGGACCGGTCATACAGCAAAGCAACGGCATTGCGCTGAGCAACGGCATGACCCTGAAAAAACTGTTCGGGCAACTGGAAGGCATACGCGGGGAGGTGTCGGCGCCGCTGGTGATGATGGGCTACCTGAACCCGGTAATACAGTACGGCGCAGAGAATTTCTGCCGTCGCTGCGCGGAAGTCGGAGCGGACGGGGTGATCATTCCCGACCTGCCGTTCAGCGACTACCTCCGCGACTACAAGCCGCTTGCCCGCCGCTACGGCTTGTCGTTCATCATGCTGATTACCCCCGAAACGTCCGACGAGCGCATCCGCCTGATAGACGAACACACGGAGGGATTCATCTACATGGTATCCAGCGCTTCCACAACTGGGGCAAAGGATCGTTTCGACGAAAAAACGCTGGACTATTTCCGCCGTATCAACGCCATGAAGCTGAAACATCCGCGCCTGATAGGGTTCGGCGTTTCCGGAAAGGAGACCTGCGACGCCGCGCAACAACATGCAGACGGCGCCATCATAGGCAGCAGCTTCATCAGGCTGCTGTCGCAAAACAGCATCGGGGAAGCTGTCGCAAAACTGATCACAAACATCAAGAATTGACGCCAATGAATTATCATGCGGATCAAAACGGTTATTACGGAATTTTCGGCGGAGCGTATATCCCCGAAATACTCCATTCCAACGTGGAAAAGCTCAGGGATGCTTATCTGCGCATCATGAACGAGGAGGGGTTCAAAAAGGAATTTCACGGACTGCTCCGGGATTATGTGGGGCGCCCGTCGCCTCTTTATTTTGCGCGACGTCTGTCGGAAAAATACGGCGCGCGTATCTATCTCAAACGCGAAGACCTGAACCATACCGGAGCGCACAAGATCAACAACACGATCGGGCAGATACTGCTTGCCCGGCGGATGGGCAAGCTCCGCATCATCGCCGAAACGGGGGCGGGACAGCACGGAGTGGCAACCGCTACGGTCTGCGCCCTGATGAACATGCAGTGCGTGGTGTACATGGGCGAAACGGACATTGCACGGCAGGCGCTGAACGTCCGCAAAATGGAAATGCTGGGCGCGGAGGTGCGTCCCGTCGCCAGCGGAAACAAAACGCTGAAGGACGCCACCAACGAGGCAATACGCGACTGGTGCTGCAACCCGTCGGACACGCACTACATCATAGGATCCACCGTGGGACCGCATCCGTATCCCGACATGGTAGCCCGCTTTCAATCGGTCATCAGCGAGGAGATCGGGCAGCAACTCTCGGAACACGAAGGACGAGACCATCCCGACTACCTGATTGCCTGCGTGGGTGGAGGAAGCAATGCCGCCGGAACATTCTACCGCTATCTGAACGACGAACGGGTGAAACTGATTGCCGTTGAAGCCGCCGGACGCGGCATGGAAACGGGAGAATCGGCTGCCACCATACATCTCGGACGGGAAGGAATTATTCACGGAAGCCGGACGCTGGTGATGCAGACGGAGGACGGACAAATTGTGGAACCCTATTCCATTTCTGCCGGACTGGATTACCCCGGCATCGGTCCCATCCATGCCAACCTGTCGGCTGCCAGACGCGCCGAAGTACTTGCCGCCACCGACGATGAAGCCCTGAGAGCCGCCTTTGAACTGACCGCCATCGAGGGAATTATTCCCGCGCTGGAATCGGCGCATGCCCTTGCCGCCCTCGCCATGAAAACATTCCGTCCCCACGACGTGGTGGCGCTCACCGTTTCGGGACGCGGCGACAAGGACATGGATACCTATCTCGCCCATTTCGACAAATTCAACCGGCGTCCATAACCGAACCGGCACGAAAACGGTTCGGGCTGCAACATGTTTTTGGTGCATGCGGCTTTTTGCGGTGATGTAGAGACGCGGCGCGCCGCATCTCTATGGCGGCAAAGGCGTCTGTTTTTCAGGGCAGTCCTACGGGGCGCCGCGTTCGCGTCCGTTGCTTCCAAAGACATTTTATGCTGCGGATGCACGCATTTTCAAAATTATGCGCTAAATTTGAGCCGTGAAATTTTTGTATGAAAATAGTCATAGACGATAAGATTCCCTTTATACGCGGCGTGCTGGAGCCGTTTGCGGAGACGGCATACGTGCGGGGTTCCGTCCTTACGCGCGCCGAGGCAGTCGATGCGGATGCGCTCATCGTGCGTACGCGCACGCAGTGCAACGAAGCCCTGCTGAAAGGAACGCGGGTACGGTTCATCGCCACCGCTACCATCGGGTTCGACCACATAGACACGCAATGGTGCCGCGCCAACGGCATTGCGTGGGCAAATGCGTCCGGCTGCAATGCGGGGTCGGTGAGGCAGTACATTGCCGCCGCGCTGTGCGCGCTTGCCGTCCATCACGGGTTTTCGTTCGGGGAGGTTACTCTGGGCGTGGTGGGTGCGGGCAACGTGGGCGGCAAGGTAGCGCGCTTGGGAGAGACGCTCTGCATGAAGGTGCTGGTGAACGACCCGCCAAGGGCGCGCAGGGAAGGCGCCGGCAACTTCGTTTCGCTGGAGGAAATTGTCCGCCGGTGCGACATTGTCACCCTGCACGTTCCGCTGAACCGGCAGGGTGAAGACAAAACGCTGCACCTG
>JAISRX010000029.1 GCA_031273395.1 Bacteroidales bacterium | reverse complement strand
TTCCCGTAAAATAATCCTGATATTCGCCCCACGCGATACCTGTCATGAAATGAGTAAGATATCCGCGGTCTCTCCACGACTGTACGCGCTGTTCAAAAGTCATGCGCTGCCGGTCGTTTGCTCCGTAAATAACGGCAACATCCGCTCTTACATCCGTCGCCGGCTTCCATTGACCCGCCGTCTGAAAGATGGTTTTTTCGCTTTTCCCGGTGATGCCGGTATCCGTTTGACTGTTGCATATCAATGCGTTAAAACAAATAATTCCTGCAAATAAAATTTTTTTCATTATCATATATATATCATTTTTTTCGTCAAAATATGCTGCAAATATAATCAATTATCCTTAAATCCGCAAGCCGATAATTTTGCGAATTGAAAAATATTTTGAGGCAGGTTTTTAGCAAAGATTTTGAAAAAGAGAAATTGATTGGCGATTTTTCAGCCAAGAAATTGCAGGCAGATGTGAGAAAATATTGACGGTAAAATGTCCCTGGTGGAGCAGAAAAAGTGCATCTTTGCCTCATGGAAAATTGCACGTAAAAACAGCTATTGGACGCGCGTTTGAACGGTGCAATACAGGAATTAAGGAACGTGAAATAAATAATGTATCATGGTTTTGATGCCGAAGGCATCGTATGTTTATAGAAAAACGATGTTGTGTTTCCATTCGACCCCGTCGGGGTCGCACAACAAAGGGTACATTGCTTCTATAAACATGTGACCTCTTCGAGGTCGAATTTCATATCCGTTATAAGTTTTTTATTCGCCATTCCTAAAAACGATCGGAAGAGGGTACGGAAACACCGCCAATTTCAGAATCGCGATTCTGTTTTTCCACGGAGATTTAGACCTGTTTCCGCACAAATAACGGTAGAACCAAATAATTGAGCATCAAAAACCGACAGTTCCTACTTCTTTTTTTGTTCCTCCAGCAGCGGAAACGAAACAATATTGCCGAACTGGTAAATACGCGCCTGCTTGCTGCTTTTTACGGTACCGTCCAAGCCGGTTGATATTTCTACAATCTGCGGGATTCGGTAATAGATGATGTTAGAGGCTTGGTGTTGCGTTTTTGCGGAATTTTGAACGGTGGCTTCTCCCACTTTGTACCACACTTCACCGGCTCCGGGGGTATTTTTTTTCACGATCCCCGTTTTGTCCGAGAAATAAAACAAAGGCGTGGTGACGCCGGGTCCGGCAGGCAGCGCGGAATAGGTGTACACATAACGATTTTCGACTTTTACCCCGTTGAACAGCGACAGGAGTTGTTCTTCCTGCGTGTTAAAGGCGTCGAGGATGAGTTTCATGGCGCTGCCGTCGGGGCTGTGGTCTATGTTTCCCTTGATTACGTCAAGCCGTCCCTGACGGATGTCGAAAATCTGGTTGGCGGCTTCACGCGCCTGTTCTTCCGTCGTTTTGCCAAGCACTTTGCGTTGCAGTACCGGAATACGTACAAAAGAGGTATCGGTCAATACGGTTTGATAAACGGTATCCACCCGTTCGGTGACGATGTTTTTGACCACCGTATTCGGAAAGCGTATGTCGTCATTGCTTTTGCCCGCGCGTCGGCTGTTGATCAGTACATGATCGGCGGATATGTCCAGCAACAGCCCGTCCTCCGTGAAACGCAGCAAACGATCAATATTGTAGGGATAATCAATAAACGAGAGGGCGTACAGCTGTTTATTGTCCACTTCCTGCTTGTCGGAAATACGGATGTAGCTGATTTGCCAACTTTCCGAATCTTTTGCGGGAACGTCCTGCAAGCCAAGCATGGCGGCAGCGTATTCGGCATACGGACCTTTTTTGATAACCGTTTTGACGAGTTCCACATCGAAATACAGACGTGTTTGCGGAAGTCCGTACACCAACGCGCTTTGTCCCGTTTGTCCGGAACGGTACTGCGATATGACGGTTTCATTTTTGGTGACGGCGCATGCTACCATCAAAGAGGAAAATACAATTATGGAAAAATATTTTTTCATGATCACAAAATTAAATTCATTATTTATCCATAACGCTTTTATCGGGAAAATATTTTTTAACATGGCGTATTTTTATCCTGTTTTTGTTCTATTTTTTTCAAAACCTTGCCGGTCTGTTTGATGATATCGCTTGCCGTTAGGGCTTGCCGGCTGTTTTTTTTTGCGGCGCGGTCGCCTGCCGCTCCGTGCAGCCATGCGCCGGCGCAGGCAGCCCGCGTGGCGTCCCATCCCTGTGCCAGCAACGATACGATGATGCCCGTTAAAACGTCTCCGCTGCCGCCCGTTGCCATGCCCGGATTGCCGGTAATGTTGAACCGGCAGGCGCCGTCGGGGGAGGCAACGGTGGTATGCGCGCCTTTCAACAGCACGATAATGCCGTACTGCCGGGCTATGCTCATCTGTTTGCACCATCGCCGGTAGCCGTTCGGGGAGGCGCCCGCCAAACGGTCAAATTCTTTCGGATGAGGAGTGATGATGCTGCCCGGAGGCAGTAAAGACAGTCCTTCCCCGCTTTCCGAGAGGATATTCAGGGCGTCGGCGTCGAATACCAGCGGAGGGCTTGTCCGTTTTCCCGTGCGGAGGTCTTGCAGAAATCCGGTCAGCGCCTGCCGCACGGGTTCGCGTTTCCCGATACCGGGACCGATGGCTGCCGCCGTATAGGTTTTCAAGTCGGGTATCTGCGACAGCACTTCGGGATGAACGTCCGGCGACGCCAGCGCTTCCGGCGCCGCCAACTGTATCAATGCCGTTTCGCCGTGCGGCACGTGCGCCGTAACCAGCCCGGCGCCGCTTCTCAAACATGCCCCGACGGACAGTATGGCTGCTCCCATCATGTTGTGGCTGCCGGCAATGATGCAGGCGTGTCCGTAGTGTCCCTTGTGCGAAAATTTTTCGCGCGGCGCAAACCACGCGGCAACTTCCTCATCCTGCAATACGAAGTTTTTTGAGGGCTGCCTGTCGATGATTTCGGGCAGCAATCCGATGTCCAGTGTTTCCCATTTTCCCGTAAAGGGAGCGTTTTCCGCGAAAAAAAACGACAGTTTGGGTTGTTGGAAAGTGAGGGTATAAGTGGCGCGGACAATCGTGTCGGGATGATGGTTGCTGTTGTCGTCGCAGAACAGTCCCGACGGTACGTCAATAGCTACCACCACCGCTTTGCTGCGGTTGATGTGCGCCGCTATCCGCGCCGGCAGTCCGTCCAGCGGACGCGAAAGACCTGCGCCGAACATGGCGTCTATCACTAAATGCTCCGGGGTGAGTTCGGGCAGGCAATCGGCGTCTGCCACGACAGGACGGAGATCGTGCAGCCGGCTGAGGTTGACGGCGGCGTCGGGCGACAGGTGCAAGGGATCGTCCGTCAGCAGGTAAATCTTCACCCGGTAGCGCAGGCAGTGCAACATGCGGGCGATGGCAAGCCCGTCCCCGCCGTTGTTGCCCGGTCCTGCAAATACAACTACCTCCCGCCGGTGATCGAAATGAGCAATGAGCCGGTCAACACATGCCGAAGCAGCCCGTTCCATCAAATCGACGGACGCAATCGGTTCATGTGCAATGGTATATGCATCAACTGCTTTGATTTCCCGAGGCGACAGTATTTTCATCCGTAATATCTTCAGGCTGCAAAGATATATTGTTTCTCTTGATTAACTAACGTGAGTTCGATATAAGGAATAAAAAAATATTCGGAAAAGAGACAAGAAGATGGTATCTTTAAGGAACGTGAAATAAATAATGTATCATGGTTTTGATGCCGAAGGCATCGTATGTTTATAGAAAAACGATGTTGTGTTTCCATTCGACCCCGACGGGGTCGTACAACAAAGGATACATTGCTTCTATAAACATGTGACCTCTTCGAGGTCGAATTTCATATCCGTTATAAGTTTTTTATTCGCCATTCCTAAGAAATTAAAATCAAAATAGTACAATAGATTTTAAGTTAATTTATTTTTACCGTCCGAAAACAA
>JAISRX010000021.1 GCA_031273395.1 Bacteroidales bacterium | reverse complement strand
ACGGGCGATATTCCGGATGACGCACAGGCGCCCGGACTGGCCGAGGCGCGCGAGCGCCTGCGTGTAGACCGGATGTCGCCGGAAGACCGTGCCGTCTATAAATCGCACATGGAAGCAGTGCGTTACCAGCGGAGCGTCATTCAAACCAGTTTGATAGAAGGCAGGATAGAAGGTCGGGAAGAAGGTCGGGAAGAAGGAGAGGCTATTGGGCTGGAAAAAGGTCGAGAAGAAGGCCGGGAAGAAGGCCGGGAAGAAGGCCGTGTAACAGCCTTGACCGAAGTCGTATTGACAGCCGTCCGGAACGGTTTTTCAGAAGACCAAATCCGGACGCTTACCGGTTTGACAAAAGAAGAAATCCGAGAAATACTGAAGAACAATGAATAAAAAAGAGCAAAAGGGAGATCGATTGTATTTATACCCTGTTCCCACACAGGAATTTACAGTCAATCCGAATTTTAAACCGCAAAATCCCGGCTGGGAATAATATTTATAAAAGAGGTCGGTTCATAAACCGGCCTCTTTTCAAAAAACATTGTAAAACACAATATAAGACAGGATAATCATGAAAAAAATATCAGTTATTTTATGCGCATTCATTTCGCTTTTGGCGATATCGTGCAACGAAGCGAAGAAAGAAAAAATAGTCGTGCCTAACGATATCCAATTGGCTTGGGCCGATGCGGAGATTGGAGTATTGATACATCTGGACTTGCAGGTGTTCAAACCCGACTACGATTTTCGCCGGTGGGGAACACATCCCGGGGCAGAAATATTTAATCCGACCGAACTGGATACAGACCAATGGCTTGAGACGGCACGGAAACTGGGAGCCACGTATGCCGTACTGGTGGCAAAGCATTGTAGCGGGTTCAGTCTGTGGCCGACGGAGGCGCATGACTACAGCGTGAAAAATTCGCCGTGGAGAGACGGGAAGGGAGATATTGTCAAGGATTTTGTAGCCTCGTGTAAAAAATACAATATCAAACCGGGTATTTATGCCAGTACGACAGCCAACGGTTATTTTTATGTAGACGGTCCCGGACTGATTCAACCGGGTTCTCCTATTTCCCAAGATACTTACAACAACATTGTGACGCAGCAATTAACCGAATTGTGGAGCAATTACGGTGAGTTGTTTGAGATATGGTTCGACGGCGGTGTGCTTTCCAAAGAGCAGGGAGGGGCGGATGTGCAATCGCTGGTCAGGAAGCTGCAACCCCAGGCAATTGCCTTTCAGGGGCCATACGGCCACCCCAACCTAATACGCTGGGTAGGAAACGAAGAAGGCGTCGCGCCGTATCCCTGCTGGGCAACAGCCGATTCGACGACGAATGCCGATGGCATGACGGTCATCGACGGGCTGCACGGCGACCCATTCGCTCCCTACTGGTGCCCGGGTGAATCAGACTTCACCCTGCGCTGGAACCGTTCTTTTATGGGCGGATGGTTCTGGACGGAAGGGCAAGACTCAATGATGTTCACTGTCGACCAATTGATGACGAAGTACATTACCAGTGTCGGGCGGAATACAAACATGCTGCTCGGTGTTGTCATCAACGACAAGGGGCTGATTCCCGAAGCGGATGTGAAACGGGTCGAACTTTTCGGAAAAGCCATCAAAGAACAGTATGGAACACCTTTCCGGCAAACGGCGGGAAAAGGGACGGAATACGTCATCCGGCTGGAACAACCGGCTACAATTGACCGTGTAATAATCCAGGAAGACATCGCATTGGGAGAACGTGTACTGGCATACAGCGTCAAAGGGAAGAAAGGCGGCGAGTGGATTGATTTGTCCTCGGGAACAAATATCGGGCATAAACACATTGACACGTTTCCGCCCCAACCCCTCAGCGAAATCAAATTGGTGATTACCCAGTCCAAGACTGAACCGATAATCAAAAAATTCGCTATCTTCGAGGCTTTAAGTCATAAGTTGTAAATTATCTCCATTCCCCACTGGCAATATGAAATATAAAATTTTATCAATAACAGGTATCCTGTGGAGCGTTTGCCTTTCCGCACAACAGCCTGTTCTTCCGTCTCCCCAACAAGTATTATGGCATGAAATGGAGCAGACTATGTTTTTGTGCCTTGATCCTTGTACATGGCAAGGACGGGAATATGATGATCATACTACGCCTCTGGACCGGATAAATCCGGACCGGTTGGACGTCAATCAATGGATTGATGCTGCGGAATCGTTCGACGCAAAAATGATCCTTTTTGTTGCTAAACATACCGGCGGATTTTGCTGGTGGCAAACCGAAACATCCGGCTATAGCATCAAAAATACCCCTTATAAAAACGGCAAAGGCGATGTGCTCGACGAATTGGCCAAAGCCTGTTTCGACAGGGGAATGAAATTGGGCATTTACATTTATCCGGGCGACGATACATGGGGTGCATATAACGGTGGCGGAGGCAAAACAAAAGATCCGGACAAACAGGAAGGGTATAACCGCGTACTGCGCAAGCAGTGGGAAGAAGTATTGTCGCGATACGGCAACCAATTAACCGAAATATGGTTCGATGGCAGTGTGATTGTCCCCCTGGAAGATGTCATCAAAAAACATGCTCCGTCTGCAATTGTTTTTCAAGGCCCTTTTGCCGATATTCGCTGGGTGGGAAATGAGCGGGGATTTTGCCCGTACCCCAACTGGTATACGGTCAAAGCGAAGGATGGCGTCACGGGTATTGCTACAGCAGAACACAATGATCCCGAAGGCGATATGTGGTTGCCGGTGGAAGTGGATGTCACTTTGAGAAATCACTATTGGTTTTGGAGCAGCACGAATGAGCAGTATTTGCGCAGTCTGGACGATTTAATGACCATCTATTATCAATCTGTAGGACGAGGCGCCACGTTGCTGCTCAATGCCACGCCGGATACTACCGGACTGATTCCCGCCGCAGATATGGCGCTATACCGGACTTATGGCGGCGAAATTCGTAAACGGTTCGAAACAAGTGTCGCCGAGACTTCGGGAAACGGCAATACATTGGAGCTTCGTTTAGACCATCCCGCAATAATCGACCATGTGATTATACAGGAAGATATTGTATTCGGCCAACGGGTACGCCAATACGCTATCGAAGGTTTTACGGAAAATAAATGGACGCAGTTGTCCAACGGTTTGTCTATCGGGCAAAAGCGGATTGAGCGTTTTTCTCCGGTCGAAGTCACTTCCGTTCGCCTGCGTGTGGACGAATCGGCTTTTCCGCCCGTCATCAAGCGTTTTGCCGCATTTTATGCCGGACCGGATAATGACGGTAAACCGTCCGGACTTGAAACAAAAACGGAAAAGGATATCGGAACATGCAGGATTTCCTCCGGCGGGCATTTTGAATTTGACCTGTCACCGTACATTCCTTTAGCCGAACAATATACGTTGCGTTTCAAGTCCAGGGAAGAAGTGGTTCGCCCCGCGCATGTATCATTGTGGCTGCAGGGAGTAGAAACGCCGGATTTTGCTGCCGTCCATACAGATGGAA
Source organism: Bacteroidales bacterium (assembly GCA_031273395.1). Lineage (GTDB taxonomy): Bacteria > Bacteroidota > Bacteroidia > Bacteroidales > UBA4181 > JAIRLS01. The sequence continues at coordinate 2,053 of JAISRX010000021.1, read as the reverse complement.
GCATACATGTCAACATCACCGCCTATCCCGGTATGAAAAAAGGAAGTATCGTTATCAAAGGGCGGTTTGACAAGAAACCTGCAAAAGCATGCCGTCTCTATATTCAATAGTGGTCTTGCCGCCATGATATCATTGTTTCATAATAAATATCAACAAAATGAAGAAACTATTTGCACTAAGTATTAGCCTGTTACTGTTTGCCAGCGCAGGTAAAAAAGAGGTAGAGCCTCCAAAAGCCATATTGCCTGTTCCCAGTGAAAACCAATTGGCATGGCACGATTTGGAACAATATGCTTTCATTCATTTCACTACCAATACGTTTACCGGCAAAGAATGGGGCTATGGCGATGAAAATCCTTCGATTTTCAATCCTGCGGCCTTCGATGCCGAACAGTGGGTGACCACTATTAAAGAAGCCGGGCTGAAAGGATTGATCCTGACATGTAAACACCATGACGGATTCTGCCTTTGGCCAAGTGCATATACCGAACATTCCGTCAAGAACAGCCCGTTCCGTGAAGGGAAAGGCGATGTCGTTAAAGAAGTATCCGATGCTTGCCGCAGGCATGGACTCTTCTTTGGCGTCTACCTTTCGCCCTGGGACCGGAATTTTGCACAGTATGCCACGCCGGAGTACATCACGTATTACCGTAATCAACTCACCGAATTGCTGAGTAATTACGGGACAATATCGGAAGTCTGGTTCGACGGCGCCAATGGCGGCGACGGATACTATGGCGGCGCACGCGAACGGCGGAAAATAGATAACCGTACGTATTACGACTGGCCCAATACCCACGCTATTGTCCGGAAATTGGCGCCCAAAGCGCTTATGTTCAGTGATGCAGGACCTGATATTCGCTGGTGTGGCAATGAAAGCGGTTTTGCCGGGGAAACGAACTGGAGTATCATCAATGTCGACACGCTTTATCCCGGCAAACCGGGCATCGGCAATCTGTTAAGTAATGGCTCGGAAGACGGTGGTTCATGGTTGCCTTCCGAAGTGGACGTATCGATCCGTCCGGGCTGGTTCTATCACGAAAAGGAAGACGACAAGGTACGCTCTCCGCAAAACCTGTTCAAAATCTACCTCGAATCGGTAGGACGCGGTGCCAACCTCCTGCTCAACCTGCCTCCCGACAGGCGCGGGCTTATACACGAAAACGATGTGCAAGCATTGCAGGAATGGAAAAAACTGTTGGATGCCGCATTCTCGAAAAACCTGGCGGCTCATGCGAAAGCATCGGCAGATACCTGGCGCGGTAAATCTAAAATCTATTCGGCCGGCAACGTAATCGACGATAATCCGGAAACATACTGGGCTACAGACGATCCGGTTACTTCGGGGCGCATAGAAATTGATTTGGGAACTCCTCAGACGCTTAACTATATTTCTATACAGGAATACATCCGGTTAGGACAAAGAGTTAAATTGTTCGACGTGGAAATATGGAATGGCGATGCCTGGGAACGTGTCGCCACGGGCACAACCATCGGGCACAAACGGATTCTTCCGCTCGGAGCCATTGTAGCATCCAAAGTACGCATTTATATCAAGGATGCTAAAGCTTGCCCGTTGATTTCAACAGTGAAAATTTATTAGTGATATAGTTGAGAGTTGAGAGTCGAAATTTTTGCTCCCATCCCGTTTTATTTGGGACGGGAGCAAATTGCCGGTGGATGTACCGGTAAAGAACTGTACAGATCGGACAAATTGCCGGAAAAACCGGTGAAGGTAAAACTTTAGCCGCGAAAATTGCAATCAATGAGAAAGCAAAAGAACAGGAATGATTGCCCGTCCGTCCTGTTTTATGTATCTTTGTACATTGTTTCACGGAAAAGAAAGGAAGAATATAATCATGAGCAGATACATCCGGTTTGACTGGGCGCTCAAGCGCCTGCTGCGGCAAAAGGCAAATTTTGTGGTACTGGAAGGCTTTCTCTCGTCCCTGCTGGGGGAAACGGTACGGATTGAGCGCATACTTGAGAGTGAAGGCAACAAGACCGCAAAAGACGACAAGTTCAACCGTGTGGACATGCTGGCCGAAAACAG
>JAISRX010000256.1 GCA_031273395.1 Bacteroidales bacterium | reverse complement strand
CCGCCGAAAAAGTGGGACTTCCCGTGCCGGAACAAACCGCCGGAAATGCCATTTCTGCACTGAACGACATACTGACCGATTGGGCAAAACTCGTCAATCCCAAGCCTTTGGTTGTCCTTTTTGATGAAGTAGATGTGCTGGTTGACGATGCGCTGATCAGTTTTCTGCGTCAGTTGCGCGGCGGTTTTGCATCGCGCGGGGTGGGCAGGTTCCCCGTGTCCATTGCGTTGGTAGGCATGCGCGACCTGAAAGACTACATCATCAAGGCAAAAGACGGCAAACCGGTCAATCCCGGCTCGCCGTTCAACATCAAGGCGGATTCGGCGGTGATAGGCAATTTCGGCAGGGAGGCAATTGCAAGGCTGTTTGCCCAGCGGACGGAAGAAACCGGTCAGCCAATCACCGCCGAAGCCTTGAATTATGTTTGGGAACAGTCCAAGGGACAGCCCTGGTTAGTCAATTCGATGTTGATGCGGGCACCGATGCGCATATTGGATGAAGACAGCACGGAAACCGTTACCATTGAGCACATCCGTCAGGCGCGCGAACAGATGATACAAGCCCGCGAAACGCACTTGGACGCCCTTGGCGAACGCCTGCGCGACCCGCGGGTAAAACACGTGGTGCAAACCATCATGACGGGCGACACAGACCCGCTGATGGGTCGCACCAATCCCGATGTGGAGTTTGCCATGGATTTGGGACTGATCACCTGGAATACGAATACGGGTTTCACCATCTCCAATCCGGTATATGAGGAAATCCTCATGCGGTTCCTCAATTCCGGCTACCACGACAACATGCCCGTATCTTCGTGGGAATGGAAATGGCAAAATGCAGACGGCACGCTTGACATGGACGGTCTGCTGCACGAGTTTCAGGCATTCTGGCAAAATAATTCGGAAGTGTGGGAAGAACGGGCTGACTACACGGAAATCTTCCCTCACCTGTTGCTGATGGCTTTTCTGCAAAGGATCACCAACGGGAGCGGACGTATTGAGCGCGAGTATGCCGCCGGCAGCGGGCGCATGGACTTAGCCGTTGAATACGGCGGCAAATGGGACGTCATCGAAATAAAACTGGTTCGCCACAGGCAACAGTACGACGCCGTGAAGGCAACCGGCTTGCGACAGATACTGAGCTACCGCGACCGCTTTTCACCCATACCGCGTTTGCCGGAAGGCGTTGTGCCGGATTGCTATCTGGTTATTTTCGACCGTCGTCCCGAAACCAAGGAACTGCCATGGAGCGAACGCATTTCATGGAGCCGGGAAGGCGGGGTAACGGTGGTTGGCTGCTGATACGCTTAACCGCATCTTTCACAGAGAGAATCCGGATTATTTTATGCCACTTCTGCGACTTTGTGGTTATCCTGTGAAAAGTCCGATAAACCCTTGCACATTGTCAATTACCTGTTATCCTTTGGAATAGTCCGACACAAGCAAAATTATTTCATTCTTCCTGCGGTTCTATCGGCGTTTCATCCGGCGTTTCTACTTCTTCCTCATCGGCTCGCGGTACTTGCGTGACGGAGGCGATAGTGTCGTTTCCGCGCAGATTGATGAGCTTTACGCCTTGCGTGGCGCGACCTGCTACCCGTATAGCCGACACGTGCATCCGGATGGTAAGTCCCGATTTGTTGATGATCATCAGATCTTCCTCGTCTCCCGCGTCCTTGATGGCAATCAGATTTCCCGTCTTTTCGGTGATGTTGATGGTTTTCACTCCTTTACCTCCCCGGTTGGTGATGCGGTAATCTTCAATTTCGGAACGTTTTCCGAAGCCTTTTTCAGATACCACCAATATCTGTTTTTCCATGCTTCCCTGTTCAATGCATACCATACCGATGACGCGATCGTCGGGCATGTTTTCGGACAGAGTGATTCCCCGGACGCCGGATGCGGTGCGTCCCATATCGCGAACTTTTTCTTCCGGAAAACGGACGGCGCGCCCCGAAAGCGACGCCAGCAATATATCGCATGTGCCATTGGTGAGTTTCGCCTCGATCAGGCTGTCGCCTTCACGCACGGTGATGGCGTTGATTCCGTTCTGACGCGGTCGGGAATAGGCTTCGAGCGAAGTTTTTTTCACCACTCCCTTTTGAGAACACATGATGATGTAATGATTTTTGATATATTCTTCTTCTGCAAGCGTCCTGACGTTAATATAGGCTTTCACCTGATCGTCGTTGTCGATATTGATAGTGTTTTGAATGGCGCGCCCTTGCGACGTTTTTGTTCCTTCCGGCAGGTCATAAACTTTTACCCAGAAACAGCGCCCTTTTTCGGTAAAGAGCAATAATGTATTGTGCATTGACGCATGGAAAAGATGTTCGAGGAAATCTTCGTCGCGACGGGTGCTACCGCCTTTTGATCCCACGCCTCCTCTGCTCTGCGTCTTAAAATCGGCTAACGGAGTGCGTTTGATGTATCCCAGATGCGATATGGTGATCACCATGTCGTCGTCGGCATAAAAGTCTTCCGGATTGAACTCTTCCGCGCTGGGTTTGATTTCCGTTCGACGTTCGTCGCCATATTTCTGCTTGATGGCTAACAACTCGGTCTTTACAATGCTCATTCTTAATTCTTCGCTTGCCAGCACTTCCTGATAATGGGCGATTTGTCCGGTGAGTTCATCGTATTCCGCCTGAAGCTTATTGCGTTCCAGTCCGGTCAGGGCACGCAAACGCATATCAACAATAGCCCTCGACTGTATTTCGCTTAGATTGAATTGCCGGATGAGTCCCTGAACAGCCTCTTCCGGAGTTGTCGATGCACGGATGATGCGGATGACCTCGTCGATATTGTCTTGTGCTATCAACAGTCCATCCAGTATGTGGAGGCGTTCCTGCGCCTTTCTCAGGTCAAATTCCGTACGGCGCACCACCACCTCGTGCCGGTGCTTTACGTAATACTGTATCAGATCCTTCAGGTTGAGCTGGCGCGGACGTCCGTCCACTAAAGCAATGTTGTTGATGCTGAAAGAGGACTGTAGCGGCGTATTTTTGAACAAATTGTTGAGTACCACATTGGAATTGGCTTCCTTTTTCAGTTTCACCACAATACGCATCCCTTCCCTGTCGGATTCGTCGTTGACATACGAGATGCCTTCCAGTTTTTTATCATTCACCATGTCGCCGATTTGCTTCACCAACAGGGCTTTATTGAGCTGGTAGGGTATTTCGTTGAACACAATCACTTCGCGTCCGCTTTCCTGTATCTCAATATCCGACTTTGCCCGGATCACCACCCTTCCGCGACCGGTATGATAGGCGTCGCGTATTCCCTGTATGCCGTGTATGATGGCTCCCGTAGGAAAATCGGGACCTTTGATGTGGTGCATCAATTCGTCAATCGTTATATCGTTGTTGTCGATATAGGCAATGATGCCGTCAATGGTTTCCGACAGGTTGTGCGGCGCCATGTTGGTAGCCATTCCCACGGCAATCCCCGACGACCCGTTGACAATCAGATTCGGGAAGGCGCTCGGCATCACGGTAGGTTCTTCAATGGTATCGTCGTAGTTAAGCTGGAAATCTACCGTATTTTTTTCGAGATCAGCCATCATTTCTTCCGCCATTTTCTTCAGCCGCGCTTCGGTGTAGCGCATGGCAGCCGGTTTGTCTTCGTCCATGGAACCGAAGTTCCCCTGCCCGTCCACCAGCGGATAGCGCAACGACCACCATTGCGCCATTCTCACCATTGTATCGTATATGGAGGAGTCGCCGTGGGGATGGTATTTCCCCATTACGTCTCCCACTATTCTTGCCGACTTCTTGTAAGGCTTGTTGGAAGCAACACCTGCTTCGGACATTCCGAACAATACCCTCCGGTGAACCGGTTTCAAACCGTCGCGCACATCGGGTAACGCACGCGACACAATCACCGACATAGAATAATCTATGTAGGATGATTTCATTTCCTCTTCGATATTGACGGAAATTATCTTTTCCTCTCCTTGCATTTTATTTTCTATATTATCACTCATCTCTTGTCTCGAACATTTGTTACAATACTGCGTATATGACATTTACGGGTATCGGTGTTCTCTAAAAAGAACCTGCTAAGGTAACACTTTTTTCGGAATATCAGACTTCATACGGAAAGTAATTATTAACAATGCATGTTAATTGTATTATTTTCAATATATTAATGTTTGTATGTGAAGACATTTAATTCTTTGCCTGCCGTATCCTTTCGTTTTACCGACAGGGCGTTTGGGGTGGCGCTGACTTCCAGAGCGGTGTTGGGGGCATTGATCAGGATGGGGAAGTCGTGCAACTGATCGTCCGGCGCTATATATTGATACTTGTGGGTATGTCCGCAGAACATGACGGTGATCCCTGCATGACGGAGCAGCGGAAGGAATTTGTTTTTCACTTCGGCGGCGCCGTGCCAGTCTGAGCCTGTCGGCGGGATGTGGACGATGACCATCCGGTAGGATGCCGAGCGAAACGATTCGCTTTCTATTTCCTTTTTCAGCCATTCCTGTTGTTGGCTGCGGTAGGCGTCAAACCGTGCAAGCCCGAAATATTCGACGTCGGAGTCAGGCTTGTCTTCGCCGGAGTCCAATACAATGAAATGCACCGGTCCGTGCCGGAAAGAATAATACAATTGTCCGTTGCGGGACGGGAAATAATCGGCAAAATACGGATGGAACGTTCCCCGTGTTTCATGATTGCCGCGTGCATAAAATACAGGAACTTCGCCGGCAAACAGTTTCACGGCTTCGTCCATGAAAGCGTCAAAGAACTGTTGTTCGCCGTCCATCCGGTCAACCATATCGCCGTTGAAGATGACCAGGTCGGTTTTGCCGTATTTTACGTTGCCGCACAAGGCTCTCAAGTCATCCTGTCTGCCGTGGATGTCGTTAAGCGCCACAAATGACAGATCGGTTTTTTGACTGTCCGACGTGGTAAAACGGAGCGGCTTCTTGCTGTACACGTTCGAAGAGGCAACCCTGCCGCAGGACAGCGTCCCCGACTGATCAAACACTGCCTGTGAAAAAATGCGGTACCGGTATTCCGTTCCCCGTTCAAGTCCTTGTATGGTCACTTGATGCAACTGCCCCACCACACGGTTTCCGTGCCGCGTCTGACAGTATTGCGGACGTTCTTGGGCATAGAAACTGTCATCGCCGGCGGGCGCCAGCTCTACCCATGAAACTGCCGGATTGTCCGTTGTCCATACAATGGTAACTTCATTTTCACCGAGCGCCTGTAAATAAGGACCATGCGTAATTTTGACCTGTTGGGCAAAACCCCACACAGGCAACAGCCAAAAAAGAAATGCAAAATTTATTTTCATATCATTATTGACATTAAAGATACGGAAACTGTGTCGTCATCCGTTGCCGAATTTTCCTTCCAGTTCTTCTATCTGCGTTTTAAAGTGGCGGTCGGTTTCTATCAGGTTATTCACGGTACGACATGCGTGCAGGACGGTTGCATGGTCTTTGTTGCCCAATTGCGCGCCGATATTTTTCAGCGAGGTTTTGGTGAATTGCTTGGACAGGTACATGGCTACCTGCCTTGCCTGCACTATTTCGCGTTTGCGGGTGTTGGACAGGAGGTGATCCTCGTCGAGGCGGTAGTAGTCCGACACCACTTGACGGATATAATCAATGGAGATTTCCGGACGGGAATGTTTGATCAGTTTTTCAATGGTGAATTGCGCCAGTTCCAGCGTGATGGCTTTTTTGTTGAGTGTGGCTTGCGCCAGCAGCCCTATCAGCACGCCTTCCAGTTCGCGCACGTTGTCCACAATTTTTTTCGCCGTATATTCCAGTACGTCTTCCGGCAGTTCGATGCCGTCGCGGTAGGCGCGCTGTTTAAGGATTTTCAGGCGGGTGGCATAGTCCGGCAACTGCAATTCGGTGGACAATCCCCATTTGAAGCGTGAAAGCAGCCGTTCGGTAATCAGCCCCTGCAATTCCACCGGAGGACGGTCGGAGGTGAGGATCAACTGCTTGTTCCGCTGGTGCAGATGGTTGAAGATGTCGAAAAAAGTCCGTTGGGTTTTCGGTTTGCTTTCAAATTCCTGAACATCGTCAATAATCAATAAATCAATACATTGATAAAAATTAAGGAAATTATTGATGTTCTTATTCTGTGAGGCGTCGACAAATTGGGTGGTGAACATGCTGGCGTTTACGTACAGTACTGTTTTTCTGGGATTTTCTTCTTTCACCCTGATGCCTATGGCTTGTGCCAGATGGGTTTTTCCCAAGCCCGATTTTCCATAGATGAAAAACGGATTAAATGCCGTTCCGCCCGGTTTTTCGGCAATGGCTAATCCCGCCGACCGTGCCAGACGGTTACAGTCGCCCTCTACGAAATTGGCAAAAGTGAAATCGGCTTTCAGGCGAGGGTCGATATGGATGTGTCTGTCGATGCCGGCAATTCCCGGTTCGGCATAGGGATTTTTGGGTCCGGTCATGGAGATGGATATGGGGGGGTTGGTGATGACTTTCTGTTCGTTTGCGGGCATCACCATAGGGTTGGCACCCACCGGAATACTGTATTCCAACCGGGCGCCGGAGCCGATGACACGTCTTATGGTCTTCCGAAGTAAATCAATATAATGTTCTTCCAGATATTCGTAATAAAATAAACTGGGAACTTGAACGGTTAAAATTTCCTGTTCAAATTTTATCGGCTTAATCGGCTCAAAAAAATTTTCAAACTGACTCTTTTCAAGATTATCCCTGAAAATCGACAAACATTTGTTCCAAACTTGATGATGCATCTCTTAATGACTTGTATATTAATAATATTACTATCATTTCCCCTCACGGAAAACTTGAGCAAGTTGGCATAAAAATTTCATATAAAAAAATAAAAATTACTTCTTTTTTTTAAATACTTACTATTCAATTTAAGGTCAATGAATTATTTTCTCATTTTTTTTTCAGTTTCATTAATGAATTGATAATAAAATATTTAACTGTAAAAAATTGGCTTTTAAATGTTTAAAATTTGATCGTAATTTTTATTTCGGAAGCAAATTTTAAGCAAATTCAGATGTATTTTTCATGAACCCAACACGGATGAAAAAAATATCCCGAAATAAAAGTTTATAAATTAAATTTGTCTATTTAAAATAGAGGATAATAAAACAATCAAAAAAAACTTTACTGCCTAATTTTCAGGCAACAACCTGCCCGATAGGCGGATCATCTGCTTTTGCGTTTTAATTCAAAGAATGGAAAGCATGGAAACGGGTTTGTCCTTCAAGCGCTTCCACAGAAAGTTCATGTTCCGTCATTCGTCCGTCCGTCATTTTTACCTTCAGGATCAAGCGGTTGTTTCCTTTTGTCAGCGGTATCCGTGCATACGAGATGCCATACGGCAGCGTTTGCCAGTTGCGGGTATCGGCTTTTTCGGTAAGCGCGTTGGCAATGCCCACCAATGCGCCGATATTGCCGTCTTGACTGCGGGTGACTTCCTCCATAGCCTGCTTGGCGGCAATACGCAGCAAAGCGCTGCCCATTTCCCTCAAGAAACGGTCGTTCAGCGTTTTAAAGGCTATCGCATTGATATTTTCCGCCGGTTCGAGCGGATACTCCTGCCGGTTTGCCGAAATCACGGCAGAGTGGGAGAGGGGAGGGCGCTCCACATATTTGGGAAAGGCGACCCGCACGAATTTCAAATCGGAAAAACTGCTGCTCTCGCCCGATGTTCCCGTAAAAAACGGAAGAGAAATGCCCAATTCTTCATTGGCAAAGGTCACCATGCCGCCTTGCCCTTTCAAAATCGTGAAATTGACGCTCCATTCGTCTTTGAACGGACCGAAACCATTCATCCAGAAAAAAACCATTTCTGCCTGTGACGGCTCTTGCGGGGTATATTTCACACCGAATTTGCGCTCGTAAAAAGCCACCTCCTCATAAAATCCGGAAAGATAGGCGGTGCGCAGGAGGTCTGATTTCAACTGACCCGGAGGCTGCATGTTGAAATTCTTTACGTAATCGCTTTCATAAGTTTCCAACGCATTCCGGTAGGCAATAAAGGCATTGTTGTATTCCCTGCCGGCGTCGTAGAGCAACCCCATCAGGACGTGGGCAAAAGCGTCGCGCTGATAGCGGTTTTTGTGGTCTTTATACTTGTCGTTCAGCGCGTTCAACTTCATATTGATGCGCCTGCATTCCACCATCGCTTCTTCCGGCTGTCCCAGCTGCATGTAGTTGACCGCCTTGAAACAGTTGACCATCACCTTCTCGAAATCTTCCGCCTGATAGGGTTTCATCATGGGGTTGGTGACCAGAGCGAGCGCCTCCGAAGCTACCTGAACGCTGTAGGCGTCGATAATATCCTCCGCCGTATTGAAAAAACGGACGGATTGCGCAAAATCGCTCAGCATCCACGAAACGTAGCCTCTGTTGAGGTAATACAGCAGCCGGTTTTTACCCTGGGACGTTTTGCCGTCTTTCTCCAGCAACCTGTCTGCCGTCTCGAAGTCGCCCGTTTCAATTGCCCCGTAAAGTTTGAGGTTTTTCATGCGGTATGTGGCGCAGCCTGCCGCTACCAACAGCAGCAGCGCCGCCCACAAAATCCGCTTCCACTCGTACCGGCGTCGCATTTAGTTACGGATCATTTTTTTGATCTTATGGTCGCCCATCCACACAATCTCGTTGGTTTCGATATTGCTCAGTTCAAGGTCAATCTGGTACATCACCGTTTGGTCATTCTTGTAGCTGTCCGTGATGGAATTGACCACGCCCTGCAACATGAAATCGGCGCCCAGCTCGCGTCCCCATTTTTTCGCGGTTTCCGGAGAGGCAAATTCCCGTTGCCCTGCACGTTCGCGGCGCAGTTCTTCGCGTTTCTCACCAGCCTGTACCAAACGGATGGAACCGTTTTTGATAATGGCTTTTTCCAGATCCTTAATAAAAGTTTCCGTATTGATGTGTTCATGGCTTTTGTTGTTGATCAACCCTACCACAATCACCGGTTTCTTCCGGTGCTGCTGCTCGAAAGCCACCGACCACGCATTGCCGAACATCTGTTCGATCATTGATTCGGCGGTCACGCGAGAGTCGGTATCATTCCACCTTCCGCTCAAATCAGTTGACGTACCCGGATCAACCCGCTTGATGGTACGTGAGCAACTGCCCGCCACTATTATGGCCATCAAAGCCAACATACTGAATTTTACTGTCTTTTTCATTTTTATTATCAGATTTAGTGTCTCAATTGCCGTTTAAAACTCAAAAACTGTGCCAAATGATGGAGGAGGTAATATAATGATGGATGAATATATACTGCATTCGGTTGAGTTTTCGTACCCCGTACTGCGCTTCGCTTGTACGGGGTTATCAAAAGGCAACCCCTGTCGGGGTTGTGCACAGCCCTGCATAGACGTAAAACGCCGCAGGCGTTACCCTTTGATAACCCCGTATGAAATGCGGG
>JAISRX010000236.1 GCA_031273395.1 Bacteroidales bacterium | reverse complement strand
ACCCATGTCGAAGAAACCGACCATTTGCAGGCTCGACCAGAAATTGGACAGCGGATAGTTGGCAAAATACTGTATAAAGGGCCAGCGGATTTCGTTGTTGATCAGCGCAAAGTTGTTGCCGTTGCGAATGTTCTGGATGAACCCGCGCATGTTGGTAGCCAGCGTCTGGTAAGCGTAATTTTCCTGATGATCTACGCGCACCGAATTGTCAAAGGTTGCCCTGCGGCTCAGGAAGGTGATCCAGTTGTCCAGACTTCCCAGATAGTACAGCAGGCGGCTGCGCCCGAACGATGAACTTGCGGCAAACCTGCCCGCCCAGATCAGATTTCGGTGTATTTCCTGATAATGCCGGAAATCGGCGCCTATCACAAACAGGTCGGAGGATTCGTTCAGCTGCCGGTAGGTTTCGCCGAAGACCTTGTAGCGCGAACCGCTGGGAATGTTGACGCCTATTTTCCGGATATTGTCGAAAATCAGTTCCAGTTTCAGCCCCGCCCATATCCGGTGGTAGTTGGGCATGGTCAGGCTTGCGGGAATGGTGTAGTCGGACAGGAATACGGTACGGTCGTCGCGGAAGGAAGCGGTTCCCTTCACGGCAAACGTCTGCGTGAAGGGATAACGCAGGGAGTAGAACAGTTCGTGGGTATGCGTTTTAAGCGGATAATAATTGTAGTTGTCCGTTGCATAATTCTCGAATGCCTGCCGGTGGAAAATCACCTGCCTGTCCAGACGGTGTTTCAGGTTTTCAAAGCTCAGCAGAAATTCGTTACTGTTGAAGTCAAGCCCGAAACGGACGCCTCCGATGATCTTGTAGTCTTCAAAAAGATCGTTTGTCCCCAGTTTGAACAGCATGTTGAAGCCCGGATTGTAGTACACCGCCCCCCCCGTGTAGGACTGGTAGGAGGTTTCCAGAAAACTGAAATCTGCCTGCGACACCAGATAATTGGGATAAAATGCGGGCTGGTAAATATGTATCCGGTTGCGGGCGTCCTTGACGGAATCGTCAACAGGGCGGTAGTCGGTCAGTTCGAACTCGTTTTGGTAGAAATTCAGTTTTTCCACCTCAAACACGTAGCGATATATGTCCGTTTTGTCCCTGTCGAAACGGATGGTATCTCCTTCGGGCGTAAGGATATTTCCGTCGCCCAGCACTACTGCCGGTACGGCGTTGCGGGCAACCATGTCGATGCTGTCGGCAATGCGCTGTTTTCGGATGATTTCCTGCCGGAAGGCGGTCACGGGAATCGTTTGCAGGGTATCGTTGCCGGTCAAGGGTTCGACGTAGGTTTTCAGCCGGTCGTAGTCGCGGAAGAGCGATACCGTCTGCCGGCGTTCTGCGTCCACGTCGTGGTGGAGGATATTGCGCGAGTAGTTGGAGAGCGGACGGGTGCGCGTCACATAGCGGTAGTGAATGGCGGTGTCGATGAAGCTGATCATGCTGTCGAAGGTTGCCGTGTAGCGATTGACCACGCCGCTACGGTCTCCCAGAAAGGCATATTGATTTTTGCCCGTTTCTATCGGTTGCGTCCGGTTGGCATACTGTTCTCCGTCAAGCGGCGTCAATACCGGTTTCCTTTGGGTATAACCGGCAATAAACAGGTTTCTGTTGGGCGACAGGCGGCGGACGGTTGATCCTTCAAATCGTATGGAATCGTCGGTGCGGGTAGAGGAGAAGATGATTTTCGACCCGTTCTGCACAAATTTGGGATCGAAGTCGTCGGCAAGGTCATCGGTAATCGCTTCGCTGGTAGCCGACGACAGGGTATGGACATAAATATCGGAACGTCCGAAACGGGAAGCCGACATGACGAGTTTCCCGCCGTCGGGAGAGAAATCCATCGAAAGCACTTTTTCAAAATACAGCAGGTTGCGTGTCTGCAACTCATCCTGCGCGACGTCGTAAAAGGTCATTCTCAAGCCGCCTTTTTCCTCATAGATGAACAGGAGTATGTTCCCGGAAGGATGCCATGCCAGCGCCGGATAGGAATAATCCTGTATCTGTTCCAGTTTTTGCTCGCGGGTGAAGATGCGCTTTCTTTTTCCCGTTTCCATGTTGTGGAGCCATATCCGGTATTTTCCCATGTCGTTGGTCACATAAGCCATGTAACGCCCGTCGGGACTGATTTTCATCCTGTCATAGATGCGGAACTTTCGCGGTTTTTTTACCATTGCCGGCGTTTCGGGATAGGGCTGGTGATCTTCCCCGGCGTATTGGGCGGCGTAAAAATCGCGCCATTCTTTGGAAAGTCCTTTCAGGTTGCTGCCGAGTACAGCCATGAACCCGCGCTTGACGTCCTTGTGGAGGCGCGTGATATAGACAATGTTCGAGATGACGGCAGCTCCGTATTCCTTTTCGATGAATCGCCAGAACGAATGTCCCGCCCACACGGCATGGTCGCCCGAAAGCCGCGTGAATTTCCCGTACCGCCCGTCGGCAATGCCGTTTTTGATGCGGTCGTCCATTTCCACGCTCCACGGCTCGGAGATGTATGAAATCAGTCCCGCATTGAACCATTCCGGCATGTTGATGGTGGACGAACGCGACATGTTGGTGCGCAGGGTGCTTCCGTAAAGCATTTCGTTGAGAACGATTTCGGCGATGGAAGCCCGTATCTGTTTCTTGAATGTTTCGTGATCGCCGTCGAAATACAGGAATACTTTGTTGTCAACGATGCGCGTTACCCCGCCGATGTTGTATTCGTCAATGCCGGTGATCAGCCCGATGTTGCCCTGCCTGAAATCGGTCAGTTTGTTGTAGATGATGAAAATGATCCGCTTCTCCACCGCATAGTCGAAAAATCCTTCGATACGGTCCAGTTCGGGAGTGGCTACCGATTCGGCATACAGCGCCAGTTCGTTCCCGTCCTGCGTAAAATAGGTGTCGAAACGCTCGAAACGGTAATACGACCAGTAAAAATTGTTGTACTGCACCCTGTTTTTGCCGAAAGTCATCTGATGACCGTTGTAAAACTGGCCGTACACCAAACCATCGCCCAGCCCTGCAAACAGGAAAAGAGCGACAAGAATACCTGATTTACCCGCTGGAAAGAATTTATTCATTCGACAATGATCATACAGAGCGCAAAATTAAACGTTTTTTTGAGATACGGCAAACAGTTCCGGTTTTTATTGCCCGCGCGCCGTGGCGATGCTGCGGAACCGTCCGGCGCCGTGCGGCAACCGCCTTTACCGTTCCGCCTGTTTTTTGATCCATACATGGCTGATCTCGCCAAAGACAAGTTTGTGATATTCCTTCACCTCCTTGAAGGCGTCTTCAACGAAGGTTTTACCCTTTTCGGAATAAAAGTCTCCGGGCGCTACGGTGGTAATTTCCATCAATTTACATTCAATAACCAGACGCGCTTCCCTGTAGGTGATGTTGCCCGCCGGCGTTTTTACAAAAGTGAGCGGATTGTTTTTCATTTTGTCGCTGTCGCGTCCCGACTTGCTGCCGAAATAGAGTACCTGATCCTTGTATTCATCGGCAAAATAACTCATGGTATAGCTCTGTTCCCTTTTGATGAGTTCGAGCGTGTACCTGCTTGCCCGAAGAAAGCACCATGTGGAAGGCAGTTCAAAAAGCCGTCCCCAGCCGCCCCAGGAGGCGGTCATGGAATTGAAGTCTTCCTCCTGTCCGGCAGTGATCACCGTGAAGTCCTCGCCGACAAGCTTGAATACGTTGTCCGGCAGTTCCGACGGCTGCACCGGCTGGAACAGTTCCTCAAACGACAGGTTCTTCATGTCCTGCGTGGCGACGGATTCCTGTTCCGGAAGGGTTTCGCCGCCGGCGTTCTTTTGGGAAGTCTGCGTGCATGACAGGGATATGCAGACTACAACGGGTAAAAAAAATACTGATCTTTTCATGCTTTTTTGTCTTTATTTTATGGAGGCAAATATAGCTGAATTTTCGGACAAGAACAATATGACGGAATTTTTGACCAAATCTTTTTTTTGAGGCGCTGCCTCGCAGTGCTGTACGCGACCTGTCATGGTTTGCAGGGACAGCGCAGAGGCGACGCAAAATCCGCCCTTGTGTCGTTTTCGTTAAGGGCAGGCGCAAGACCTGCCCCTACGGTTGCGGTGACGGGAGACGCGGCGCGCCACGTCTCTACGGCGGCGGCACGGGCGTTTATTTTGCCGGGCTTGGGAGAGTCCGGAGTCTGTAAACACAGTAAGATATTGGGGACTAATGGGGAATTTGGCTTTATTATCAAAAAGTTATCGAATTTTCCGGTGGCGAACCGCTGTCCATCATTCGTTTTTTGAAAATTATTATGTACCAACCCCATTACACTATGAATATTTTTTAATACTTTTGTCGAAATTAAAGAAAACATAAAAGAAAGTAGATATGCGAAACTATAGTACAAAAACAGCAGGATATTTATTATTATGGGCAATATTGTTTGCCGTCATTCCATCGTGCAACAAGGATGACGACGGAAATCCGGGAAACCGGAATATCAACGGCTGGATACTTGACAATATGTCGTTTTATTACTTGTGGAACGACCGGATACCGGCAGGGGTCAATACCAATCTTTCGCCGACAGCGTATTTCGAATCGCTGCTTTACCGGCAGGAAGACCGCTTCTCGGGTATATGGGAAAATTTTATCGCCTTGCAGGAAGCCTTATCCGGCGTGGTAATGGAGGCGGGATATGATTTCGGTCTCGGACGGTTTCAAAACAGCGAGCAGGTGTTCGGCTTCATCACCTATGTCAAACCCAATTCTCCTGCGGAAAACGCCGGATTGAAACGCGGGGATCATTTCGTGTCCATCAACGGATATATGATCACCGAGTACAATTATTCATCATTGATCGGCTACATGTCTTCCGCTCACACGCTCGGTATCATTGATCAGGAAACGGAAACGGTAAAAACAGTTTCCCTGCAGGTGACAAAATACGAAGAGAACCCCTTGCTGCTGGATACCATTTATCAGATCGGCGACAGGAAAGTCGGTTATTTTGTATATAACTTTTTTGCCCGCGATAATGGCGACGGAAGCATTACCTATGAAAAAGAACTGAATACGCTGTTTGAAAACTTCAAAACGGAAGGCGTCAATGAACTCATTGTCGATCTTCGTTACAACGGCGGAGGGACGGTCACTACCTCCATGGCGCTGGCAAGCATGATTTCAAAATGCGGCAACACCGACGTGTTTGGCGTCACGCAATACAATCGGATGCTTGACGCCGCTTTAATCGCCGAAGAAGGAGCCAATTACAACAGGGAGTACTTTCCCGACAACCTGATCCGGTATGACGAAAAGGGAGACACGGTAGAATGGGTACCCATCCATCAGTTGGGCATGGAGAAGGTGTATGTGATTACTTCTAACAGGACAGCGTCAGCCAGCGAGTTGCTGATCAACTCGCTGAAGCCGTACATGACTGTGGTAACGGTCGGAAGGGAAACGTACGGTAAAAATGTCGGCTCGGTTCTTATCTATGAAAAAAATCCGGAGAAACAGAAAAGCAATACATGGGGAATGTTGCCTATCATCTGCAAATTCGCCAACAAACTGGAGTTTTCCGATTACGGCAATGGATTTGCGCCGGATATAGCGGCGAATGAATACGACTGGCTGAACATCCTGCCGCTGGGCGACACGCAGGAAACACTGTTAAAGGCAACGCTGAACCACGTCACAGGCGGTTCGACCATGACAGGCGCTGCCGTACGGCAACCCCTTACGCATATCGGTTCTTCCGCCGACAGGATACCCGCGCGGCAAAATGCATACATCCGGTTACGCAAAAAATAAGGGAACGGAGAAAACGACCGGATTGCCGGCTTTTATTTTTTTGTGATTTTTCCGGCAAATCCGCCTCCGGATGTTAAATGCACCGTCAGTTTTTTATCCGGCGGAATATCCGTAAATTCGCGTTTATAGTCGCGGGCGGCACGGTCTGCATTGACGCCGTCGCGAAACAGTTCCACCTGATAATCCCCCGCGCCGAGAAATCCCAGATCCATTGTAATGTTGCGTTCCGACCAGTCGGTAAGCCCTCCTATGTACCACACCTCTCCTTTTCTTCGCGCAATGGATACGTATTCTGCCATTTTGCTGTCGAGCGGGACGGTTTCATCCCATACCGACGGAACCTGAGCAATGAAGCGCGTACATTCCTGCTCTCGGTCATAGTTTGCCGGACTGTCGCAAAGCATGTTGAGCGGCGATTCAAAAACAACGTATTCCGCCAGCTGCCGGCAACGGGTGCCTTGGCTCATCGGTTCGCTGTTCACCGGTCTGTAATTGCGGCGTATGGCATTGCGCATGGCGCCCTGCGTGTAATCGACAGGTCCTGCCAACATTCGGATAAACGGCATGGTGACGTCGTAGGTCACCATATCAACATTCGTTCCCGACCATTTGAGCTGTTCCAGCCCGAATACGCCCTCAAAATTGATCACGTTGGGATAGGTGCATTGCAAGCCCGTTGGCTTGTATGCTCCGTGAAAATCGACAAGCAACCTGTATTTCGCAGCCGTAGCAGCGCAACGGTAATAGAAGTTCACCATGTACTGGTCGTCTCTGTCCATAAAATCAACCTTGAACCCCTTAACGCCCATGCTGGCATAGTGGCGGCACACGTTGTCCATGTCCCTGTCCATTGCCCAGTAGCCTGCCCAAAGGATGATGCCTACGTTCTTCTGTCTGCCGTATTCCACCAGCCCCGGTATATCAATCGAAGGGATCACCTGCATCAGGTCGGCTTGCTTGTTGACCGCCCATCCTTCATCAAGAATCACGTAACGGATGCCCTGCCGGGCAGCGAAATCAATGTAATACCTGTAGGTTTCGTTGTTGATCCCCGCACGGAAGTCCACACCGTCAATGTTCCAGTCATTCCACCAGTCCCACGCCACCTTGCCGGGTTCTATCCACGACACGTCGCTGATGCGTGCGGGCGACGCCAAAGAATACACCAGATCGTTGTTCAGCAACTCCTTGTCGCTGGAAGACACAGCCAGTACGCGCCACGGGAAATTACGCGCTCCGGTCGATCGGGCGATATACTCCTCACGGTCGTCCACCAACTGTTGCAGCATGTTGTGTCCGCCCTGCGTGGTGTGTTTCGGAACAGGTGCAAAAATACCCTGCAACGACCTGTCGTTTTGCCGGTTAAGCAAGTACAGTCCGGGATAGTTTTCCAGATCGGCTTCCGTAAAGCAAAGTTTTTTGCCGTCTTCCAATGCCACGGCAACCGGAAGGAAAATCAACCGTGTGTTGCTCAATTTGCTCACCGGAGCATGTGCGTAGGTATTTTCAAACGAATTGAAAAACTGTTGTCCGATGGTTTTGTTTTCCGAGTTGGCTACGTATGCGGCAATAGCCGTATGATCCTGCGTAAAATTGAGGGTTACCTGTTCATTGGCTATCTTTATTTCGTTCTTCTCCGTTGTGGTGAAGCGATAGGCTACGCCCTGATTGTAGGCGCGGAACACCATCCCGTAATTGTCGGCAAAGGTAAGCGTCAATTCGTTGTACATGTTGTCGATTTCGCTCTTTTTGTAGAACGGGGCAGGTATTGTTTCGCGGACTCCCTGTACGCTTTTCTTTTTCAGTTTCGGATGAACGCCCCATATTCTGCTGTTCAGCAGCGACATCGAAACGGGCGAAGGAGCCACTACTTCGGTTTCTTCGTGCAGCACCGAATAGGTAATGTTGTCGTCAATCCGTATGATGACCATGATTTTCTTGTCGGGCGACTGAAGCGTCAGTGTCTGTGCATGCAGCCACGCCGGCAGCAAACAGAAACATAAAATGATTTTTGTTTTCATTTCTTTGGGTTATTTTAAATTGATCTCAACCGCAAAGATAATTCTTTTTTCATCATTATGAAAACGGACAATCACAGATTCAAATATCAAATGCAATTTTTTGATTACTGTTGATATAAAAAAACACCTGTTCAGGCGGTGCAAAATTAGTATCTTATTTCCAATCCCTGGAACGCTTTTACCGAACAATTAAATGCGTTAACCACGGTAATTCCGCCTGCAAATATTCAATATGCCGTCATCAATTCTCAATTATATGAGTATCTTTGCACCGTAAAACAGTATTCAATGGAAGTTATCAGGTTTCCGGCAAGGGAAGAATGGAAAAATGCCGTGTCGCGTCCGGCGATGGATCACAGCGGGTTGTATGCCACTGTGGAAAAGGTGATGCACGACGTCCGCATGAATGGCGACCGTGCGGCGCTTGAATACGGCAGGCAATTCGACGGGGTGCGGCTGCATCGTCCCGAAGCGACGGAAGAAGAAATTGCCGAAGCGGAAACGCTGGTTTCCGAAGAGTTGAAGAATGCCATACGTGTTGCCCGGCGCAACATCGAAACGTTTCACCGGTCGCAGGTCATCACGCCGAAAAGGATAGAAACCGTTCCCGGAGTGGTATGCTGGCAAAAAGCCGTAGCTATCGACAAGGTGGGGCTGTACGTACCGGGAGGCACTGCTCCTCTGTTCTCCACCGTGCTGATGCTGGCTGTTCCGGCGCATATTGCGGGATGCCGCGAGGTGGTACTCTGCACGCCGCCTGCCAAAAACGGGAAAGTAAATCCTGCTGTTCTCTTTGCCGCAAAAGAGGCGGGCGTGGGCAAAATATTCAAGTTCGGCGGGATACAGGCTATTGCCGCCATGACTTACGGAACGGAAAGCGTTCCGCAGGTGTACAAGATATTCGGACCGGGCAATCAGTACGTCACTGCCGCCAAACAATGGGTTTCGCTGCGCGGAACGGCTATTGACATGCCGGCGGGTCCTTCCGAGGTGGAAGTGATTGCCGACGCTTCAGCCGATCCGTCCTTTGTGGCAGCCGACTTGTTGTCGCAGGCAGAACACGGCAAAGACAGCCAGTCGCTTCTGGTCACTTCCTGCGAAAGCCTTGTGGACAAAACGCTTGCCGAAGTGGAAAAACAGCTGTCCGTACTTCCCCGCCGCGAGATCGCCGCTGCGGCTTTGAAGAACAGCCGCGTCATCCTCCTGAAAAACAACGACGAGATTGTCGATTTTACCAATGCGTATGCGCCCGAACATCTGATCATCGAAACGAGCGATTATGCGGCGCTGTCCGAGCGAATCATCCATGCCGGTTCGATTTTCCTGGGACACTACACGCCCGAAAGCGCCGGCGATTATGCTTCGGGAACCAACCATACCCTGCCCACCAACGGATACGCACGCATGTACAGCGGCGTGAACATGGACAGTTTCGTCAAGAAAATCACTTTTCAGGAAATATCGGCGGACGGTATCCGCAATATCGGGCATACCGTCGAAGTGATGACGCAGGCGGAACTGATGCACGCGCACGGCAACGCCGTAACCCTGCGCATGTCCCCAAAACGGAACGGATAACAAAATGAGCGGATTATACCTGCATATTCCCTATTGCAAGCAGGTTTGCTATTATTGCGATTTTCATTTCCGCACGGACATGAAAAACCGTGCGGCGATGCTGGTTGCCATGCAACGGGAGATATCCCTGCGGAAAGATTATCTCCGGCAGCAGGACGAGAAAGGGAAAATCATGATCCATACGCTTTATTTCGGCGGAGGAACGCCGTCCATACTGTCCTTGCACGATTTGTCCCTGTTGCTGGAGACCGTGCAGCAGTACTATACCCTGTCGCCTTGCGCCGAAATCACACTGGAAGCCAACCCGGACGACCTGACGGACGAGTACCTTTCAGGATTGCGCGATTTGAACATCAACCGGTTGAGCATCGGGATACAATCCTTCCGCGATGACGACCTGCTACGGATGAATCGCCGGCATACCGCACGGGAAGGCGTGCAGGCGGTGGAACGGGCGCAGCGCAAGGGGTGGCACAATATCAACATCGACCTGATGTACGGGTTGCCCGGCATGAGCCTGTCGCAGTGGAAAGACGCTCTCCGGCAGGCGGTCGCACTGGATGTGCCGCATCTGTCGGCTTACCACCTGACCATAGAACCGCGTACCGTATTCGGAAAGAGAAAGGAACGGGGAGAAAATTTTGCAGTGCCGGAAGAGGACAGTGTGGCGCAGTTCAATCTTTTGCTGGATGTTTGCGAGGAAGCGGGATACGAGCATTACGAAATATCAAACTTTGCCCGTCCGGGATACTATTCGCGTCACAATACCGACTGCTGGCGACAAATCCCCTATATCGGCGTCGGACCTTCGGCTCATTCCTTCGACAGGCAGTCGCGCCAGTGGAACGTGAGCAACAACGCGCGGTACATTGAACTGCTGGAAAAGGAGGAAGAATGGTTTGAACGGGAATGGCTTTCCGTATCCGAAGCATACAACGATTACATACTGACGTCGCTGCGTACCGCATGGGGCGTTGACGCCGCCCATATCCGCCGGCATTTCGGCGACTGCCTTGCCGACGCCTTTGAGCAACAGGCGACAGGTTATATCCGGAACGGGTTCATTGCAGATCGTGCCGGCGACATTTACGTGCTTACGCGAAAAGGAAAAATGACCGCCGACCGTATTACATCCGACCTGTTCTGCTGATCTCCGCCTGTCTGCTCATTTCGAACATCAGCACGGCAGCCGCCGCCGAAACGTTCAACGAGGCGATCTTTCCCCTTACCGGTATCTTTACCAACACATCCGCCAACCGCAAACATTCGGGAGAGATACCGGTATCTTCCGCGCCCAGCAACAGCACTGCCGGAACGGACAAATCCGCCTGATGGTATGCAACGGAGGCTTTTTCCGTTGCGGCAACAATTTTCAGTCCGCTGTTTTTCAGGAATAAAAGCGTCGATCGCAGGTTGTCCGTGCGGCAAACGGCTATATGGTGCAACGCGCCGGCTGACGCTTTTACGGCGTCGGCGCTGATCATTGCCGAACCCCTGACGGGCAGCAGCAGGGCGTTTGCTCCTGCACATTCCGCCGAACGGGCAATCGCTCCCATGTTGCCCGTATCGGTAATTCCGTCGCAGGCAACGATGAACGGGGATATGCCGGCTTCAAACAATGCCGGAACAAGATGCTCCATGCGTGCGTATTCCACCGGCGAAACGAACGCAATCACCCCCTGATGGTTTTTGCGGGTAACCCTGTCTAATTTGCCGGAGGGCGCCACTTGCGAAGGAATACCGTGACGGCGCAGCATCACGGCAAGCTGCCCGTACAGCTCGCCCTCAAGCCCTTTGCGCAGCAGCACTTTGTTGATTTCGCGCCCCGCCTCAATAGCTTCCATTACCGGACGCAAACCGAAAATCATTTGTTGTGACGGCGATGTATCCATACGTTCAATCCGGTTCGTCAAGAGTAAACACTTTCCCGTTCCGCCAGCTGTCGACAGCCCGCGCCCAATAGGTTGGCTGGGGATCGCCCCGGCGCAGCGCGTAATATTCGTCACAATACGGGAGCGGCTTCCGCTCGAAGGTAAACCTGACCGCAGCCGGTTGCCCTTTCCGTGAATATTCCCATGTTTCCGAGTCGGAACTTTTCAAAACATTGTCCGGCAAACCGTAGATCATGTACACGATCCCCCTGTCGGTTTTCCATCCCTCCTTCACATCGGTAAAGTACTGGTTGGCATACGACATGCGCGTGTAAAAAACCCTGATCAGCATGCGTCCCCTGTCGGTGCTGCCGGTAACGGACAGCCAGAATTTGTCCATCATCTCTTTGGGATGCGGTTCCTCCTGCAGTTTCCGGTACTCCGGATCGGACAGTATGTAACAGATGGGTTCTACGAGTTTGCCCGTGCGGTTCTCTCTCGGATAGGAAGCGCCGAAGTTCATCAGCAGCAAGCCTTCCTGTTGCAGGGTGTCTGTCTGTATCAGGTAGCAGCCTTCGTAGCCGAACATGAAATTGGTCGTAGGGCTGTAGGGCTGTTCCCACACCGAATCCGGTCTGAACGGCATGGTAGCCGCAGGATAGGCTGCCAGCGGGGAAGCGGCTGCCGGTTGCGGCGTGCTCATGTATTTGATAAAAATGCGGTCAATGACGCGACGCTGGTAAATGATCCTGAAAACATCGTTTTCGGTAACGGTTTTTCCCAGTCTGGGCGCGCCGTTCAATGCGGTAAGTTTGAAATTCTGCGCCGAAAATTCATTCATTTTGTTCACCGTCAGGAACTGTCGTACCGTGTTGCGCCTGAACAGGTCGGTCACCTGCACCAGCAGCAGGTAGCGCCGTCCCTGCACTGCCGGCAGCGTGACGGGAAACACCAGTGTTTTCTGTTGCTGCCGCACCTGCACGCTATTGACAAAGGTAGCGCTGTCGCTGATCTCCTTGTTGTTTTCGGTTTCCGTACAGTCAAACAGCTGATAGTGAATCCGCACATCCGCCATGGGAATGCGTTCCGGATTGGCTTCGTTGACTATCAACTCATTGCTATGAAGCATGACGAACAACTGCGACTCCATGTCCGAAACATGAAAAATCCCCAGAGAAGGATGCAGAGAAGAAGATGCGGGATTATACAGCACGGGCTTGTTGATCTTCATCCCCTGCTTGTTTCTTGAACCGCAGGCACATACGAGCGGCAAAATCGCGCACATCAATAACAACCGAAAACAAATCTTTCGCATGAGTGATCCATTTACTTATCCGGAAAGTGCAAAAGTATATATTATTTCGGGAAAATTCACTATTTTTTTCAAGGTCAACGCATTTAAATTTTCCGAAACAACCACCTGACGTCCGGGACGGTTTTTCATGAACGGGACAGGGACGCGCGTACACTGCCGGGCAAAAAATGTGCGGTAAACCTGCTGTGCTTTTTTTCTCCCGCAAGGCGTCGGCGAACCTTCAGCATTGTGCTGTTGTTTTCCCGCAAATGTGCGGCTGAAAAAAAGCAGTGTGTTGTTGCCTCTCGCGATTTGGACAGGGCTGTGGTAGCGTGTCTTACGCGGAGCAGGGAACATCGGTGCGCGTCCTGCGGCGGATCGGTGAGAAAAGTTCGTGGATTCCTTTAGTATTATATATGGTAACCTTTATCTTATTGACAATGCCTTAGGAGTTGTCCATCAATAAACGGATCAT
>JAISRX010000136.1 GCA_031273395.1 Bacteroidales bacterium | reverse complement strand
TTTACGTCCATGCAGGGCTGTGCACAACCCCGACAGGGGTTGCCTTTTGATAACCCCGTACAAGCGAAGCGCAGTGCGGGGTACGAAAACTCAAAACTCAACCGAATGCAGTATATTTCCCCCACATGGGGTTTTCCTGCAAAACGAGTTTTTATATTTCCCCCACATGGGGTTTTCCTGCCGGAAGAGTTTTTACGTTTCCCCCATGTGGGGTTTTCTTGCCAAACAAGTTTTTACGTTTCCCCCGCATGGGGTTTTCCTGCCGGAAGAGTTTTTACGTTTCCCCCATGTGGGGTTT
Organism: Bacteroidales bacterium; assembly: GCA_031273395.1. GTDB lineage: Bacteria > Bacteroidota > Bacteroidia > Bacteroidales > UBA4181 > JAIRLS01. Next base: position 8,261 of record JAISRX010000136.1, on the reverse strand, counting down.
TCCTGCCGGAAGAGTTTTTACGTTTCCCCCATGTGGGGTTTTCCTGTCAGACAAATTTTTATGTTTCCCCCATGTGGGGTTTTCTTGCCGGAAGAGTTTTTACGTTTCCCCCACATGGGGTTTTCCTGCCGAAAAATTATTTCTTGTATTACATATAAATTAAATTCAAACCAATATGAAAATTACCAGGTTATATTTTCAGTATTTGCGCAACGAAGCGCATTATCAGTTTCTGACATTAGTGCGGAAGCTGTTTATCAGTCGTCCGGAAGCGGCGGCTATTGTTGCCGACCTGCTTCCGTCGTTCAACGAACTGGTTGATTTGGAAGGGACGCTGACAGACGCGGTAAAAGCGAGCGAACTCACGCAGGAACTGGCGGAAGCCGACCAGCGCATGGATCGCTACATCGTGGGCATCAATACCGCCGTGGAATCCGCCCTGCACCACTATGACGCGAACATGGTGAAGGCAGCGAAAGCCATCGAAATACGGCTGAAATCGTTTCGCGGGGAGATAGAAAAGAAACCGTATGAGGAGGAATCCGCCGCCGTGCATATTCTTCTCACAGACCTGCAAGGGGCGTATGCTCCTCAGGTAAGTCTGCTTAACCTGAACGGCTGGGTAGCGGAACTCGACGCGGCGCACGCGGAGTTCGACCGTATTTTCGACCTTCGCAACCTTGCGCGCGCAAGCAAACCGCAGCAACGGCTCAGGGACGTGCGGAAGGAAGCGGAAGCCGCTTACCGCAGAATCGTCGAACGCATCGACGCTTACGGCGTGCTCAATGGCGAGCAGAACACCGCGCTGTTTGTCGCCGAACTCAATGAGAAAGTCGCCTATTTCAACGACCATATCCACCGCCGCGCCAGGACAGACCTCAAAACGGCAGCAGTAGCCTCCATCCCCGACCGGCTCTTCGCCGGCGAACCGGTGGTGGTGTTGCCCGAAGTAGTGTGCGAGGATAAAAAACTCGTTTTCGCCAAAGATTACGACCTCACATACAAAAACAACGAAAAGCCCGGCACCGCCACCATCATCATACACGGCAAAGGCGCATACAGGGGACGAAAAATGGCGACCTTCAATATACTTGAAAATTGAACATGGCGGGACCATCGGCAATGCAGGGGCGCGCCTGAGTGTGCGCCCTTGATTAACGAATAATTAAAGGGATTTACGGGGAACGGTAATACCGCGCGCCGCACCGACGCCGCGTATCCCGAAGGGACGGGGCATGCCCTGTCCCTGCAATACGCCGACAGTTTCCGCGCCGTCAGTTGTCCGGCGCATAAAGTTTTCCCTGTCGCGTATCCAGTTCTTCCAGCCGGTTTTCCAACATTCTCCAGAGTTCGACGTTTCTGACTTTTCCCCAGTCCGGTCCTGCCAAATATCGCGGCGGCATTTCGTTGGCAAATCGTTCTACCACCAGGTCGGCGCGCAGCCGTTCGAGGAAGCGGACAATAAAATCAATATATTCGTCTCGTCCGAACAGCCGGAACTGTTCGGGATGCTCCTCATACTGTCGGGCAAAAGCCGTATTGACGGGTATCTGCAACTGGTGCAGCTTGATGGTATTGAGCGGCAGGCGGTTGATGACGTCCGCTTCGGCAAGCATTTCCTGTTGCGATTCGCCGGGTAGCCCGAAGATCAGGTGAGCGCCTGTACGGATGTTTCGCGCCGCCGTTTTTTCGATGGCTTGCACGCTTTGCGCGAAGGTGTGTCCGCGGTTGATCCTCGCCAGCGTCCTGTCGTAACAGCTTTCCACGCCGTATTCCATCACCACGTGGCAGCGCCGGTTCAATTCGGCGAGATAATCCAGCAGGCGGTCGTCCACGCAGTCGGGACGGGTGCCTATCACAAGCCCCATCACCTCCGGAACGGCGAGGGCTTCTTCATACGCTGCGCGCAAACGTTCCAGCGGGGCATACGTATTGGAATAGGCTTGGAAATAGGCAAGATACCTGTATGCCTTCCGGTAGCGCACCCGGTGAAATTCCATGCCTTCGTGCAGCTGTTGCGTGATGCTTTTGGCGGGGGTGCAATATGAAGGATTGAAAGCGTCGTTGTTGCAGTAGGCGCACCCGCCGTATCCGACTTTCCCGTCGCGGTTGGGACAGGTAAATCCGGCGTCGATGGTCAGTTTTTGCACCCGTTCGCCATACTGTTCCCTGAAATAGTCCGGACAGGCGTTGAACCGGCGCGCGGACTTCAACTGTTGCGCTTCGCCTGCCGCATGTTCGCCGGTTGCCGGTCGCTGTGTGCCGTTCACCGTTTGACGAATTTTCCCGCATGCGCCTTGTTCTGATCCTGTACCCTGAGAATATATATTCCGTGGGGCAGGTGACCGGCGTTGATTTCTATTTGCAGGTAAATGCTTCCGTCGCGCATCACAAGGTGCCGTCCGGTTTCGTTGATGGACATGCGTTTCCCGGAGGTGTCGAAACATTCGATGACCACGTTGTTGTTCGGGTCTTCAAAATAGGCGAAAATTTCGTTTCCCGGATGTACGATCATTTCCAGTTCCTTGGATTTCCTGTCGGGAAAGTGCATGTTTGAAACTTCCTGTGTCTGTCCGAATTTTCCCAAAGCCTTCACCGCCAGAGAGGAATATATGGGCGGAGTTGCCTCGCTCAGCAGGTTCCATGTTCCTCCGCTGCCCGTGTACATTGCCGAAATGCCTTCATACGGGCGTCTGATGGACTGATATACGGCAAAGGTATCCACAGTTGCATAGCCGATGGCGTATCCGACAAAGAAGTTTCCGGGTATTTTCAACGCCCGGTCGGTATAAATCCGTAGCGGGAAGTCGCCGTATTCCTTTGACAGGAAAACGTCCTTTCCCCATATTTCCGTTTCGGGATACTGATCTCCCGTCCAGACGGAGAACCGCACCTGCGAGCCTGTGCTGTGCACTCTGGCAATATTTGCCTCCACGCCGATGACGGTGGCGACGGTATCGTTTCCGAAGCGTTCGGCAAATTCCGTCCGATATTTGTCGCTGTGTCCGGTGATTACGCCCCATTCGTCCGATTCGATGACGGTTTTGGGTTCCGAGCGCCCTACATGGGAGAGCGTGTCGCAAACGCCCGAAAATTGTGTGGCGGGATCGTACCCGTGCAGCGCCGTGACTCCGGTATTGCCCGGATCCAGCCACTTTTTCAGACTGACGGTGTCCGCATTATATTTGTTCCACTGCTGGCTGATTTTCGCATAATAATCGTTCACCACGTATTTACATCTTGCATCTCCGCCGGTTAATGTACCCACCACCAGATGCCGGTCGTCAAACAGGGGACTTCCCGACGATCCGTCTTCCGTCACTCCCTCGTCCCATCTTTGTACCAGCCAGTGGGCATGGCTGTCGCAATGCAGTGTTCCGTCGTTGTAGGTGGCGGAGGAGAGCGGGTCCTTTTCAACGGATATTTTTTTGACGTCTCCCGACGGATGATGGATACAGACGCCGGAAGAGGGAATATTGCCCGTGACGTTCCACCCGGCATAGTAGGGATGATACGTTTCCGGGATGTCCGCAGACAGTTCGAGCAGCGCAAAGTCCAGTTCCTTCTTGAATGCAAGCAGCTGGGCGCCCGACAGGTTTGTGACGGGAGGCGTGACCGTACTTTCGCAGGTAATTTTTTCGTATTCGAATCTGAAAACGGTGTTTGCCGCCATCTGGTCGGTGCTTACGCAATGACCGGCTGTGAGGATGTACGGTTTTTTCTCCGTTCCGGTTTGATTGAGCAACACGCCCGTGCAATATTGCCAGTTTCCGTTTCCTTGCAGGGTTTGCAGGAGCACCACCGCGCGTTTTTCCTGTTGCCAGTGGTTGCCTGTTTTGCAGTTGACGTCGATGTTGCAGTTTCCGGAAGCCTGCGGAACGAGTTTGCCGGGATGGGCGGCGTCGCGAAATCCGTAGCCCGTGTTTGAAATGACAAAAGGACAGGCTTCGGCGCGGGAGGGGATGTTCCATTCCACCACCAGGGTATTGCCTTCGACGGAGGCGACGGGCAAAACCCGCTTCGGATGGTTGTTGAGCGTGTCAAAGGAAAAAAGGACGGTTTGCGCTTCGTTATACACGTACAGGTGTTCGCCCTTTTCCAGATGGAAATTTTCCAGCAGCAGGTTCAGTGAAAGCGCCTTGTCCGCATGGATGCCCGTCCGCCACACATAACCCGCGCCGGCAATGCTGTCCCACTGCCCGCACACGGACGGGCTGATGTCCGTGCTGATCCCCACGGCGTATATGCGCGTTTTCAGTTGCGATAACCGGCTTTCTTCGTCCAGCACCTGCCGTATGTCCTCCTCCGGCTCTGCCAGATATTGATAGGCGGTCAATGCCGGTATCCGGTACTGCAAACTCCACGGACCGAGATCCTTCGCAGCGGCATGTATTTGCCACAACATTACAGCCATATATGCGATCTGTCGTTTTTGCATCTTTTCCCGACAATACAGGTGGTGTATTCATTTACGCGGAACTGCCCGCGGAGAGCAGCGTTTTCATTTTACTCACCAGCACTTCCACCTGAAACGGCTTGCTGATATATTCGTCCATGCCCGACGCCAGACAGTGTTCCCTGTCGCCTGCAAGGGCGTTTGCGGTGATGGCAATGATGGGAGTGGAGCCAAGGGTGGTATCCGCCTCTATTTCCCTGATTTTTTTCGTCGCCTGCAAGCCGTCCATAATCGGCATTTGGATATCCATCAGAATAATGTCGTATTTGGCTTTGGTGTATTTGTCCAGCGCTTCCTGTCCGTTGTTGGCAATGTCGATGTTTTTCACCAGTTTCTGGATGCTCAGTATCACGATTTTCTGGTTGATCAGATTGTCTTCCACCAAAAGGATATTGGCGTCTTTCAGATCAACGGATACGGCGCCGGCGGGTTGGTGGTCGAGCGTGGCGTCGTCCGCCGCGACAGCCGGTTTTGCCGTTTCGGCGGAGGTTTCCGGCAAGGGTTTCTTTTCCTGATGGGCGGGTTTTGCCCTGTTGAATGACAGGGTAAATTCAAAATCGGTAAAGTTTTCTCCCTGCGTTTCCGTCAGCTTGCCGCCTATGCTTTCCACCAGATGCGAGGAGATGGAGTAGTTCAGCGCGCTGTCCAGATGCGTTAAATCCGGCAAATCGCTCACCCGCACGTTGAAGGTGACATTGAACACCCGATCGGTTTCCTGTTTTATTTTGTAGGAAAGGATGATATTTATTTTTTCCGACTTTTTGTTTTTGATGATGGATTCGATCAGGGTCAGGAATACCTGTTTGATCCTGATGGAGTCTCCCTCGAAGTCGCTTTCGGTGTCCCGGAGGTTGGGCTTGAGGGCAATATTGTAGTCTTCGCTTTGTCCTACGAAAAGTTGTACGGTATTTTTCAGCAAATCCTGAAGGTTGAAGGCAACGTTGGCGGTTTTGGTATCGACAATGGTTTTGGAGGTGACTTTGGATGCAATCATGTTCATCACGTTCACCAGATTGTTTGCCGATGCGAGAATGGTTTCCAGCCAGTCTTTCTGCCGCAGGTTCAAATCCGTTTCGTTCAGCAGATTGCCCACCACCACGATATTGTTAAGAGGGGTGCGCACTTCATGCGACAGTTGCGAAAGATATTCGTTTTTCTGTTGCGCTTCCTGCTGGATGTCGGACATTCTGCTGTCCGTTTCCACGATGGTTTCCCTGTTCAGTTGCTGACAGACGGCTATTCTGAACAGCGCGGCAAGGGAAAACAAACAGGCGAACACCACAAGCGCCATGTTCTCGCCCGTAAAATGATCCGTCATGCCGCAGGCAACCAGGCAAGCGATTACAAAACAGAGCGCTGTGGCAATTCCGTTCCGGGTTTCAAAAAACGAAACGGCTATCAGGGAAAACAGCATGCCGAGCGCCAAACCGTACTCAAAACGGGCGTCGCCGCCTGCAAGCAGGAATGTGAACACAAGCGCCGCGTACAGCCCCGTGTAAAGGGGAAAAACAAACAGCGGGTAATATCCCTTTTTTCTCGAAACGATATAGATTATTGCGGATAGGGCGCCAAATCCGTACAATAATGCTCCTGCAAAAACGTCGGTTTTCAAAAAAAGAAAATAACTGCCGGAAAGCAGGAATAACCCTCCTCCAAAGATCAACAGCATATTCATGAAAGCCTCCCGCGACTTTTGCACCCATGTTTTATTCCTGTCTTTTTCGTTTTTAAAAGATTTTATCATGTTTAAACATCTTCATTTTAAATACTTTATACAAATATTTTTTACTTTTTTCCCGTAAAAATATCACATAATAAACGACAACAAGTATAGTTGATTTTTTTCAAAAAATAAAATAAAAAATAAAAATAATCATAAATGTGTATATTTGTACGAAATTTGATGCAAAAACCAATGGTAAAATGAAATTGATGCGAATAAAATTTATACTGTTCCTTTTGGCGTTTTTGCCGTTTGTGCTTGCAGCACAATCCGACTCGGCAACAAACAAAATACGCTACACTCCCGATTTCAAGTTCAGGGATGGGATATATTTGAATTTCAATCAGGTGAAAAGCAACAAGCCGATACCGAAATCGCGCGTCCTGACCTCCGTGGAGTACAACAGCAACACCTTTTTCGATCAAATCACCGCAGAGGACAAGTTTACTTACTTTGACGATCTGGGCAACAGTCAGGAAGTAAACGTTAAAAGCATCTGGGGATATTGCAAAAACGGCATCCTGTACATCGGGATCGGAGGGGCTTTCAACCGGATTACCATTGTGGGCAGTATCTGTCATTTTGTGGCAAACATCACCAGCTACAACAACCGGTACGACAGTTACGGTCCCTACGGGTATTATCCGTACAATTATTATTCGCCCTACGGATACGGCTATCCGCCCTACAGCTATTCGCCCGGTTACAGGACCACGGAACTGAAGCAGTTTCTGCTGGATTTCAATACGGGCAAAGTAGTGGAATACGACAACAAAAATGTGGAAATGCTGCTGATGTCCGATCCCGAATTGCATGACGAATATGCAGGACTGCGGTCGAAAAAGAAACAACAGTTGCGTTTCATGTATATCAGGAAATTCAATGAAAAACACCCGCTGTTTATACCTAAATAAAATGAAAGCACGTACCGGCTTCTTAATAAAATCCGAAAATCAATATACCCGAATCAATACATATAATAAAATGAAAACATGTCTTTTTGTCACATTGCTGGCTTGCTGCGTATCGGTAAACACACGCACGCACGCACAGGAATATATTCCCACAGAAGCGGATATCAGGCATTTTGCCTCCACTAAAACAACAATAGTCCTCGAAGATAACGCCATCAACGAGTACAATCTCACCATGAAGGACATCGTTCCCGCAGAATGGAAGATCACCCCGTATGACTTTATGGCGTGGAGCAAGTTCGAATCGCAGAAAACAAATACCTCGTCGTCGTTCCTCCTCATGAACAAGGTGTCGATGGAAAAGGACAAGAGTAATTCCCTCTATTTGTTCATGAGCCTTGTACTGGGCAGTAAAACGAAGGGACTGTCGGACATGCCCGACCTGTGCTCCGTCCCGATAGCCTATTATGGCGCCAAGGAAGAGTCATACATATATAAACTGGGAATCTTTTTGCGGTTCATTCAAAATCACGTGAAACTGATTACCCAGGATCCGTCTATTCCGGGCAAAAACATCTTTCAATACTATAACAGGAACATCCAAAAACTGGAAGAAAAAACCCTCTATCTGATTGCCGGCGAATTGGCAAAGGACGTCAATACGTTAGACAAGATCAAAAAAGTGTATGACGGACCGGTGAAACTGGTTACCGCAGAGGAAATTCAGCAAGCCATTGCCGACAAGGATCCTCATGTGGTTTTCCTGCACAAGGTGGGACCGGGCAGCCGCCAGACCAATGCACACTGTTTCAAAATACTGGTGGGCGTTGCCGACGCACAGTTTTATTATTTCGATCATCACAAAATCGACAGCAAAACGCCGGATGCTTTTCTGGAGTCCGACTTTAAAAAACTGGTGCGGAAGAATTAACGCATAGGTGTATTGCCGGTTACCTGTTAAGGAGCGTGAAATAAAAAACTTATAACGGAGATGAAGTTCGACTTCGAAGAGGTCGCATGTTTATATACTGCACTCGGTTATAGTCTTTTGTTTTTTAGCCTGTCGTACCCCGCCCCGCATTTCATACGGGGTTATCAAAGGGTAACGCCTGCGGCGTTTTACGTCCATGCAGGGCTGTGCGCAACCCAGACAGGGGTTGCCTTTTGA
>JAISRX010000133.1 GCA_031273395.1 Bacteroidales bacterium | reverse complement strand
TTTACGTCCATGCAGGGCTGTGCACAACCCCGACAGGGGTTGCCTTTTGATAACCCCGTACAAGCGAAGCGCAGTGCGGGGTACGAAAACTCAAAACTCAACCGAATGCAGTATATTTCGCTTCCCTTATTGTCCATCCCTCAGAACCGAACATGAAAAAAACTTGAATTTTTTTTTTGATTTCGGAAAAAAAATATTTAACTTCGCCACATTAAAATTTTACATGAAATGACAAGCCGCCTTTACAGACACATCTCTTTCGGTTTCCGGGGAAACTCCGGGGAGGAGCGGTATTTGCCCCACTACCATCATCATTTTACTGAAAATGAGTCAGTTGCAGATGTATCCCTTTTAGCGCCCTGTTTCCGTGCGGACGATGCGGGTGGGCGACGGTATGCGTCGACGCAAAGGTGTTTTGCGTGCTTCCGGCTACTTTCGGAGATAGCTCGCAAACTCTCGGAGCCGGCTCGCAAACCTTCGGAGCTAGCTCGCAAACTTTCAGAGCCGGCTCGCAAACCTTCGGAGCCGGCTCGCAAACCTTCGGAGCTAGCTCGCAAACCTTCGGAGCTTGCTCGCAAACTCTCGGAGCCGGCTCGCAAACTTTCGGAGCCGGCTCGCAAACCTTCGGAGCCGGCTCGCAAACCTTCGGAGCTAGCTCGCAAACCTTCGGAGCCGGCTCGCAAACTCTCGGAGCCGGCTCGCAAACTCTCGGAGCCGGCTTACAGCACTTTTTTACACACTCGCAAACTTTTTTTAATATCCATATTTTTAATCACTAAATTTTTTATGTCATGAGTACAAGGAAAAATTATCTTCCCGCCAATATTTTGGCATTTTTGAAATTCGTGCGGAATCTGATCAGGTACGCGCAACTGAACTATATGCGCTGGGAAATTCCGCAGCAGTCCGTTACCGAACTGCAACTCCCCATGGACGCTCTTGAAGCGGCGGCAGAGGTATCGGAAGACGCCGCAACGCGCACTTCCGCCGCCATCAAGAAGCGCAACGAGGCGCGGACTGCCCTCGAAAACGTGTTACGCCCCTTTATACAGGGAAAGCTGATACACAACAAATTGGTGACCGACGACGACCTGACGGCAATGGCGCTGCCGGTGCACGACAGCAAACCCACGCACCATCCGGCGCCGCACAGCCGACCGGCAATTGAGGTGAAAGCCACCAACAACAGGCAGCACACCGTGAGCGCGCTCAACCAGCAGACCGGCAAAAAAAACAAACCCGCCGACGCTTACGGCGTCCGCTACTGCCGCGAAATCCACGACACGCCGCCGCTAAAAGCCTCCGACCTGCGCTATTCCGTCTTCAGCCGCAAAACCACCCACGTGACGGACTACGACGAGGAAGACCGTGGAAAAACCGCCTATTACGCCGCCTGCTACGAAAACTCCAAAGGAGAAGCAGGTCCGTACAGCGACATCATCAGCGCAATTATCCCGTAAGGAATTAAAAATGAAAAATGTAGGGGCGACCCTTGCGGTCGCCCTGTATAATTAAAAATCAAATCAAAATGAAAAGAATTTTAAAAAACATGGCAGGCGTCATGGTAACGGTAGCCGTTGCCATAGCCGTTGTTTCGTGCGGCAAGGACAACTCCGACCCCGACTCCGAATCGGAAACGGGCAATGGGGATGTGTATGTGGCAGGCTGGGAACGCAGAAGCAACAGCAGAACATATAATGAAGCTGTTCTGTGGAAAAACGGCGTCAAACAAAACTTGCCGGACGGCACGGTAGCCGGCGCTGCAAGCTCTGTTTTCGTCGCGGGCAGGGACGTATATGTGGCAGGTTTCGAGAAAAACGACTACGATAACAGCGACGCCATATTGTGGAAAAACGGCGTGAAGCAAGTCTTGGAAAGCACACTGTCGCAAACTTCTGCCAACTCCGTTTTCGTTGCGGGCAGCGATGTATATGTGGCAGGAGACGAAAATAATGCCTCCGGCACCGCTTTTGCGGGTATCAAAGTATCTGTTCTGTGGAAAAACGGCGTAAGACAAACCTTGCCGAACGTACATAGCGCTTATACCACCAACTCCGTTTTCGTATCGGGCAGCGATGTATATGTGGCAGGACATGAAACCGGCTACCCCGTAGAAGATATAGCTGTTCTGTGGAAAAACGGCGTAGGGCAAGCCTTGACCGACGGCACGCGAGATGCTACTGCCTGCTCCGTTTTCGTCGCGGGCAGCGATGTATATGTAGCAGGCTACGCCTATGATGTGAGAGACGAAAATGACATTTATCACAGCGTTGCCTGCCTGTGGAAAAACGGCGAAAAGCAAGCCCTGACCGACGGATCGCAACATGCTTACGCCTACTCCGTTTTCGTCGCGGGCAGCGATGTATATGTGGCAGGACGGGATGGCAGTCTAACCCAGCATGACGCCTGCCTGTGGAAAAACGGCGTGAAGCAAAGCTTGACCGACGGCGCAAAAGAAGCTTATGCCCGTTCTGTTTACGTATCGGGAAGCGACGTTTATGTGGCAGGACAGGATGGCGCGGTTGCCTGCCTGTGGAAAAACGGCGTAAGGCAAAACCTGACGGACGGCACGCTACCGGCTAACGCAGTGTCCGTGTTTGTGAAATAAACCGGCGCACATGCGGGGGCTTCCCGCAAAGAACCGAAAAGCCGCCTGCAAGGGCGGCTTTTTTCTTTGGGAACGTGAAATAAATAATTTATGACGGATATGAAGTGCGACCTCGAAGAGGTCACATGTTTATAGCAGAAATGTACCCTTCTGTGGTACGACCCCGACGGGGTCGAATGGAAACGCCACATCCTTTTTCCTAAAACATACGACGTTTTCGACGTCAAAACCGTCATACATGATTTATTTCCCGTTTCTAAAGATGAAGGTGGAATCATCCGTATTCCGCCGTTTTTCCCCTGTTCGATTTTTATAACGGGACTGCCGATGACGCCGGTCAATGTGAGGTTTACAGATAAACGCTCCTTCAGTATTTGCGGTTCAATATTTCGGCGGCGATAATAGCCTGACGGAGGTCAAAACCGGTAGTGTCCGAAGAATTGAGCGAATAGGCTCCTGTTTTCGCCCCGATGGAATGTAGCGCTTCCTCCTGCATCCGGCTTTGTATGTCGTCATTTTGACGGGGCGTCGTGTATTCCGGTTCATTCGCTCTGATTTCCAATGCTTCATAGCGGGGAACAAATTCTTCAAAAGATGTGGTTGCCTCTTCCGTATCGGGCGGCGGCGAAAACGCTTCGCTGTCGTCTTCCTGTCCGTTTTCCGGCGCAACGGCAGGGCGGACGGTTTCCTGCTGTTTCTTCGCCCTGATGTATTTTTCAATACTTCCGCCGAATATTACGATCAAACCTATGATAATGTATAAAAAATCGTCGATACCGCTTGTCATCATTTTAATGGTTTTATTCAATTAATAACAGAGATGGGAAATACGGGTGTTATTCCCGTTCGAATAGCCGATTTTGGCGCCGATGGTGATGTTCGGGGTCAGTTTACAGTCAATTCCGAAGTGCATGGCTTCGGCAGGCATGCCGCAGGGAGTTTGCCTGCCTGCCTGAACGGGAGTGATATTTTTCATCACCGAACCGTTAAGACTCCATTTTTCATTCAAAAGATACATGCCTTCGGAAAAAATATACACGCTTGATACGGGGCGAGTGTTCGAGCGGTCGGCGAGCGGCGAAGGCGCCGGGCTGTACTGCATGAAACCCACCCCCGCATTGAGAAAAAGGCGTGGCGCGGTTTGGAAACCGATCTTCGGGGCAACGTAATACGCCGACCCCAACCCCGGCATGAACATGACGCCGGTATTCAGGGAAACACCCGCATATCGCGGCCGGAACTTCGACGGCATGAATACTTCCCTTTCCCCCGGTTCCTGTGCCAACAGTCCCGTCACCGGCAAACCGGCAAGGACAAAAAACAATATTCCTTTTTTCATCATCTGCATCCTGCGAAAAATTTCATCACAAACTGATTTTAAAAATACAAAGATATGAAAAAAGAGAGAATAACAAGCAGGAATAAAAAATTATCCGGAGCAGTGACTATTTTTATTATTTTTGCCGTCTGTTTCGTGACGGGAATACGGTTTTTCGCCATCCGCTCATGAAGCAAAAAAAATCGACTGAAAAACAATAAATGCCGTAATGGTTTCCGCAACGGTGTATATAAATTAATGTTAATTAATGCGTTATAAATTAAATGTGATCCGAGCGGGGTTCGAACCCACGACCCACAGCTTAGAAGGCTGTTGCTCTATCCAACTGAGCTACCGGACCGGTTTAGAAAGCGCAAAAATAACAATTTGAATTGTAAATACCAAACATAAAAAGATGAATTTTCTTTCGCCGTCCTCATGGAGTGATTACGAATTAGTGGATACGGGAGGGTTCGAGAAACTCGAACGTTTTGGCGAGTATGTGCTGGTGCGTCCCGAACCGCAAGCCGTATGGCGCAAGTCGTTGCCGCAGGCGTTGTGGGACAGCATGTCGCATGCCGTTTTCCGGAAGGAAAAAGACGCAACCCGTGAAAACGAACGCGGAGTATGGATGCTGCAATCCGCTATGCCTCAACAATGGTGGGTGGAGTATCGCTATAAGGAGATGCAGCTGCGTTTTCGTCTCGGACTTACCGCTTTCAAGCATCTGGGGATTTTTCCGGAACAAGCCTGCAACTGGGATTTTATTTACGACAGCGTTCAGCGCCTGCATGTTGCAACTCCGCGCGTATTAAACCTCTTTGCCTACACCGGCGGCGCATCACTGGCGGCAAGGGCGGCAGGCGCCGATGTAACGCACGTGGATTCGGTGCGGCAGGTGATCAATTGGAGTCGCGAAAACATGGAAGCGAGCCGGCTTTCCGGCGTCCGGTGGATGGTGGAAGACGCCTTGAAATACGTCCGGCGCGAAGTCAGGCGCAACAAACGCTATCACGGTATCATTCTTGATCCTCCGGCATACGGACGCGGTCCGGACGGAGAAAAATGGGTGCTGGAAGAAGGGATCAACGAATTGATGGAATGTTGCCGGCAGTTAGCCGTTCCGCAACCGTTTTTTTTGGTGCTGAACCTGTATTCCATGGGATTTTCCTCTCTGATTGCCGAAAATCTGGCAACATCATATTTTCCCGCTCTTGATGGCGAATACGGCGAATTGTGCATTGCCGACCGTTCCGGAAAACGTCTGCCGCTGGGGGTATTTATGAGGGGAAGCGTTGGCTGAACCGTTGCCCGTTTTTTTACCGGGCAAACGGTTATTTGCTACCGTGTCCGAAGCGGAATTTTTCAGTCGAGTTTCCCTATCGGACGCCTGTTCCTTCCCGGCTGACCGGTCAGGTCGTCGCCCAAATCATCTCTTGCGGCTTCGACGATTTTCATCAGCTCGGCAACTTCCTCCGGATATTGTGACTGCACGTCGTAACGCTCTCCGGGATCACGGCGCAAATCATACAATGCCGTATTTTCCTGATGATTTTCATTTACCTGTCCGGGGGTTCCGTTGTTTCCGGGAAGAAATCCGGTATATGTACGCCCCAGATGCGGCAGCACCAGTTTGAATTTGTCATTACGAACCGCTTCAAGGTTGTTTTGCCGGTAATAATACAGAAAGTGCTTGCGTGGCTGTACCTGTTCATTGCCCGTCATCAGTGCGCTGATATCCACACCGTCAATCTGCAACTCCGGGAGCGGCGCTCCGCAGATAGCGGCAATGGTTGGCAACAGGTCAATCGAAGAGGCAAGTTGATGGCATATCGTTCCCGCAGGTATTTTTCCCGGCAAACGCATGATACAGGGTACACGCTGCCCGCCTTCGTAGCTGCTGCCTTTTGCCTCGCGCAATCCGCCCGTGGAACCTGCATGGTTGCCGTAATTGATCCACGGACCGTTGTCGGAAGTGAAAATGATCAGGGTGTTGCCGTCCAGTCCGTATTTCTTCAATGTTTTCAATATTTCACCCACACTCCAGTCAATTTCCATCATCACATCGCCATACAAGCCTTGTGCGCTTTTTCCTTTAAACTTGTCCGATACGAAGAGCGGAACATGCGGCATGGAATGCGCCAGATACAGGAAAAACGGTTTTTGCCGGTTTTTTTCGATAAACCGCACGGCACGCTCCGTATATTGTGTGGTAAGTTGCGCCTGATCGGCAGCCGTGACATTCGGAAGAATCACCCTGTCGTTTTCAATCAGAGGGAGCGCCGGAAATTTGTTGTTTTGCGGATGAAAAGGCCACATGTCGTTCGAATAGGGTAATCCGTAATATTCGTCGAATCCGTTATGTGTCGGCAGGAATTGAGGATGATGTCCCAGATGCCATTTGCCCACCGCTCCGCAAGCATAATTTTTCTTTTTCAACACTTCCGCAATGGTTTCTTCCGAAGCGGCAATCCCAACGTCGGCTGAAGGCGACAAGGCTCCGGAAAAACCAATGCGGTTGGGGTAACAACCTGTGAGCAGACCGGCGCGCGAGGCGCTGCTGACCGCCTGCGGACTGTAATACTGCGTGAACCGCATGCCTTCGACACACAGCCGGTCTATGTTTGGGGTTTCGTATCCGGTAGCGCCGGTGACGGTCAGGTCGCCGTATCCCATGTCGTCCAGCAGGATAATCACTACATTGGGCGAATGTTGTGCCTGTA
>JAISRX010000132.1 GCA_031273395.1 Bacteroidales bacterium | reverse complement strand
ATATACTGCATTCGGTTGAGTTTTGAGTTTTCGTACCCCGCACTGCGCTTCGCTTGTACGGGGTTATCAAAAGGCAACCCCTGTCGGGGTTGCGCACAGCCCGGCATAGACGTAAAACGCCGCAGGCGTTACCCTTTGATAACCCCGTATGAAATGCGGGGTACGACAGGCTAAAAAACACAAGACTATAACCGAGTGCAGTATATAATAATAACGGATATGAAGTTCGATCTCTTCGAGGTCAAACTTCATATCCGTTATAATTTTTTATTCCTCAAACAGAAAATGAGTATTTGTTTTCTCCGAAGGTCGCCCGCCTGCGGTGATGAAAATCAAACCTGTTCGGGCTAAAACCGTCATGCTTTATTATCTGCGGAATGAACGGGCAAATAAAAAACCGAACCGGAGACGATTTTACGGCGCTTCCTGTTTATCAATGGAAACGAGTTCATATTCCATGCTTCCCAGTCCGATTTTTTCGCCGTGTTCCAGCCCTACCCGCCAGTTGGTGTTGGGGTGGATCAGGGCGAATTTGTCTTTGCCGCTCAGGTCGTCGTGGTCGGGTACGGCAAGGCATGATCCGACACTGGCGGCGGCTTGAGTTACCATGTCCACGCAGGCTTTGTCCAATGCTACCGGATCGAAGGAGGCTGCAATGCCGATGTCGGGGACAATTGCCGCATCGTTGCATGCCCAGCAGTCGCACAGCGGCGATACGTTCATGATGAAACTGATGTGGAAATGCGGCTTCCCCTGTAGCGTCGCCAGCGTATATTCGGCAATCTTGTAATTGGTGATGTCCGACGAATTGTTCCACACCACCTGTGCGGCGTCGTACTGGCATACGGCTACGCACTGTCCGCACCCGACGCATTTTTCACTGTTGATTTCCGCTTTTTTCCTTCGGTTGAGGACGACGGCTTCCGAAGCGCAATACTTGACGCACTGTCCGCACGAAGTGCAGGCGTCCTCCATGATCACCGGCTGCGACGAGGAATGGAGTTCCATTTTCCCGCCCGCCGAGGCGGAACCCATTCCGATGTTCTTGAGCACGCCGCCGAATCCCGTTTGTTCGTGTCCCTTGAAATGGGTCATGGAAATGATAATATCGGCGTCTGCTACGGCGGAGCCTATTTTTGCCGTTTTGCAGTATGTCCCGTTGATGGGGATTTCCCGGTAATCCACCGCTTTCAGTCCGTCGGCAATAATTACCGGACATGGGACGGCAATCGGATTGAAGCCGTTTTCCATGGCGCTGACGAAATGATCGACCGCATTCGACCGCTTGCCGCTGTACAGCGTGTTGGCGTCGGTCAGGAATACTTTGGCGTTTTTACTTTTGAGAAACCGCACCACGCGCGCGGCATAGTTCGGGCGGATGTAAGCCAGGTTGCCCGGTTCGCCGAAATGAATCTTCACGGCGGTAAACTTTCCTTCAAAATCAATCTGTTCAATGCCTGCTTTCCTGATCAGTATTTCCAGCTTGTCCAGCAGGCTGCGACCGGGTTTGGTGCGCAAATTCGTAAAATATACTTTCGACATCTTTATTCGTTTTATTACAGGTATTATTATATAAAGTTCAATCAAATTCCATACATTATCCGTATCATCCGTCATCTGCCCGTATCCAACCATCCATTATACGGGTTTATTCATCCGTCAGATCGGGACGCAGGCGTTTTGTCCGCTCCAGCGACTGTTCAAATTTCCATGCCTCGATGGCGGCGGCGTTTCCCTGCAACAGTATTTCGGGTACTTTCCATCCGTTGAACTCGGCGGGGCGCGTATATACGGGCGGCGCCAGAAGGTTGTCCTGAAACGAGTCGGTCAGTGCGGAACTCTCGTCGCCCATAGCGCCGGGCAGCAGGCGTACAACGGCGTCGCAGATGACGGCTGCCGCCAGTTCGCCTCCGGTAAGCACATAATCGCCTATGGAGAGTTCCCTGGTGATCAGATGCTCGCGAATGCGATGATCCACTCCCTTGTAATGCCCGCAGAGAATGATGATGTTCTTCAGTGTGGACAGGCGGTTGGCTTCCTTCTGGTTCAAGCGCTCGCCGTCGGGGGAAGTATAGATGATCTCGTCGTAGGCGCGGTGGCGTTTCAATTCGGTAATGAGCCGGTACACCGGTTCTACGAGCATCACCATGCCCGCTTCGCCGCCGAAAGGGTAATCGTCCACACGGCGATGCCTGTCGAGGGCATAATCTCTGATGTTGTGCACCGCCACCTCCGCCACCCCTTTGGCTTTAGCTCTGCCAATGATGGAATGATTGAACGGACTTGCCAATAGATCAGGGATAACCGTAAGAATATCTATGTGTATCATCACCCCAAATATACTTCTATTTTTATAAACCGCAAAATTTCATCGAAAAAAGATCGAAAGGGCAGGTTTAACTGTCAAATATAAATTTTTCATCCTTATCATAAGGAGTGATACCATTCTCTCATGAATGCTGTCCTGTCCGTAAAATGAAAATGACACAAGGGCGACCGCAAGGGTCGCCCCTACTCCCGCAAACCCTGTCAGAGGTGGGGGGAGGCGAAATCCTTCCGGATAATTTGCTGTAAACTACACGAATCGGAATGTAGAAACTCATTTTTTTACTTCCCAAACTGAATTTTTACCTCCTAAATTCTGTTTTTTACTTCCCAAATTAAGACGGGTTTGCCCTGACAATATGATAAAAATATTTTGTATTCATCAAATTTTGTTTTAAATTTGTCCGTTTTTTAAATTTAAACCAAATAATTATCGTTATGAAAAACACATGTTTTATTTTATGCTTGTGCGGCATGTTAGCCGCCTGTACCGAACAATTGCCCACGGAAGTTACTCGTCTCCGGTGCGAATTGCTGGTCGATCCGCAGGGTATTGACTGTCCCGCACCCCGTCTCAGCTGGGAAATCACCGGCGAAGGCAGGGACGTCAGGCAGAAAACCTACCACATTCTGGTTGCTTCGTCGCCGGAGAAACTCAACGCCGGCGAAGGCGATTTGTGGGATTCGAAAACCGTAAAATCGGAAGTATCAACGTTTGTCCCATACGCCGGCAGCAAGCTCGAAAGCCGCGCCCAATGCTTCTGGAAAGTAAAAGTCACCACCAACAGGGGAACCTCCGAATGGAGCGAGCCTGCTTCGTGGTCGATGGGTTTGACCGGTCAGGCAGACTGGCAAGCCAAATGGACGGGATTGGGAAAGGCGTCCCACGGAGATGTTCCGGAAAATGTAGCCAAGTATCTGCGGAAGGAATTTGAAGCCGCTCAAAAACCGGTGAAAGCCGTTTTGTACATTTCCGGCTTGGGACTCTACAAGTTATACATCAACGGTCAAAAGACCGGCGACCAGGAACTCTCCCCCACGCCTACCGATTATTCAAAAACGGTAAAATACAACACGTTTGATGTGACCGACAAACTGCTTCAGGGCAAAAATGCCGTCGCCGTGATGCTGGGGAACGGACGCTTCCTCTCCATGCGGAACGGCTGGGTAAGGGATTTCGGTCTTCCCCGGATGATCCTGCAACTCGAACTTGAATATGCCGACGGGAGCAAACAAACCGTTGTAAGCGACAATTCGTGGAAGGCAAGCGTTGACGGACCTGTCCGCGGCAATAATGAATATGACGGCGAGGAGTATAACGCCCTGAAGGAAATGCCCGGCTGGGACCAACCCGGCTTCGACGACGGAAAATGGTTGCAGGCGGAATTGATGGAAGCTCCCGGCGGACGGCTGGAAGCGCAGCTTAACAGGAACATCAAAGTGATGGAAGTGATCAAACCGGTTGGCGTCAAACAGTTAAAGCCCGGCGTTCATATCCTCGACATGGGGCAAAACATGGTGGGCTGGGTGAGCCTGAAAGTAAAGGGAAAAGCCGGCGATCAGGTGAAACTGCGCTTTGCGGAAGTGCTCAAACCCGACGGTTCGCTGTATCTGGACAATATCCGCGGCGCAAAAGTAACCGACCTGTACACCCTGAAAGGCGACGGAACGGAGAGTTGGGAGCCTTCCTTTGTCTATCACGGGTTCCGTTTTGTGGAGATCACCGGCTATCCGGGCGAGCCTTCGGTAAACGATTTTGAAGGAAAAGTGGTATATGACGAAGTGGAAGTTACCGGACAATTTGAAACTTCCCATCCCGTGATCAATCAGGTGTACAAAAACGCTTACTGGGGTATTCGCGGCAATTACAGGGGCATGCCTACCGACTGCCCGCAACGCGACGAACGCATGGGGTGGCTGGGCGACCGCGCGGTAGGTTCGCACGGCGAAAGTTTCATCTTCAACATCAACAACCTGTATGCAAAATGGCTGGACGATATTGAACAGTCACAGAAGGAAACAGGCAGCATCCCCGACGTTGCGCCCAACTACTGGAGCGTGTACAGCGACAACATGACGTGGCCCGGCGCTTACGTGATCATCGCCAACATGCTGTATGAACAGTACGGGAACAGGGAACCCATCGTCAAGCATTACGAATCGATGAAAAAATGGATGAAATACATGCGCGAAAAATACATGGTGGACAACATCATGACCAAGGATACCTACGGCGACTGGTGCATGCCTCCCGAAACGCCGGAACTGATACATTCCAAAGACCCCGCGCGTATTACCGATGCGGCGATATTGGGGACTACCTTCTATTACCGGATGTTGCGCCTGCTGGAACGCTTTGCCGACATTCAAAACAAACCGGACGAAGCCGCGGCATTTGCCGGGGAAGCCGGCGTCGTCAAAAAAGCATACAACGACCGGTTTTTTAACGAAGAAACCGCACAGTACGGCAACAATACCGTTACCGCCAACCTGCTGTCGCTGTGTTACGGCATGGTTGCGGAAGGTTTCGAGGGAAAGGTATTCCAAAACATTGTCGATAAAACGGAAAAGGATTTCAACGGTCATGTCAGCACCGGACTGGTGGGCATACAGTGGTTGATGCGCGGTTTGTCGGAAAACGGGAGAGCCGACCTGGCATACAAAATCGCTACCAACCTCGACTATCCGAGCTGGGGATACATGATCGAAAACGACGCCACCACCATCTGGGAACTCTGGAACGGCAACACTGCCGATCCCGCCATGAACTCCCACAACCATGTCATGCTGCTGGGCGACCTGATCGTGTGGTACTACGAGTACCTGGCAGGCATACAAAACACGGCGGGAAGCGTCGGGTTCAAAAAAATCACCATGCGCCCGCATATCATCAATGGTCTGGAATATGTGAAAGCCTCCTATCATTCGGTGCATGGCGAAATCAAAAGCGCATGGCACAGGGATGATGCGCATTTCCACTGGGAGATAGCCGTTCCGTGCAACACCACGGCGACAGTGTATATACCGGCGTCCGACAAGGCGCAGGTGACGGAAGGCGGTAAAAGCGCAAGTTCATCGGAAGGCGTCAAATTCGTTAGAACGGAAGGCGGTTACGTCGTTTTTGAAGTCGGTTCGGGAAATTACAGTTTTGCCGTGAACAGATAAGATTTTCAATGGACAAATCGACCGCTGCGGGTCAATGAAACGTTACACCTGCCCGATGAGTATCGGGCAGGTTTTTTTACGCTCCGCGCGAAAAGACGTCCGTAAAAACTTCGTTGAGGCAGTCCGGTCAAGTCATACCCGAAGGACAGGCGCAACGACGGGAGCAATACGGCAACGTGCGGCTGTCGCGGTCGGATCAATGAGAATTACGGGTGGCTTTGGGGCAGGTCAAGCCTGACCAGTGAAAAAATGCGCGCGCGGCGGTGATCCGGTTGTTTTTGTTCCGCGCCGGAACGCCGGATTTGTTTTTCCGCCTCCTTTGTTTATTGACCGTTCCTCAGCTCTGTTTTCGTTCCAGCATCACCACGTTTTCCACATGATGGGTGTGGGGAAACATGTCGACCGGTCGGACGGCTTTTATATCGTAAAAGTCCCGCAAAAGCGCCAAATCCCTTGCCTGTGAGGAAGGGTTGCAACTCACATATACCAGCCGTTTGGGCATGGCGAAGAGCAATGCCTCCACCACTTTGGGGTGGAGCCCCACGCGCGGAGGATCAAGAATGACCACGTCGGGCATCCCGTGTTGCCGGATGAACTCCACGGTGAAGACGTCCTTCATGTCCCCCGCAAAGAACCGGGTGTTGCGTATTCCGTTGAGGGCGGAGTTGTATTGCGCATCCCTGATGGCTTCGTCGATAAACTCCACTCCGATCACTTTTTTGGCGCAGCTGGCAACAAAATTGGCAATCGTTCCCGTGCCGGTGTACAGGTCGTACACGATTTCCTTTCCCGTCAGAAGGGCAAGTTCGCGCGTTATTGCGTACAGTTGGCGCGCCTGTTGCGAGTTGGTCTGGTAAAATGATTTGGGACCGACCTTGAATTTCAACCCTTCCATCTCTTCCATGATGAACGGATTGCCCTTGTAAAGCTGCACTTCCAGATCGGCAAAACTGTCGTTGAACTTGGGATTGATCACGTACATCAGCGAACTGATTTCCGGAAAGCGTTTCCACAGGAAATCCAGCAGTTTTTCCCGCTGCTCCGCATCATCGCAGTGAAAAGTGACGATGACCATCACTTCGCCGGTGGAGGATGTGCGAATCACCATGGTGCGCAGAAATCCTTCATGAGTGCGCAAATCGAAGAACGGCATTCCCTCCCGGAGGGCAAATTCGCGGGCAGCCAGCCGTATGCCATTCGACGGATCCGCTTGCAGGTGGCATTGCCGGATGTCCAGCACCTTGTCGAACATGGACGGGATATGAAAACCCAACGCATTGCGGTTGTCTATCGCGCTGCCCGCCTGTATCTCTTCTTCGGTCAGCCAGCGGTTGGACGAGAAGGTAAACTCAAGTTTGTTCCGGTAGAAAAAAATGGGACTGGACGCCAGTACGGGCGCTATTTCCGGCAAGTTCAACTTTCCGATACGCGACAAACAGTCCGACACGTTTTTGTGCTTGAAGTACAGTTGCCTGTCGTAGCCGAGGTCTTGCCATTTGCAGCCTCCGCACACCGAAAAGTGGTCGCACACCGGCTCCACGCGCCATTCCGAATAGCTGTTGAAGCGACTGACCGTACCTTCCACGTATTTTTTCCGTTTTTTGAACACACACACATCTACATTGTCGCCCGGTACCGCATGTTGCACAAACACCACCAGATCGTCTATTTTACCCACCGCCCTGCCGTCGTCGGCAATATCGACGATGGGTACGTTTTCAATGATCACCCGCGATTTGTTTTTTTTAGGCACGTCCTTACAATTGTTTTCTGAGCCGTGCAACGGGAATGTTCAACTGTTCGCGGTACTTGGCTACCGTCCGGCGGGCAATCAGATAGCCCTTGTCCTGCAAAATGGCTGCAAGTTCGTCGTCGGTGAGCGGCTTGCGTTTGGACTCGGTTTGCACACATTCCTGAAGGATTTTTTTGATCTCCCGCGTGGATACTTCTTCGCCCGTATCGGTCTGCAAACCTTCCGAAAAAAAGAATTTCAGTGGATAGATACCGAAGGGCGTCTGCACGTATTTGCTGTTGGCAACCCGCGACACCGTAGAAATATCCAGTTTGGTGGTATCGGCAATGTCTTTCAGGATCATCGGGTTGAGCAATGCCTCATCGCCTCCGCTCAGAAAATAATCCTTCTGATAGTTGATAATGGCTTCCATTGTCTGCATCAGGGTGGTTTGCCGCTGTTTGATGGCGTCGATAAACCATTTTGCCGAGTCGAGTTTTTGTTTTACAAAGGTAACGGCTTCCCGGTTGTTCCTGTCCTGCTTGTTTTTGCTGTATGTTTCAAGCATGTCGCAATACATGCGGCTGACCTTCAGTTCGGGAATGTTGCGCGCGTTGAGCGACAGGGTCAGTTCGCCCTCTTTGTTTTCCATAATGAAATCGGGGATAATGTGTTCGGCAATCTTGTCGGACTGGAACGATCCGCCCGGCTTGGGATTGAGTTTCAGCACTTCGGCGACGGCGTTTTTCAGTTCATCCTCGCTGATGCCCATTCGCTGCATGATCTTGTCGTAATGCTTCTTGGTAAATTCTTCGAAATGCTGTGTCAGTATTTTTTTTGCCCGTTCTATATCCTGAGTTTCTTCCTTTTGGTTCAGTTGCAGCATCAGGCACTCCCGCAGATTGCGCGCACCCACTCCGGAGGGTTCAAATTCCTGAATGATTTTCAATGCTTTGGAAAGTTCGGTCACCGATGTTTCTATCCCCAGCGAGAATGCCAGATCGTCCACAATGGAATCAAGATGGCGGCGCAGGTAACCGTCGTCGTCGATATTGCCGATGAGGTATTCGGTCAGCGCTTTTTCGCGATCGCCGATATTGCGAAGTCCCAGCTGAGAAATCAACTGGTCGTGAAAACTGCTGCCTATGGAGAAAGGTATTTCCGTTTTCTGTTCTTCATGATTGAAATTTTTTGCATTCAACTTGTACAGAGGCGTGTCGTCCCGGAGGTATTCATCAATGGACAAATCGGCGTCGCGGTTGTTGTCGTCCTGTTGCTGGGCATTGTCGTCCGTATCCTCGGTTTTATCGCGGCCTTCCTCCAGTGCAGGGTTTTCTTCCAGCTCTTCCTTGATGCGTTCCTCCAGTTGCATGGTCGGTATCTCCAGCAACTTGATCATTTGTATCTGTTGCGGCGACAACTTCTGTATCAGTTTTTGCTGCAGGCGTTGATTTAACATGAGCGACTCCGTTTTATATTCAAATTCTTCCTTGACTTCCTATCCTGAAAACGTTTGTTTTTCCGAATTATTGTATGGTCGTTGCCGGTCGGTGAAACTAAACCGCCGGTTGATCCGTTGTCCGTATTAAAATTCAACATTTTTGGGCGTGCGCGGAAACGGGATTACATCGCGAATATTAGCCATGCCCGTAACAAAAAGCAACAGGCGCTCAAACCCCAATCCGAATCCGCTGTGCGGGGCGGTGCCGAACTTGCGCGTTTCGAGGTACCACCACATGTCTTTTTCGGGAATACCCAGTTTGTCAATCCGGCGTTTCAGCTTGTCGTAGTCTTCTTCGCGCTGTGAGCCTCCGATGATTTCGCCGATCTTCGGAAACAGCACGTCCATGGCGCGAACCGTCTTCCCGTCGTCGTTCTGCTTCATGTAAAAAGCCTTGATGTCGCGGGGATAATCCGTCATGATCACCGGCTTTTTAAAATGTTTCTCTACCAGATAACGCTCGTGTTCCGATTGCAGATCAATGCCCCAGCTTACCGGAAACTCAAACTTTTCGCCCGACTGTTCCAGAATGTGGACGCCTTCGGTGTAAGCCAGCCGCACAAATTCGTTTTCCACCACAAAACGCAACCGCTCGATTAATTCCTTGTCGTACATGTTTGCCAGAAATTCCAGATCGTCCGTACAGCGTTCCAGCGCGTAGCGGATGAGGTATTTCAGAAAATCCTCCGCCAAATCCATGTTGTCGCTGATTTCGTAGAATGCCATTTCCGGTTCTATCATCCAAAATTCGGAGAGATGCCGCGGCGTATTTGAATTTTCGGCGCGAAAGGTGGGACCGAAAGTGTAGATTTGCCCCAACGCCAGCGCCCCCAACTCGCCCTCCAATTGCCCGGAAACGGTAAGGTTGACCGCTCTGCCGAAAAAATCCTGCGCGTGATCCGCCGTGCCTGCCGCCGTCAGGGGAACCCGCTCAAGATCGAAGGCGGTCACGTGGAACATGGCTCCGGCGCCTTCCGCATCCGACGCGGTGATGATGGGGGTATGCAGGTAATAAAAACCGTGATCGTTGAAATATTTGTGAATGGCAAAAGCCATTGCGTGGCGAATCCTGAAAACAGCGCCAAACGTGTTGGTGCGCGGTCTCAAGTGCGCTATTTCACGAAGGAACTCCAGCGTATGCCCTTTCTTTTGCAGGGGATAGCTGTCGGGATCGGCGCCGCCGTACAGCAGTATATCCGTCACCTGCACCTCCACGCTCTGACCCTGTCCGCTCGACGCTACAAGTTTCCCCTTCACCGCTACGCATGAACCGGTGGTAATCCGCTTCAGCAACGTTTCGCTAAACCGCGCAACATCCGCCACCACTTGCAGGCTGTGGACGACCGAACCGTCGTTCAACGCCAGAAACGTCACATTCTTGTTGCCGCGTTTGGTTCGCACCCAGCCCTTGATCAACACTTCTTTTCCCAAAAAATCGGATTGCAATAAATCCTTGATTTTATATCTTTCGCTCTCTTTCATTTGTCAAAAAAAATCAGGCTACAAAAGTATAAAAAAAAAATTTACCTCAATCATAAATTTTTGTTGTAATTTGGCCGCTTATTTTAAATGTGAATGTCGCAACATGCCACCTGTCCTGTATTTGATTCCCAATATCCTGTCCGACAATACCTTTGAGCGGGTGTTACCTCAACATGTGTTATCGGTAACAGGGAAAATCCGGCATTTTTTTGTCGAGGATGTCCGCACGGCGCGCCGGTTTCTTTCCAAAATTCAACATCCTGTTCCGATAGACCGGTTGCATTTTTGCGAATTGAGCGAACACACTTCCGAAGGCGACGTCGCCTCCTTTTTGCCGTATTTGCAGGCGGAAGACAGCGGTATGATCTCGGAAGCGGGCGTTCCCGGAGTTGCCGATCCCGGAGCCGCACTGGTGAAGCTGGCGCACGACAACGGGATCAGGGTAGCGCCGCTGGCAGGTCCTTCATCCGTCCTCATGGCGTTGATGGCTTCGGGACTGAACGGGCAGTCATTTGCTTTCAACGGATACCTGCCGGTGAAACAAAACGAACGCATTGCCCGCATCCGCGCTTTGGAACACCGGTCGGAGAACGAAGGGCAAACGCAAATATTCATCGAAACGCCCTACCGGAACATGAAACTGCTGGAAGATATTGTAACCACCTGCAAACCGGAAACATACCTGTGCATCGCCGCAAACATCACGGCAGACGATGAATACATCGTCACGCAAGCCGTCCGGAAATGGAAAAACCGCTTGCCCGAACTGCATAAAATACCCGCCGTTTTCCTGTTGCAGGCGCCTCATGCAAGCGCTAAAAACCAACGCCGGTGACAGCCGCTATGATGCTGCGGGAGATTCGACTGTCTGCCGACCCGAAAGCAGCCGGATTCCTTATATACTGCATTCGGTTGAGTTTTGAGTTTTCGTACCCCGCACTGCGCTTCGCTTGTACGGGGTTATCAAAAGGCAACCCCTGTCGGGGTGGTGCACAGCCCTGCATGGACGTAAA
>JAISRX010000121.1 GCA_031273395.1 Bacteroidales bacterium | reverse complement strand
AAGCGGTGAAACGCTAACCAAAACCATGCTTCTGACGGCTCGGCACAAGTCCATCGCCCGCCTGTTCGACCCTGATTTTTGGAAAATCGATTAGGGTGACGCATTGTCGAAGTCAGGAAACAAAAGGAAATGACGGAGCTCCGCGTCTCCCGTCACCGAGATCGTAGGGGCAGGTCTTACGCCTGTCCTCAATGAAAAGGACACAAGGGCGGATGCAAGACCACCCCTGCGCAAACCTGACAGGGGTCAGCGGTGTTTCCGGACGGCGATTGCAGAGATGCAATGCATTGCGTCCTTACCGCTTGTCATCGGCAAAGGATGCGGTATAAAGCAAGGCGTGCCGGTGATTTGAAAATGGTCGCTGTTTTCCAACCATTCCCTACAGCATTGAGCAGTTATTGCCGGCGGCGAAGGTTCACACAATCGACCACAATTTTGTTTCCGGACGGTTTCAGACGAAAAACGCAACGGTCGGATTTTTCCACGCTTCCCGTACTGCACGCTATCGCGTATTGAAACCCGTTCAGCGAGGCGGTCACCTGATTGTTGCCTATGGATTGAAACGGCAGCTGCGCGCCGGCGGCTGTTGTTAGATCAAGCGCCCATGCGTCGCCTGTTTTTTTCGTGCAGGTGACTTCAAAACGGTCTTCATGGAAGACAATATCAAACACCTGTCCGGAAGCCGTTGAAAATTCCACCTGCAATACGTTTCCGGGAAGTTCGGAAACAACAGGAGCGTTGACGGAGGGGTTTTTCCCGTCCCTGTCTGTGAACCGAAGTCCCGCTTTTTCTTCCGGCGTGCTCCACAGAAAACCGTCCACAACGGGCAGGGTGGTAAAATTGCATTGCGTGGACGTACCCGCTTTGGTGAGGTAGTCCGATTCGAGGCGCTCGTCAAACAGATGGACGTCACGAAAGCGGAATGACTGCCCCTCCCACATCAGGTTGGCGCGATAGAACCGGCTGTTGTACCAAACGGTTTTGTTGCCGCGGTTTTGAATGTCGGTGAGCGCTGTGACCGCTGTGGGGGGCGTCAGCGCATAGTTCTCCCCGAACCAGCGTCCGGAGGTCTCCAGTGTTTCGATGCGGATTTTTCCCTGTCTGCTCAGCGAGTCGAGCAACGGTATCTGGATATTCAATCCCTGTTGCATCGCCGCCCATGTGAAGGAGTTCTCCTGTCCCACCTGTACATAATTGAACGCCAAACAGGGTTCTTCAAACATGGACTTGAAGAACCACTCTACCCACCGGCGGTTGCCTCCCCCGTCCGCATACACCGGCTCCAGGGAGACGACGCCCTGTCCGCCCGACCCCAGCCCGTTCTCGTACTGGTAGATGGGGTCGCTGCCCAACATGCGGAAAACAGGGACGGGTATTTGTCCCTCGGCGGTTTGCGCCGGCATGTATGCGTTTTTCCGGCTCGGATAATAGGCCTGGTTCCAATAGCCACCCCAGAGCGTGTAGCCGTCCGTGCCGATCTGGTCTTTGCAGTTGCACGACGCTGTGATGCGGTATTTGTCGTACATGTACGCCAGCGTGTGTGCGTCGATGAACCACGACCCCACCGAAGCGGGATATTTGCCGAAAACGGATTTGAACTTTTCCATGTACGTATCCGTCAGTTTTTCGCGTTCTTCGGGCGTGTATCCGGTGGCGAAGCCGACGTCGGCGTGCCAGTCCCACGGATAGCGTCCGCGCCATTTCAAACCGGCGGCTTCCGCATGAGGTTGCGTGATTTCCCACCATGCGCCGGTTTCGGAACCCTCTACAAGTTCGTTTTTCAGCAATTCCTGATATTTCGGATTGATCAGCGCATCATACTGCAACAGGAAAGTCGCCGGAAGCTGATGCTGCTTCAGTTGTTTCACCTGTTCCACTACCGTTTCGTACAGCATATCGTCGGTGATGTTCCCGCGCGGCTCCAGCTGCCTGATGAAATTGACAATATTAACAATGCGCGGCGCTTCCGCCCGTTGCGCTTCGGATGTGCGGCTCCCGCACGCAACGGTGGACACAGCCGTAAAAAAATACAATAATTTTCTGAACATTTTTTTGATGATTTAATTGATTTCCAGTTGGTATTTTCCCGACGGCAACCTGTAGCATCCCGTTGTCGTTTCGGACAGGGAAACGTTTTTCCCGTCCGTCAGGGTTGCCTTTTTGATTTTGTACCCGACGGGCATAAAAAGGTCTGCCGTGGCATTTGCCGGAACGGTCACCCGGTAGATGACGTTCTTCTTATTGCGTTTCCATTTCGAGTCAATGGTTCCGTAAGGCGATTGAAAGGTGACGGAGGCGTGCGCCAACCCCGTTACAAAGTTCGGCTTCAGGAGGATGTTCTTGAATCCCGGCTGTGCAGGGTCGGGATGGATGCCGCCCAGCGCCTTATATAACCACGCGCCTATTTCGCCGAACATGATGTGGTTCAGGGAGGTTTCCCTTGCGGTGCCGATTGCCGACCATGCTTCGTAGAGCGTAGTAGCCTGGTCGTGCACCATCCAGAAGCCCCATGAAGGATAGGTTTCCTGCGCGGCAAGCGTATATGCCAGATCGGCGTAACCGTTCTCGCTCAATGCGTTCAGGATGGCTTTGGAACCCAGCAGACCCACGTCGAGGTGGCTATTGTCGGCTTCCACGCGGCGGGCAAGGTTTGCGGCGACTTTAGCGCGCATGTCCGCCGGCACAATTCCCCATTGCAGCGGCGTACTTAATTCGGTCTGCACGCCCTGCCCGTAAATACCCGTTTCCCTGTTCAAATATTTGTTGTTGAAAGCCGTTTTGATTTTCTCCGCCAGAGCGGAATACCTGACGGCGTCCTCGTTCCTGCCGAACAGCCGGGCTGCATTTGCCAGAATGGTAGCGTCCACATAATAATAAATGGAAGAAGTGAATTCCACGGGTGTTTGCGACTTCACCGGCACCCAGTCGCCCAGCCCCCAATCGGTCAAGCCGGAAGGATACAGGTCGGTCACGTGGTCGATGTAGCGCCGGATGCTTTCGTAAGAATCTTCCAGCAACCGGCTGTCGCCGTAGAACAGGTAGATTTCCCACGGGATGATGGCGATGGTGCTTGTCCAGTCAAGCCCGTTCGCCCAGTCGTATCCCCACCCGCTGGTCGGGATGATGTTCGGGAATACGCCGTTGGGTTGCTGTTCGTCGCGGTGGTCGGCAAGCAATTTTTCATACACGGTGATGCCGTCGAAATTGTAAAGCCCGGTTTCAATCGCAATGTTCGCGTCGCCCGTCCATCCGTTTTTTTCGCGTTGCGGACAGTCGGTCGGATAGCCAAACAGGTTGGACAGGTAAGAATTGTTGGTAGCCTGCCAAATCCGGTTGATAAGGGGGTTGGAAGTTTCGACCCGTCCTGCGGGCGGCACGTCGCTGTGCATGAACCATCCCGTCAGGGCGTCCTGAGTGAGCGCGACGGGGCGGCTGGCGCTCACTTCCACGTATTGAAAACCTTTATAATTGAAACGCGGCATGAACGCCTCTTCCCCTTTTCCGCTGAGAATGAAAATATCGGTGGCGAAAGGATCGGAATTGTCCGTCGGGCGGTAATGTTCGGAGAGGTTATCCATATACAGCGTGCCGTCCGGACGCATTATTTCCGTATGTTTGAGGCGTATCTCCGTTCCGGCTTCCCCATTGACGCGCAATTGACTCACTCCGGAAATGTTTCTCCCCAGATTGAATATGTAAGTGCTGTCGTTTACCTGCCTGAATGTTTTGGGCGTCACCTTTTCCACGTTCCGTATCGGATGCAGTTGTTGCGCTACAATCTGTTGCGAGGGGGCGGCACGGAGCAGGGCGTTTTTCCATTTCGAAGCGTCGAATCCGGGCAAATCCCATCCCGGCTGTTCCAGTCGGGCGTCATAATGTTCAGCCGTGTAAATACTGTTGAAAATGACGGGGCTGAGGCTGGTTTTCCAGTCCCGTTCCGTCTTGACGGTTTCCACCGATCCGTCTTCGTAGGTAATGCGCAAATCCATGCAGAAGGCAGGACGGTCGCGCCACGGCGCGCGGTCGAAGTACCAGACGGCGGTGGATTGGTGGTTGTACCAGCCGTTGCCCAGCAGCACGCCGACGGCATTTTTACCGCTTCGCAACTGTGGCGTGACGTCATACGCGACATAGAGATTCCGGCGGTCGAAACGGGTGTACATGGGGTCGAGCCGGTGATTCCCGATTTTTTCTCCGTTGATGTACAGCTCGTAAAGTCCGGCGACGGCAATATAGGCGCGGGCGGATTTCACTTTCTTCACCGGCTCAAATTCCTTGCGGAAATAAGGCGCCGGTTTGACGTGGACGCCGTTGCCGTTCAGGTGCTGACCGTCGCTGATCCATGCGCCTTTCCAGTTTTTCATCTCCATCATGCCCGTTTCAAAGGACGCCACTGCGGGAGCGGATTCCACCCCGTCCTGGTCCCATGTCGTAACTCTCCAGAAATAACGGGTGAAGGGGGACAACTGCCTGCCGGCGTAGGGAACCAGTATCCGGTCGGAAGTCACTCTCTGCGTATCCCAAACGTCGCCCCGTCCGCCGGCTACCGCCGCTGAGTCGGTTCCTGCCACCAGCCGGTAAGCTGTTTGCCTTGCACCGTATCGGGCATCGTTCAACTGCCACGATAAACGCGGCGACGGCGCGTCAATGCCCAGCGGATTGACCAGATGTTCGCAGCGAAGATTCGTCGGTTGTTGTGCATTCATGCAAAACGAACAGCAAACCGCCATACAGATAATTGTTTTGATGCGTTTCATGGTTTCTAAATATGTCATATTATATATGGTATCAATTTATTTCATTCGGTGTTCATATCTGCCATGACAACAGCACCTCCGCGGGATATTTCTTCATGAACACCCCTGCCTTTAACGGTTTTTTCGGCTTTTCGCCGGTTTGCGACTGCCGCTCCTGCGACTTTGATATTTTGTTTTTCATGGCTTCTTTATCGAATGTATAAAATTACGTGCCGCAAAGATATGCAAAAAAATGTAACGACAAAAAAATAGGGTGCATTTACCTTCGGGCAGATTCAAGTTCTAAATGCGACAAATTCAGTACAAAGATGCGTAAAAAATCCCGCACGGGACGACACTTTATTAACCGTATGCTTCAGCTTACGGACAGCACAGCGTCCATACGCTCCCAAGTCCAGCAGGGGCAGGTGAAAGCATACAGAGTATGGAGGTCTATCAGCCTTGATAACTCCCTTCGTTTACCGCTCGCGAGGGAATGAGAAGTAAAGGGTCTTTGTTATTTCAGTCCATATTCGGCGCTAATGGCATGGTCAAAAAATAAAGGTTACGTTATCACGCCATTGCGAAGGTTTATATACTGCATTCGGTTGAGTTTTGAGTTTTCGTACCCCGCACTGCGCTTCGCTTGTACGGGGTTATCAAAAGGCAACCCCTGTCGGGGTTGCGCACAGCCCTGCATGGACGTAAA
>JAISRX010000077.1 GCA_031273395.1 Bacteroidales bacterium | reverse complement strand
GGTCGCGGGCGCCGTTTTCCTTATTCCCTCTGTACATTTTATGATAAGCGAGTGATGTATAACTGTCATTTTTGTAGAACAAATATCCGTCTTTGTTTACATCATACGTTGCGGCATTGTCGGTGAGAGTGTGATAGGAAGTCGAATAGTATGGATTCGACGCATTGTTGACGTCTGTCACGTCATATTTGCCGGGGAAACCCTTGCCATAGACGTTGTTGGCATAACCGTAAGCAGAATAGAACTGATTACTGTTGCCGTAGTTCAGCATGATGTTGTCGTCGGCGCCGAAGAAGATATTACCGTTTTGGGCAATGGGGTTGAAGGCGAAGTCGCGCGTACTTGCGTCGCCGTAACTGTTTTTGCGCCCTTCCGCCAAATTGTCCGTTCCGGCATATACAAGGAGGTCGCCCGACATTTTGTCCACCGTGAACGCATCATAGAGGTCGATGAATCCTTCGCGGGTGCGGAAGATGGCGTCGCCGCTGCCGTCGTTAAAGTTAAGGTGAGCGCCTTTCATCATGATGTTACCCGTGCGCCACGATGGCTCGGTGCAGCAGTTGGAAAGAATCTCCGTGTTGAGAATATCCGTCGCACAGCAATTTTGACTTTGACCCGACCAGAGAATGGCAAGCGAATCGTCAACCGAACCCAGACCTGCGTCGATGAGAAGGTCGCCGTTCTTCGCGGAATAAACAATGGAATCCTTACCCCAGATATTACCGTTCGGCGTGCGGATTTCGGTGAAGCCGCTCTGACGCGCGTTACCCGGCGCCATCTGGAACTCCATGTAGTCGAACGTGATGTTTCCGCCGTAGCCTTTGCCTCTGTCCGGACCGGTGGGAAACAGGTCTGACCTGGCTTTACCGTTGAAGGTGTTCTTTTCAAAACCTTCAAAACCGGCGAGGATATGCACGTTGGCGCCCTCGGTCTGGTTTCCGAAGTTGAAGATGATGCTGTCATTGCTGTTGCTGTTGGAGGCATCTGCGCCGTAACCCAGTACGATATGACCGTGAAGGATACCGCCTGCATCAGCGGAGCAGTCATAATCGACGCAGGATGCTGCGTTCTTGTATTTTGCCGCGGTGATAAATACGCTGCCGGTATCGGTCGGGTTCGTATATTTCAGGTTGCGCGTCAGGATGGAATCGTATGCCGCAAGGTAGAACTGACCGTTTTTCAAAGAAGCGGCGCCGGTTTCTGCAATATAATCCAGTTTGTCGTGCAGTTTGATGTCGATGGCTTCGAGGCGCGTGATTCCGTCACTTTCATTATGATTAACCGTAATGGCCGCACCGCCGGGATAAACGCCGTGAAGATACGGATCGCTTACAATGTCGCCGTTAAGAGCGGTCAAAAAGATATTACCCTTTCCTTTATAAACGTACGAAAGGGAATCGAACAGAAGGATACTGCCATTACCGCTGCCGCCCTGGGCAAAGGTATTGTCCTTGTCGAGCGTTCCGAGATTGTAATTCAAGTTTGACGCTGTTTCCGGAGCCTTGTACAGGTTAAATGTACAGTCACCGTTTGCCCGATGACCTGCCTGCAGTGTAATATCATTTGTTATGCCGGTTCCGGCAGTTTCAAAATCGAACGTATAGGGCGCATGGGTTTCTATATGGCGTCCTGCCGTTATCAGCAGATTGTCGCCGTCTGTCGCCAGGTTCGTATTTTCATACGTGAAATTAAATTTGGCGCCTTTCTGGTTTTCAATGTCGCGGGCTGCCGATATCAACGTCGGACCCACGCCTTTATGATTGACGGCAAAAACCTTTCCGGGACCGAACAGTATGTTGCCGTGCCATTCGTTATCAAGAAAGTTCTGCGTCAAACCGCAGGGATTGCCCAATCCGTTTCCTGCCTGTATCAGCAGATAAGTCGAATCGTTTGCGCTGATATCATACCGTACCGTATCGCCCAACTTGTTTTGGAGTTCAATATTTCCGGTTTCCGCATATAACAGTACCGTATCCGCAATGCTGTTTGCAGGCGTATATGCTGTTTGGCTTGCGAGTGAATAATTGAATTTTCCGTCAAAATAGATAGAATTGAATGCACGGATATACGTATCAACCGAATCGGCAATAAGGGGAGTCCGTGTGATTTCCACATTTCCGCCAAACCATATATCGCCGCCGGTACTTGTCGACAGTTTGTCCTCTTCGCGATTGGCATAACTGCCGGTAAAATTACCGCCCGTTCCCCAAACTAACGGTGAAGTTACATCCGCCGTCGGGAAGAATGTCGGATAGCCGGCTTTGACGGTCAAATCGCCGTTCGTTTGAATGCCGTCACCCAATGTTGCAATAAAGGCATTGCCGAAATAGGCGGTTTTCTTGGCTTCAAACAATATGGAGCGGGGACCGTTTTGCGTCAGGAGCACGGAATCCTTCAGGCGTATGTCCTGACCGGCCTGTACCATCAGTTCGCCGGTTGATTCTTTGGCGTTACTGATGTTTCTAAATTCAAAAGCCTTACCAACCAGTACGTCGTCATTTTCGGAGCGAAGAAGTATAAGTCCGCTGCCTGTTGGGGCTGCATCATCATATTTTGCAGTAAAACGTTTGCCTATCTGAATAGCGCCGCCCTTGAATGGAGAAACAATATCATCCGTGAAAACGCCGCGGTTGTCGTCTGCCGCGCCTTTTGCCCATATCGTAAAGTGAGCGGTATCCCCGGCAACAAATGTAATGCTGTCCGTAGCATAAACATAACCGTGGTCGGAGAGGATTTTTATCTCGTTTTCTTTCTCAAGCGTAAAGTCGGGTGAACCGCCGTTGAAGCGGACAAAACGGTTCGCCTGTATATGAAGGTCACCGCCGCCTGTGGCTTCGATAATCGCTTTGTTGATGCTGTCGATACCCGGAGCATTGAATTTTATTCCGGCTTTGTTATCTGTTCCATTGAGACCGCGACCGTCGTTGATGATATACAGCGGCATATTGTTGTTACTTAAATAGAATCCGGGAGCGCGGTTATCCGTAAGATTACCCACGATTAGCGTATCGTTCCCGTCATAGTCGGGTGCACGGAAGTTTTTCAACACTCCGCTTGAATATATCTTGAAACTGTCCTGTTGGTCGGTTATTGAGCCGAACAGGATGACGCCGGTCGTGTCGTTGTCATAGAATGAGCGGGTATGGATGGTCGCTTCGCCGTTATATCGCCCGTTCACACCGTAAACAGAGGCGTATGTCGTTGAATAGGGCATCCACGTGAGGGAGTCTGCGGAGGCATTGCCGGTGAGACGGGTGAGCGTTCCTGCTTCGCGCGGGTGCTCATAACCGGTTAATCCTTCCACTTCCGTGAATTTTGTGGCGCCGCTTGACAGGTAGATGTTGGTGGCTGTCG
>JAISRX010000120.1 GCA_031273395.1 Bacteroidales bacterium | reverse complement strand
CGGCGTTTTACGTCTATGCAGAGCTGTGCTCAACCCCGACAGGGGTTGCCTTTTGATAACCCCGTACAAGCGAAGCGCAGTGCGGGGTACGAAAACTCAAAACTCAACCGAATGTAGTATATATTTAAAAATTTCCGCAAAGATAATCATTTTTATAATACCTCTATCTTATGCGCCATTCCTTTTATCTGTTGTAGAAACGTGGCGCGCCGCGTCTGTACAGCACCGCAACCGCAGGGGCAGGGCTTGCGCCTGCCTTCAATGAAAACGCCCATACCCTACCCCACCCCGCAAAAAAAACCGGCACATTCCACATGCGCCCGATTTTTCGGTGATCCATTTGCAGTCTTGGCGGCGGTCGATTTCCATATTTTTACCGCGGAAGGGGAAAGGTTGTTGTCGCTGTTTTTCAGTTTCAGCTGTCCCGTCGGCGGGTTCGTCCGCGTATTTGACCGGCGCCTTCGATTTCATGCCGGATGCGTTTTTGTTCAGCCACTCACTTCTGAGACAGTCCCCGCATCAATCGGCATATTCTTTCATCAGTTGCCGGTACTGCCGATGTTTGTGAACGCTGTCCCAGTCCGTATCGGTTTCTACCCAACGGACTGTTTTCTCTTTTTGTTTCAAAGTACGTTCGAGGAGCGAAAAGGCTTGGGGCATATCGCCTTTCAGAAGATACACCACCGCCTGATTGTAGAAGGAAGCGCCGTGAGCCGTCGCCCTGTGACCACAGGCTATTGCCTTTTCAAACAGTTTGTCCCTTTCTTTGCCTTTCCTTAATGCGGCTAAGCGGGCAAAGGAATATTGCAGCGCATCATAGGTGTTCATCGCTTTGCCGGTACTCACCCATTTCTTTTCGTTCAGGTGATATTCGAGCGCTTTTTCCAGATGTTCCGTCGATTTTCTGAAAAGGGTATCCGCTTCCGCGTTCCGTTTCAGATTGCCCATTGACTGAAGACAGATTCCCCGCATATAGTGGTGGGTGAAATTTTCCTCCATTCCGTCCGTTGCGCTTGCGAGGATGGCTTCCGCACGCCGATAGAGGCTGTCCGCTTCCCTTGCCGGCAGATACTCCGCCATTGAACTCAGTGTCCAACTCCAGTTGAACAGCAACAGGGGAGCGGGATCGGCGCGGCAGGCTTTTTCAAAACAGCTTGCCGCTTCCCTGTAATATTCCGTCCGGTGAAGCCGGTCTTCGGCGTTGATTGCCTTGAGCGAATACATGCATGCACTGTCGACGTCGGAATAATTTTCTTCATCGCCGCTCAGGGTAATGTCCGAAGCAAATGCCGCACCGTTAGAGGATGCTTCCTCCGCTGCGGCTTCCGTTTCAACGACTTCTTCTGCGGCTTCCCATTCTTCGCCGTCTTCATCTTCTTCTTTCGGATATTCGTCGTAGAGGAAAAACTCGCCGTCCTCTTCCGCCCGGACGTAAACTTTCCCGGAGACAAGCTTCCCGTTTTCCAGCGTCGCTTCTTCCCTGTAGTTTTCTATCCATCCGGAATCATTCCATTCAAAGACATTCCGTGCATAGTAAACAAGTCCGGTTGCATCATATTCGTACTTTCCTTCCGTTTTTTCGTCCGGCGACCAGTCCTTTATGAATTTATTCCACTTGCAGGTAACGGTCGATAGACTGTTCTTGTGCGCATCCAGCACAAATTCATCTTTTGTAAATTCCTGCCATGTTTCATTTTTTTCGTCCCAGACATACCTGATGTTTTCTCCCGTTCGATGAACCGTGTCGCGCCGGGTGACGTCCCGGAGAATATTTTTACCCGATACGGTTTTCACCAGCCTGATTTCCGCGCCGTCTTCGTTAAAGTATTCATATACCGCCGCATCTTCCGGACGGGTATAATGATAAGTTCCGTCGTCCGAAATAAATGTTTCCTCTGAGGAGGAGCGCTGCGCCACTTCCACGCCTTCGGGAACAGCGTCCTTCCGCTTCTCTTCGATAAACCGAAGCCATGAATCAACATATTCGAACGCTTTGGGACGGATGTCCTGCCTGTAATTCTTCCATGCGTTTTTATAGGGATTCAGGTAGTTATTGACGTATTCATCTACCAATTCCCAGCGATCGTTGTACAGCACGTCGTAGGCAAAGGCGATCACTTTGATGCTTTGCGCCGCAAGACTTTCGGGTAACTCGTCCGCCAGCTGATTGTAGCGCCGGATGTTCGGCTCAAACGTTTGGTAGTCGTCCATGAGCGTTTCCAGCAATTGCCGTTCGGGCGAAACGGAAGCGCTTTCCGACAGTTTTTCCCTGAATGCTTTGGTATAATCGAAGAAATAGTCGTAGCAGGCAGGATTTTTGTCCGCATCCATAAATTCAAAATAAGCGGCGAGGGCTTCCACCAGCGCCACCTTTTCTCCCAGCGGATGTTGCTCCGAAAGCAGGAATTTCAGGTATTCCTTTTGGGAAATCCCCTCATTGCGCGTAGCGGTAATCAATGGATGATCTTTGTAGAGGTAGATAAAATCAAATGCCGGCAGGAAACTCGAATCGGCATAAGTCATGTTTCCCGTCCACAGGAATATCAGGCATGTTAAAACTCTTTTCATCTGTTTTTGCTTTGAATGAACAACGGCGCAAAGATACAACATTTATCGGCGGACAAAATATTTCGACGGTTTTTTACGGTATGATTTATTGTTTTCTCCGATTCGGGTTTCCGAATGCCGGCAGCGGGCGTTGCAATGACTGCGGAAGGTAGCGAAACGCCGTCGCACAGTTAAAAACACCTTCCAAAACGCTATCTATACTGCACTCGGTTATGGTCTTGTGTTTTTTAGCCTGTCGTACCCCGCCCCGCATTTCATACGGGGTTATCAAAGGGTAACGCCTGCGGCGTTTTACGTCCATGCAGGGCTGTGCACAACCCCGGCAGGGGTTGCCTTTTGATAACCCCGTACAAGCGAAGCGCAGTGCGGGGTACGAAAACTCAAAACTCAACCGAATGCAGTATCATTGGTTTATTTCGTTTTTGGGTGAGGACAAAACGGAATTGGGGGTTTTTCCTCACTCCCGGTCCCTCTCCAAAATGGAGAGGGGGGGGCACCTGCCATACAGGGACGGAATGGAAATAAATGTATCGTTTATTTTTGCACAATACCTTAACAAACCTTATCAACAAAATTATGATTTTGCGTTTGCATGAATCATAAAAATAGGATTGCGATCAAAAGCTTAATGTGTTACAGGTTATTTCTTTTGCATTACTTAGCGTTCGAGTATCCGCTGATAGAGCTGTATCATCTGTTCTGCCAGCAGTTGGTCGTCAAAACGGATGGTGTGCTTTTTTCCTTCGGCGATCATTTTATTGCGCAAAGCCTCATTGGAAAGTATTTTACCGACCGTTTCGGCAAGCGCCCTGTCGTTTTCCGGGCTGACGTACATGGAATGCGGACCTCCTGCTTCCAGCAGGCAGGAACCGATGGCAGCCACTACCGGAACGCCCGAATACAAGGCTTCGATGACCGGAATGCCGAATCCTTCGTAAAAGGAAGGATATACAAACACGGAGGCGGACTGATACATCGCCGGCAAATCGCTTAAAGGAACGCCCGAAAAAAGATGTACGCGCTCCTCCAGTCCGTTGGCGGCTACAAAAGATTTTATCTGGGCGGCATAAGCCGTTTCGCGACCTACGGCTACCAAATGTATCGACGCGTCAAGATGCAACAGGGCTTTTACCGCCAGCAGCAGGTTTTTCCGCGCTTCAACCGTTCCCACGTTCAGCATGTAGGTATCCGGCAAACGGTATTTTTCACGGACACGCCGCTTTTCGGTATCCGGCACGGGCACATGGAATGAAGCGTCGCATCCCTGATAGATGATGCTCACCTTTTTGGGATTCACGCCGAAAAACGACACCACATCCCGCCGCGTACATTCGCTCACCGTAACGATGTGGTCGGCTTCGCGACAGGCATATTTGAATTTGCGGATGTAGATGGCGCGGTCTATCGGTTTGTAATATCCCGGGTAACGGAGGAAAATCAGATCGTGGATGGTCACCACCGAACGAATACCGGCTTTCTTCAATCCCAGCGGCAATTCGTTACTCAGACCGTGGTAAAGTTGCACTTTGTCGCGCAACAGGTCGGCAACCATGTTTTTTGTCCGCCAAACGGAAGGAAAAATCCTGTTGATCCCTTTCGGGAAAGCCGTTGTGATATTGTCCTGCCGGCGGAGTTCCGCAAGATCCGCATGCCGGGTATCTTTCGGAGCGTACAGCCTGTAACGGTGTCCGGGACAATACGCGGATAAATTGTTGATCACATAACGGCTGTAATTGCCCAGACCGGTATAATTGGCAAAAGCTCTTTTTGCATCAAATCCTATAATCATAATCGACCATATTTGCTGCAAACTTAATCTTTTTATCGGCTCGTTTTACTCGGGGAGGGAAAAAAATAAAAATAAACCGTATCTTTACCGCATTTTAATTAGGGTACTAATCGTATTGTTCCATGAAAATATCATTACGCAGCGCTGCCAGCACGCAAGGCAGGAGGATGGCGGGAGCGCGGAGCCTTTGGCGGGCTTGCGGCATGACCGCCGAACAAACAGGTCAACCGGTGATTGCCGTTGTTAATTCGTTTACACAGTTTGTGCCGGGGCATGTTCACCTGCACGAGATAGGTCAGTCGGTAAAAGCCGAGATCGAGAAGCTGGGCTGTTTTGCCGCCGAGTTCAACACCATTGCCATCGACGACGGCATCGCCATGGGACACGACGGAATGCTTTACTCCCTGCCTTCGCGCGACTTGATTGCCGACAGCGTCGAATACATGTGCAACGCGCACAAAGCCGACGCCATGATCTGTATCGGCAACTGCGACAAAATAACGCCCGGTATGCTGATGGCTGCCATGCGCCTGAACATTCCCGCCGTCTTTGTGTCGGGAGGTCCGATGGAAGCGGGAAAAATCGGCGACGGCTTCTACGACCTCATTGACGTGATGGTGAAAGCTGCCGACGACAGCGTGAGCGACGAAGACGTCCGTAATCTTGAACTGTCGGCGTGCCCTACCTGCGGGTCGTGTTCGGGCATGTTCACCGCCAATTCGATGAACTGTCTGAACGAAGCCATCGGACTTGCATTGCCGGGCAACGGAACCATTGTGGCAACGCACGTCAACCGCGCGCAACTTTTCCGCGACGCCGCGCGACTGATTGTGGACAACGCCTACCGCTACTACCGCGACGGCGACGAAAGCGTCCTGCCGAGAAGCATTGCCACCCGCGCGGCTTTTCTCAATGCCATGACGCTGGACATTGCTATGGGCGGATCGTCCAACACCGTTCTGCACCTGCTCGCCATAGCGCAGGAGGCGGAAGTCGATTTCACCATGGACGACATTGACGCGCTTTCGCGGAAAACGCCCTGCCTCTGCAAAGTTGCCCCCAACACGCAAAAATACCATATTGAAGATGTGAACCGCGCAGGAGGCGTTATCGCCATCATGGGAGAGCTGGCGCGCGCCGGGCTGGTGGACGTTTCCGTGCGCCGTGCGGACGGGCTGACGCTGGCTCAGGCTATCGAACGCTTCGACGTGCTTAGCCCGTCCGTATCCGCCGAAGCGCTGAACAAATACGCATCCGCACCCGCACAACGTTTTAACCTGACGCTGGGATCACAG
Source organism: Bacteroidales bacterium (assembly GCA_031273395.1). Classification (GTDB taxonomy): domain Bacteria; phylum Bacteroidota; class Bacteroidia; order Bacteroidales; family UBA4181; genus JAIRLS01. The sequence continues at coordinate 2,316 of JAISRX010000120.1, read as the reverse complement.
GACAGCTATTTCCCCGATTTGGACAAAGACCGCGCCGGAGGGTGCATCCGCGACATTGCCCATGCCTACAGCCGCGACGGCGGACTGGCTGTGCTGAAAGGAAACATCGCGCAGGACGGATGCGTGATCAAGACGGCGGGCGTGGACGAAAGTTTATGGCATTTCAAGGGGATTGCCCGCGTGTTCGACTCTCAGGAAGCTGCCGGAGAAGGCATACTCGGCGGAAAGGTGGCTGCCGGCGACGTGGTGGTCATCACGCACGAAGGTCCCAAAGGAGGTCCGGGGATGCAGGAAATGCTCTATCCCACTTCGTACATCAAATCGCGACATCTGGGAAAGGCGTGCGCCCTGATTACCGACGGACGTTTTTCGGGCGGCACTTCCGGCTTGTCTGTCGGGCATATTTCTCCCGAAGCGGCGGCAGGAGGCAATATTGGCTTGCTCCGCGACAACGACCCGATTGAAATAGACATCCCCGCCCGCAGCATCAACGTTCTGCTGACCGACGAAGAACTGTCGCGCCGCCGTGAGGAAGAACTCGCGCGCGGCAACAAAGCCTTTACGCCGCATCATCGCCGGCGCGAAGTATCCAGGGCGCTGAAAGCATACGCCTCAATGGTCGGTTCTGCCGACAAGGGAGCGACGAGAACGGTCATATATACTGCATTCGGTTGAGTTTTGAGTTTTCGTACCCCGCACTGCGCTTCGCTTGTACGGGGTTATCAAAAGGCAACCCCTGTCGGGGTTGCGCACAGCCCGACATAGACGTAAAACGCCGTAGGCGTTACCCTTTGATAACCCCGTATGAAATGCGGGGTACGACAGGCTAAAAAACACAAGACTATAACCGAGTGCAGTATAATCGACAATATATGAATGTTATCGCTGCACGTCCCCGGAGGTGACATATACGGTAGTCTGGTTGAGCAGTTGATAGGCAATTTCGCCATACACCACGGGGCCGTTCATTTTCGTCAGGTAGCGTTCGCAAAAATCGGGATTCATGTAATTGACGATGCAGGTAACCGAAAAGATGATTTCGCTGCCGGTCAGTTCCGGATCGGCGATATTGCCGTCAATCTCGCTGATTTTATAGGTGATTCCGGGGAAAAAGGGAGCAGCCATAAATACTTCGTCATTTTCGATGGCGAAACATTCCACATTGAGCATGGCGCCCGCATAATTCGCCACAAACGGCACATTGGGTACAAAACCGGTTTCGCGCAGATAGGCGGCTAAATTTCGCTTTTTGCCGTTGATGAAGGCGTCTTTTGCTATCATGCTGCTGTAGTCGAAAGTGATCTCGTCGCCCGTCCCCTGTTTGTAGGGGTTGAAGATGCACAGTTCGGCATATTTGTTTTCCGGAAAGGTAATGTGCATGGCAACGGCTTTATCCGTAAACGGGCGGTTGCCGGCGCCGGACGCCGCGTAGCACTTGTCCGTCAGGATAGTGGCTTTTGAATAGCCCCCCGCTACCCACCCGCAAACGGGACGGGCAGCAAAATCGCTGAAACTGCCGGCGTTGAAAGCAAATTCCCTGCTCGGCGGAGAGTTAAAAGGCATGATAAGCACCGTAAAGCCATTTTCGGGAGCATCGGTATAAATATGGCGGATACTCGCCGCATCGTATTCGCGAATGACGGTTTTGACTACATATTCGGGCAATTCGCAAACAAAGATCTTGTCCGTCGAATTGATTCTTTGCGAAGGACGTTGAATGAAGAAAGTAGTGGTTCCACCTATCCAGTTCCCCTCGGGCAATCCCGACAGGACGCCGATGTCTCCCGCCAGCAGCAAATGCTTTCCTTCACGTATCATTGACGCCGTCTCCTCCTGTGAAAATAACTTTTTCATTGTCATATTCCTGATTTTTATCGTTTGTTTTCAAAAATGCAAACATACAAAAATTAATGGCAAATGAAAAATGATCCCATTCGGGATTGCGATGCCGGCTGTCTCGCAATTGCCACGATTCACGGGAGGTATTCATATTCAACGCTTCATGTTTTTCTTCATTGTCCATATTGTACAAAATGCCCCTGCAATTTGCAGGAGATGATAGTAGTCTTCACGAAATGCTCCTGCAATTTGCAGGGGATAATTGTGGTCTTCACGAAATGCTCCTGCAATTTGCAGGGGATAATTGCAGTCTTCACGAAACGTTCCTGCAATTCTTATCGGGTTCGGCAATACCGTATTTATATACTGCATTCGGTTGAGTTTTGAGTTTTCGTACCCCGCACTGCGCTTCGCTTGTACGGGGTTATCAAAAGGCAACCCCTGTCGGGGTTGCGCACAGCCCTGCATGGACGTAAA
>JAISRX010000112.1 GCA_031273395.1 Bacteroidales bacterium | reverse complement strand
AGATGTTCGAGAGACATGAAAATGGGATAATAAGAAACGGAATTGGGGATTTTTCCTCACCCCCAGCCCCTCTCCAAAACGGAGAGGGGGGAGAATCTGCCATATAGCGACGGAATGGGAATAAATGTATCGTTTATTTGTGTACAATGCCTTAGTTGATGAAAAATATTTTGGAGAAGATGATAATGCCGAATAATCAATCGTTTGCGCGGATTTCTCCGTCCGCATTACCTCATTCTGCCTGCCTCGTTTTCACGAGATGCGGCGGATGTTTTTTGCCGCCGGAAACAATACGTTTGCCGGGGCGCGGTTGTTCCGCACGCACGCAATGCCGGTTACGCCGCTGCATACGCGATGTTTCAGAAATACCCGGCTATTTTACGGTCTTCCATGGAGGTTTCCGAGCGTTTGTCGTCGGCTCGTCCTCCGCGTTCGGTGACGCGCGTGGCGGCTATTTCGTCGATGATGTCCTCAAGTGAAGTTGCCTTGGAGAGGGTGAGTCCCGTGCAACTGATGTCGCCGATGGTACGGCAGCGCACCTGTTTGGTTTCGACGGTTTCGTCCGGTTTGAGCTTCATACACGGTTCGGCTGCCAGCCACTGTCCTTCGCGGTAGAAAACGCGGCGTTCGTGTGTGAAATAAATGGAAGGCATCTCAATGTTTTCCTGATAGATATACTGCCACACATCCATTTCCGTCCAGTTACTGATGGGAAACACCCGGAAATGTTCGCCGATATTTTTCCTTCCGTTGAAGATATTCCACAGTTCGGGGCGTTGGTTTTTGGGATTCCACTGTCCGAACTCGTCGCGGTGCGAGAAGAAACGTTCCTTGGCGCGGGCTTTCTCTTCGTCGCGGCGCGCACCGCCCACAGCAGCGTCGAATTTGTACTTTTCGATAGCGTCGAGCAGGGTAACGGTTTGCAGTTTGTTGCGGCTCGCGTGGTATCCGGTTTCTTCCTTCACACGCCCGGCGTCAATGGATTCCTGCACCGAACCGACAATCAGCGCAGCGCCTAATTTTTCGACCAGTGCGTCGCGGTATGCAATGGTTTCGTCGAAATTATGTCCCGTGTCGATATGCAACAGGGGAAAAGGTATTTTCAGGGGATAAAAAGCCTTGTAGGCAAGGTGGGTAACCACAATTGAATCTTTGCCTCCGGAAAAGAGAATTACCGGACGTTCAAACTGAGCCGCCACTTCGCGCAATACATAAATTGATTCGGCTTCCAATTCTTTCAGATGTGTGAGTTTGTACTTACTCATTATTGATTTTCTATTTTTTATGTCTTACTGTTTCGATCGGTATTCATTTTTTACGGAAATTTGCCGTCCGGCTGCAAATTTATGTGAATTTTATTTCCCTGATGCGCTTTTGCCTTTAACGATTAAAACGCAACATATCCCCACTTTTCATCATGCTTTGATATATCTTAAATGATCAAAATATTGCCGGCTCGACAAATTCAAATTATATTTGATGTTGCACCTGCATGTCCGCAATATGTTCTCCGGGGATTTTTGTTTGGCGGAATAATTTCCCGTAAAAAAATCCGTTTCCCGATCCTGAAATTCAATGTCCATATTTACAAAAACTTTGCCATTCATTAACTGAACGCTCCAGAAAGATATTTCTTTGTCAGTTCGTGCTGCGGACGGTTGAATACTTCTTCGGCGCTGCCCGTTTCGATGATTTCGCCCATATACATGAATATCACGTGGTCGGCAATTCGGAGCGCCTGCCGGAGGGTGTGCGTCACCATAACGATGGAATAGTTCTGTTTCAGTTTTACGAACAACTCTTCGATGGTTTTGCTCGAAATAGGGTCTAATGCGCTGGTGGCTTCGTCGGCGAGGATGAATTGCGGCTCTACTGCCAGACTACGCGCCAGACAGAGCCGTTGCTGCTGCCCGATGGACAGCCGCACGGCAGGCGTCCGCAACCTGTCTTTCACCTCTTCCCACAATCCGGCTGCATTCAGGTAGTGCTTGACAATCATGCGCAATTTGCGCCTGTTGCGAATCCCGTGGATGCGGCATCCGTAAGCCACATTGTCGAATATGGACATCGGCAGCGGGCAGGGGCGTTGGGAAATCAGTCCCATTTTGCGCCGTATGCGCGTGATTTCCGTACCGCTGTTGATGATGTCTTCGCCGTTCACTAAAATCTTGCCGGTGATCTTCACGCCTTCCACCGAATCGGTCAAGCGGTTGAGCGTTTTCAACAGGGTTGTTTTCCCGCATCCGGACGGTCCGATGATACAGGTGATTTTCTTGTCGGGAATGGTCAGGTTCACGTCTTTCAGGATGTGGTTGTTTTTGATGTGGACGTTCAGTCCGGATACGAAAATCTCCGAAATTCCTTCGTTGCGGACGAACTTGTAATCGGGACGGAAAAAACGTATTTTTTTCCATATCGTCTGGCCGACGCCATTTTTCGTCCGGTATTCCTTCCGCAGTTCTGTTTCTACAGGAAAGGCGATGGTGGTAAAAAGGCTTTTCATTGCAATTTATTTTTTGAAAAACGGTTGGTGATAAATCTTCCGGAAATACTAAGGATCAACACAATCAGCGTCAATACTAATGCAGCGGCATACGCCCTGTCCTGCACTTCCTTTATGGGGCTGCTCAGCTGGAAAAAGACGGCAAGCGGGAGGGTAGCAGCCGGTTGCGAGAGGGACGTCGGGATGCTGTCGGTATATCCGGCGGTGAACATCACGCTTGCCGCATCGCCTATGGCGCGTCCTACAGACAGGAGAGTAGCGGTGGCAATGCCGGGGGCAATCTGCCGGATCACCACGCCAATGGTTTCAAAGCGCGTTGCCCCCAACGAATAGGCAGTGTCGAGGATGTCGCGGGGAAACCGCCGCGCCACTTCGTCCATCGAGCGGATGAAAATGGGGATGATCAGCAGCGTGACCACAATAATGCCCCCCAGCAACGATGTGCGCAACCCGAAGTAAATCATGATGGTAAACCCGAAAGAACCATATACGATGGAGGGTATCCCGAAAAGCACATCGTATGCCATCCGGGCGATATATGCCATTTTGGATCTTTTTTTCAGATATACGTTCAGGTAAAAAACTACCGGGATACTGATCATCAGCCCAAGCGTTGCCGACGCGCCGACAATGTACAGCGAACCGACAATGGCATTGAGAAAACCGCCTTCCTTGCCGATATAAAAGCCGCCGCCGGGCAGTTTGCTCACCATATCCCAACTCATGGCGCTCCACCCCTTCGCCACAATGGTGTAGATGATGCTGATCACAAAAGCGAAAACCGTCAAGGTCGCCGCAATCATCAGTATCCTGAATATCTTCTCTTCTATAAATTTGAACTTCATATTTACGGACACAAAATACACCGCAAAGATAGAGATTAAAATTCATGCGGCGCAAGTTTTTTATCACAAATACCACAAATATGGTAGATGAAAACCACATTCCGGTGAACGACAACAGCACGGAAACATGCGGATTCATTGCTTTACCTCGCTTTTACGGCTAAGAAACCGCACAAAAACAACCCGTACATTTCCTCCGGTCGTTGCGGGGGATGCAGCCTCGTGCCGGCGCAACATCTTTCGCCGCGTCGAAACCTCCGGCTAAAATTTGCCGAACCGCAGCTTCAAGCCTACGGAAAAACCGTTAAGCACGTTTTCGGGCAGTATCGGTTCGCCGTCCACGCTACCGGCATACGCAAGCCGGATTTTCGAGGTGCGCTTGTAGTATCCGCCGACAGCCACACGCACAAAACTCAATACGTTCATTTCAATTTCCATGCCCGGCTCGATCATCCAAAAGCGGCAGGAGCTTTCGATGTAGTTCGACAGTTCGGCGCTGTTGTACAGTTCATAATTCACATGCCCGTAGCCGGCAAATACGGGAAAGGAAACATGTACCAGCGCATTGGGAAAGACGATCGGCGCAACAAATATCCCTCCGTGACCGCACAGAACATTGGCGTCGCGACCGCTCTGCATGTCTTTTAGTGGGTTGAGGGTAAAAATTCCGTTGAAATACACGCCGGACGACAACCACCGGTTGAAAATCACGCCGCCGTGAACCCCGATTTCCATAGATTCTCCGGAAGATATTTCCAGATAGTCGAAGCCGAAACCGCCGAAAATGCCCACCGGCATTTTTTGCCGGTCGCCTGCATCCGTCGTTTCCCGGGCGTCGACCGGAAAACAACAAAAAACCCGTATCAGAACGGAAAACATACCGATGCGCCACAGGTAAAGTTTCCCGTGTCTGCCTTTTTGCCATATTTGCTTGTTCATGTTCATGCTTGAATTTACCGGAGATGACCGCAAAAATAATCAAGCAAATATACATAAAATTTTCGAATCCGCCGGTAATTCGATTGGGTGCATTTACCTTCGGCGAGGACTTCGCCGTTCGAATAGTCGCATGCGTAAAAAATCCCGCAGGGACTGCATCCTCGCAGAGACGCGGCATGCCGCGTCTGTACAGTTCGGCAGGTTGCGCTGCGCTTTACCTCCGGTGAGGCTCATTTCGCCCTGTCATGGCTGCACGCTAACCCTGTCGGGGTTCCAATCCCCGACAGGGTACCGCCTTGGCGATTCAGGTTAACCCTATTCTCCCGTCCATGTGAAACGCAAGCCTCCTACATTATGGTCTGCTGCATGTATGTAATATATGATCTCATGTTTGCCTTCGGTCAGCGTCAGCGTCGCTACGTTGTTATACCACGCAAAGACTCCCCACTCGTTGGTTTGGGAGCCAAAACCTGAAAACGGAACATGGTGCGTTGCGCTGTTATCCACTATCAGATCAACATTACCGTTCAGAGTGGGGGTGGCGGCTTCAATATCCACCTGGTACTGCCCTGCATGATACACATATACCGTATAGCGCATCCATTCGCCGGCGCCGGTCCATCCGATATTCCTGCCTGCGCATCCTTCCACATCCATGCCGGGAGAATTGCTGTCTCCTCCGGCTTTCCTGTAACAGCGATCCTGTCCCGAACTGTCATCCGCGTCGCTGTCGTGATAGGCAACTCCTTCCCCGCCGAGGTCAAAATCGGCTGCCTTAACGGTACATGTTCCGGCTTTGGAAAGGATATGCGGACCGTTGAACCACGGATAATCCTGTGAATCCAGCACAGTTACCTGAATGGTTTTCTCAACGCTGCCCACCCGGCAGGTGATATCGGAGGTTCCCCCCGCAAAAAAGGTCAGTTCTCCGGTTGCGTTCACTAAGGCTACCTGCGGATCGGTGGAAGTCCAGACAGGCACGGGCGCATCGGCGTCGGGAGGGTCGAGCGTCAGTACGACCAACGACGTATTGCCGGGCGCGAAGATGGCGGGATAAACGTCACAGGCGATCGTTATGTCGTTCAAAGGCACCTTTACTTTTGCGGAAACGGGAACCTTGATCCGTACTTCTCCCTGAGCCACCACAATATCGGTGGCGCCTGCGCCTTTGGCTATCACTGTGCCGTCGCCGCTCACCGTCGCCACTTCCCCGTCTTCGCTCTGCCATGTGAACGCGCCGCCGGAGGACGGGCTGGCGACCAGCTGTACCGTGTCGCCCACAAACATGTTCAGCGACGGTTGATTTACGGAGATGTTGCGCCCCGCTTCCTTGTTTTCATATTCATCGCATCCCGCCATGCCGCCAAGCAGCAGCAGGAAACCCAGACTGATGACCAATACATTGTTTTTCATTTTCATTTGATTTAAATTTCGATTAAACGGTTTATTTCTTATTTTCACGGTTCAAAATCTTTTATCGGTTTTGGCATTGTATTCGAGCCGCAATTCCTCCCTGACTTCAATGACCGTGCCGTCCGCTCCGGTATAATCGTAGCGGAGAAGGAAGGTCTTGTAGGTTTTGAAGCTGTCGTCTTCTTCCTTGAAGATATTGGGATAATCGGGATCGTCTTTCTGCGTCACCTGCATGTACCTGTACGGCGTAATGGTTACCCTGTCGTCCTCGCCGACGGTCAGCACAATGGCTGACTGATACAAGGCAACCACATCCGACTCGTAGGTTTCGTTACCGGGGAAGATGCGCAGCTGATTGGCGCTGAGCGGGTGCACGGTCTTCGTGCCGGGAATCCCGTATTCGGCGCCTGCCCCTTCCTTTATCTTCATGGTGACGGAATAAGCGGCGCCTCCGGCAGTTGCCCACCAGTTTTTGATCCGCACGCTGTAGAGTACGAAGTTCTTGTCGGGATTCACCTCATACGCCGAATAACTGTCCACTCGCAGCGGGATGAAATAGGAAGAATCGGGCGACAAGCCTCCGGGACGGATTTTGATGGGAAGCCGTCCCGCTACTTCCCCGGCGGGAACCGTTACGCGGTACGGGTCAATCTCGTAGTGACGCCGGGCAAGCGCAGGAATGTACTTGCGATAGTCCACATCGTAATTGGTTTTGTTGTACTGCTCTATCAGGCTTGGGTCTTCCGCCAGACTGACGACCAGTTCCCGATCCGTCTCCGCGGTGCCGCCCAGCGAAACCACCACATAACCGGTGTCCAGTTCGCAAAACGCATGTGTCTTTTGCAATACGTTGTCGCTTCCGCTCACCAGAGCAAACACTTTCTTGTACTGTTCCCTTTCAAACACCTCGTCGCGGTTGGTGCAGGAACTTACACCCCACACCAGAACGGCGAGGGTCATGATTTTCAAATTTTTCATTTTCATTTAATTTATTATTTACTGGTTATTTTAATTTTTGAATTTTGATGACTGATGATTGATTTCCAAAATCCCGACAGGATTGGCACGGATGCGGTGAATAAAGTGTCGTCCCTGCGGGCAGGCGCAAGACCTGCCCCTACGGTCGCGGTGATTGTAGAGACGCGGCATGCCGCGTCTCTATAGCCGACAGGTGCGGTATCCGCTGTTTTCCCCTGCAAGGCAATCTTAACAGCACAGCATAACCAAACCTTATTTACCTTATGACTGTACGCAACAAGGTCGTTTCGGACGGCGCCGCGAAACCCTGTCGGGCGGGCGGGCAAGTATGCATGATATGCCGGTTCAATCATCATTCTTAACTCTTAATTCTTCATTATTCTTCCCATCCCGGGTTTTGATCCAGAGAGGGCAACGCCCGTATTTCGTTCAGCGGTATGGGCAACAGGACGAGTTTTTTGTTGACGATCCTGCCTCCGATGCGCGATGTATTGGGTATGGAGCGGCGATAGAAACTTTCCTTGAGTCCGTCCATGTTCATGCCCATGACGGGTTCGCTTTCCGTCTGCTCGTAGATGCCCCAGCGGCGGACGTCGTAGTAGCGCCGGTTTTCAAACAGAAATTCCACCATGCGTTCCTTTTCGATGGCTGCCTGCAAGTTTGCCGGATCGTCCAGTTCTTCCTGTTTCAGTCCGGGCAGTCCCGCACGGTAGCGCACCTGATTGAAGGCGCGTTTGATTTCGTCGGGGTTCCTTTCGAAAGTCTGCGCGATACCGTCCAGGGTAACGGTTTGGCTGCCCGTCAGGTTGTTGAGCGCTTCGGCATACGAAAGGAGTATTTCGGCATAGCGGATGATCGGGAAGCTCTTCTGCATAATCCTGCTGTTGGTGCCGCTGATGGCGTCGTCCCTGTGGATGTACTTCTTGATGACATATCCCGTAGGCGGGTAATCGGTAGGGTGGGCAGCCTTGCCGTTTGCCTCACTGTAATAGTACCTGATGGTCAGATCGTGCTTCCCCGTTTCGTCGGTGGAAGTCATGGGCCAGTAACATTCGCTGAACCCGATGGAGGCGTAGAAGCGCATTTCGCGGTTGACGTACATGTTGGACACATTCGCATTGAGCCGGTATTCGGAGAATAGCGTCTGTTGTGTGGTAAATCCCGTTTCATCATATATATACGGATAGTTTGAGGCTTGTATGGAAGAGCCGTCCTGCATGGAATAGGCGTCAATGACTTTCTGGGTGACGCTCATACCGTTCCATCCGTTCACGCTTCTGGGGAAGGACATGCTCATGCTGCCGCCGATAGCGCCGCCGCGCCTTGCCCATATAAATTCGGGGTTGACCTCTGTGATTGCTTCTCCGGTGAACATGTCGGAATACGACTTGAAATGGTCTATGCCTTCCGCACCGCCCGTTCCGTCGTCCGCCCACTGCTCGCTGTATTTTGCGTCGTAGACTACGGCTGAATTACTGGGAAGTTCGGTGGTGCGGGAATCTTCGTCTACCGTATGCAGTTTATAGAGGGGCGCCCCGCTGGCGCCGATCATGTCCATCACCCGTCTGGCTGCCGCCGCCGCCAATGCCCAGCGCTGTTGCCGGACGTCTTCCGACAGGTTTTGCTTCACGTAATGCACCCCGTCGGTTTTGCGCGTCCAGTTGCCGAAATACCTTCGGGAGACGGCGCCGCCGTTGTATATCGGGCTGGCGTGCAGCAGCCGCAGGCGGGCTATCAGGGCGTAAGCCGCTCCCTGTGTGGGGCGTCCGAAGTTCATCAGCGAATGGCTTTTTTCCAGCAGGGACGCTGCCGCTTCCAGTTCGCCGCAAATGTATTCCACCGCTTCATCAACGGTGCATCGTGCGCGGTCGTAAAAGGGTATTTCCTCGTTGGAAGCCACTATGTCGTCGTCCAGCAGAATCGGCGGTCCGTACTCCGTAAACAGGTGGTAATAGGCATACGCCCTGAAAAAGCGGGTATAGCCCGCGATGTCCAGCCTCTCGCGCGCCGTCAGGTCTTTGGCTTCATCCATGCGCGCAAACAGGGTATTGCACTTGCGGATGACGCGGTACAGATTGCCCCACTGACCGAACCCGCTGGCGGCAGATATTTCGCCCAGTACATACCTCATTCCATGGTACCCCCCCGAGGCGAACATGGTGAACGCCTCGTCGGTAGCCAGCACTCCCGGCGTGTAGGAGCCTGCATAGAAAAAATCGCTTTCATCAGGGAACATGTTTGCTGTTCCCCACAGGTAGGCTTCAACGTAGCGTTTCTCGGCAAAGACGGAATCTAATTTCAGTTCGTCGGAAAAATAATCGTCCACGTTGAGGAAGTTACAAGCCGGCAATGCGGCAATGACGGCTATAAAAACCGAAAGATAACAATATATGCTTTTCATTATGTTCATTTTATTTGATTTTATAAATTAATGTATATCTGCAGGGTGTAGGTGGCGGGGATGGGATATACCTCTCCGTTGCGCCAAGCCTGCTCGGGATCCACGTCGACCACCCTGTCCCATACGAACAGGTTGCTGCCTGTGAGCTGGAAGTCGATGGAAGCGACGCCTATTTTGTTCAGCACGCGCGCCTTGCAATTATAGTTGAAGCTCACTTCCTGCAGGCGCAGGTAACGTGCGTCGCCTTTCCAGAAGTCGGACAACTGCACGTTGTTGTTGTTGCGGCTGTACTGCAGGCGTGGAAAACGCGCATTGGGGTTTTCCGCCAGGGCGGGATCGATGCCGTGCGTTACGGCATACTCGCGGGGTATCCACCTGTTGGCGGGGTCGGCTGCCATTGTCCAGCTGTTGCCGGTCTGTCCGTCAAAGAAAGGCATGTAGCCCACGCCGTTTCCACCGTATCCCACATGGAAGAAGTCCGTTTTGCCCGTCCCCTTGAACAGGACGCCCACCGTGAAATGCCTGTAGTGAAATTCACCGCCGAAGCCGTACATCAGATGCGGATTCATGCTGTAGGACAGCGGCGTGGCGTCGTCGCCGTTGATCTGTCCGTCGCCGTTGACGTCGCGGTACTTGACGTCGCCCGGCATCACCGCGCCGAAGCTCTGGACGGGACTGTTGTCGATGTCGTCCTGATCCCTGAAAAGCCCCAGCGCGCGGTAACCGCGGATGACGCCCAGCGGATAGCCCGCCGCTTCCTGATAGGCATATTTCGGGTTTGCCTCCTCCCAGTTCTGCACGTGATTCTTGCTATAGGTGAAGTTACCCCTGAACGTGACGGTCATCTCCCTGCCCAGTTCCTGAATGTAGCTGACGTTGCCGTCGGCGCCGTAGCTGCGCATTTTGCCCACGTTGCTGTAGGGGTTGCTCACCAGACCGGCGTATGACGGAATGTGTACCCGCTGCATGAAAATGTCGTTGCGCTGGTCGTTGAAAAAGTCCACTACAAATTCGAGGCGGTTGTCCAGGAACTTGCCCTCGATACCGACGTCGGCTTTCACGGCTTTTTCCCATTGCAGGTTGTCCGCGCCTATTACGTTTTCGCTCACCGCTTCCACGCTGCTCATGCCCCATGGTCCTGCGCTGTATGGATTATTGACCAGGGTCATGTAGGGAAAGCGGCGGTTTCCTGCAAGGCGGTCGTTGCCCACCGTGCCGTAAGACCCCCTGATCTTGAAGAAATTCACCCATTTCAGGTTGTCCTTTACATACTGGTAGCTCGACGGCGCCCAGCCCAAAGCGATGGAAGGGAAGAAGCCGAACTGCTTGCCCGGCTCGAAGTTTTCCGAACCGGTGTAGCCGAAATTGAAGTCCACCATGTAGGTATCCCTGAAGCCGTAGGTGAGCCTGCTGGAAATACCCTGATAGCGCACGGGGATGGAGTTCAGGTTGGTGGTGCCGTTGTTGGCGTTCTTTTCGTCGCTCATGTAGTAATACGCCAAACCCGATACGCGGTGGTCGGCAGAGAATACCCTGTCGTAATTGACGGTGGATTCCAGATGGTACTTGCGCCACTGGTTGGTGCCGCGCGAGTAGGAAGAGGGTTGCGACCTCACTCTGATGTTCGTGAGCAGTTTTCCCTGCTGATCCCTGCCTGTCGCCAGATACAGTTGGGGCTGGTGGAAACGCTGTTCGGAAAAGTAACTGTTCAGGCTGTAGGATCCCTGTATCCTGAACTTCAATCCTTCTACGAATTTGGACAGATCCTGATTGAGCGCCATGGTGGCTTTTCCCCGGTATTCCTGGTCGCTTCGCCGTCCCAGATTGTTGATCATTACTTCGGGCGAGGTCATTTCGCCGGCGTCTGCGGCGGGAAGCTGTCCGTTGGAATACCTTACGGGAAACATCAGCGGGGTGATCTGCGCCTGGGCATACCAGATGTAGTCGGTACTGGCTACCCCCGGCTGGTTGTGTACCTGCAGGTAGCCGTCCGTGCCGAGGAAAAAGGTAGTGGACGGCGACAGCTCAAGGTCGATGTTGGCGCGGTAGGTGTAGGTGTTGTACCCCACATTGGCGCCATAGACATTGTTTTTGTCGTACTTGTAGGCGGCATTTTCGCTGCTTCCGCCCAGGCTGAGGAAATATTTGGCAACTTTAGCCCCTCCGCGCGCGCTCAGGTAATAGTTCTGCTTGAAGAAGACCCTGCGCAGCACTTCGTCCTGCCAGCTGACGTCGGGATAGATGTCGGGGTCGGAGCCGTCCTGAATGATGTCCAGCTCCACGTCGGAGTAGAGCGGGCTTTGCCCGCGCACTTCCAGCGCTTCGTTGGCTAAGCGCGCATAATCGTAAGCCCGCAGGTAGGAGGGCAGTTTGGTGAGGTGCGACACGGTGAAGCTCGCCCGTCCGGTGATGGTCAGCCTGTCCTCGCTGCCGCGCTTGGTGGTGATCAGCACCACGCCGTTGGCGCCGCGCACGCCGTACACCGCCGTGGCGGAGGCGTCCTTCAGCACCGAAAAACTTTCGATGTCTGCCGGGTCAATGGAATTGATGTTGCCTTCTATTCCGTCTATCAGTACCAGAGCGCTGGCATTGGCGCCAAAGGTGCCGATGCCGCGCACCCAGAACTCCGAAATGTTTCTGCCCGGCTCGCCGCTGCTTTGCAGGGAGATGACCCCGGCAACCCTGCCGCCGAGCAGGTTGGCAACGGAGGCTACGGGACGCTGCAATTCCTTTACGTCCACGCTGGTGACAGCCGCCAGCGAAGAAATTTTCCGCTGGGTACCCAAGCCCGTTACCACCACTTCTTCCAGTTGCTGCGCGGTTTCCAGCCTGATCTCAAGGTCTTTCTTTTCTTCCGTTACGGGATATTCCACCTTTTCGTACCCCACGAAGGAAAACACCAGCACATCGCCCTTCGCGGCTCTGATGGAAAATTTGCCGGTTATGTCGGTGACGGCGCCGATACCTATTTTGTCCTTCAGATAAACGGAGGCGCCGGGCATGGTTTCTCCCGTTTCGTCGTACACCGTACCCTCCATCACGAAGGTCGGTTTTTGCTGCGCCGGAAGCGTATAACACGCCAGCAACAGCAGCAGAGTCATTACATAACTGATTTTGTTCTTCATATATACAATTTATTAATTATTATTATTTGATTGATTTGATTGATTTTTATTTGATTCGATGGTAGAGACGTTGCATGCCGCGTCTCTACCGAGGTTTTCCCCCGTCCTTCGTTCGGCGTAGCGGGACGCTACGCCGCAGTTAAAAACAGGTCGCCTCCGGCTTGCATACCCGTTTTGTGGCGAAGCGTGAGCTTCGCTTTTAGCTTCGACGTAGCGAGACGCTACGCCGAACGGAGGGCGCGTTTGAACGGAAAATGCCGGCGATGATGTACGGAACATACCCGGCGGTCAATTAATGGATAATTTCCTGACCCGTGCGTTGCCGCTGTCTGCCACATACACCACTGCCGATCCGTCTTCGGCTGTCATGACGGCGATGCCTTTGGGGTACCTGAACAGCGCTTCCTTCTCGCCGCCATCCTTGAATCCGGGCGTGCCGGGGATGCCCAGTACGGTTTCCACCATGTTTTCCGGCGTAATCCTTCGGATACAGTGGTTGTAGCTGTCTGCAAGATAGATGTTGCCGTCATTGTCGGTGAATGCCTGAATCGGATTGTTGAACTGTGCATTTTCCAGCGGACCGTCGCGGTGTGCGCCGGCAATGCTCATGCTGTTCCGTCTGATGAACGTTTCGTCGCGGGGATCGCTCACGTCCAGGGTATAAATGCCGTTTGCCATAGTGCCGCCGGTTTCCTGTGCATCGCTGCCGCCCGCAAAGATAAGGTACAGAATGTTGGGTTCGCCCGGGCGGAAAGTCAGTCCGAAAGTGTTCGCATCACCGGTTGTCTTGTAGATGATTTCCGCCTCGTAGCTTACCGGATGTATTTTCACTATATGACCGAAATAATAACGGGTATAGATGTATCCGTCCACGGGGTTCACCGTCATGCTGTGTTTCCATCCGCCTGTAAGGTCTGACGGGATCTGTGATGTAAATATCATGGATTTGCGTTTTGGCGCCCAACCGACTCTCGGATCGAGGGATAAAAACGATCTTATCTCATCTTCGGTAGGGACGGTTACTATGCCGGTTTCAGCATCAGCGCACAACGCATTACCGGTAAAATCCCCAAGCTTGATCACTTCATTCTCCTCTTCATTGATTTTTAAAAGGATTTGGTTTTGGTCGCCCTCACTGGACAATTGTCTGTTGCATACAAAGATGTTGCCTTCATAGTCCGCACAGAGAAACTTCGGCTGCAGCGTACTGGAACTCAACTCTCCCATCGTCAGCGCCTGATGTTCTCCGGTGCCGGCAATGGTGGTGACGGTAACGGAGATTTTGTACCTGAAGGTTTGCGCATACTGCAACGAATCGTTACCGATCACCACCGATATGATGCAGGTGTCGCCCGGCATGCGCGGGGCAAGCACGTACATGCGCGTGGGGGTAGTGCCGATCACGGGCGCCTGCCGGTGGTTGAAATACACTTTGATCAGCGAGGGATCGTTACCGAAATTCTCCCCGGTGAGCATCACCTGTTGCTGGTAGATGCCCGAATCGGGATAAAACGAATTGCATACCACCGGCTTTGACGGATTGTACGCTTCGCCTTTTTCCTGCCCGTCTTTGTCGTCGCAGGAGAAAAAGCCGCAGAAACACAGGCATGCGGCTGCCGTTCGCGCAAACCGCAATGCACTCTTTTTTACTGAACTTGATTTATTCATAACATTTTTAATTTAACTGGTTTTTAATATTTAATTTATTTTGACTTATGATTTATGTGATTTATGTGATTTATGTGATTTATATGATTTATATGATTTGCATGATTTGCATGATGTAATCGGTTATAGACTTGTGTTTTTTAGCCTGTCGTACCCCGCCCCGCATTTCATACGGGGTTATCAAAGGGTAACGCCTGCGGCGTTTTACGTCTGTGCAGGGCTGTGCGCAACCCCGAAAGGGGTTGCCTTTTGATAACCCCGTACAGGCGAAGCGCAGTGCGGGGTACGAAAACTCAAAACGGGAAAATCTTCTATAAACATGCGACGTCTTCGACGTCAAAACCGGCATACATTGCTTATTTTCCATATAATGTTCCATTATCCATTGTCCATTACTCCAAAGATGGTATAGTCCACCTGTATGTTTCCGGTGGTATCGCTTACGTCCTGCCGGTCGCGGGTACTGTGCGGGTAGTGTTCGGCACGGTTAAGGTCGCACTGCCAGTAACCGACGAGGTCGTCTTTCTTTTCGCGCAGTTTTTGGCGCAGGAGGTTCACCAGCACGCCGCCCACGCCGATGGACGCGGTCAGTATGGGGTTGGTAACGGCGAGCGCAGCGGTGGCAGCCGCCACCAATCCTTTGAAGGCGTCGCTGTCCATGACTTTGTCGGCGTCGAGCGCCCAGCGGCGCACGTCTTCGTCGCTCTCGATCACCCACAGTTGCAGGCGGAGCGCGTCGGGGATCGTGTCGCTGCGGTAAAGCAGCAGTCCCGTTTCGCCGAAGAACAGCGTTTGGTTGTCGCGTACCCCGTCGACGTCGAGGCTGTAGCTTTGCGCGAAATTACCGGCTTCGGCAAGCACCGCGTCCAATAACCGCTGTTTGCGGGAGGCGTCGTCGGGCAAATTCATCAAATCCGCCAACGTAGGGGCGACCCTTGCGGTCGCCCTGTTTTCCGTCCCGTTTGCGATCGTCCCGTTTACGATTGCCCCATTTGCGGTCGCCCCGTTTGCGATCACCCCGTTTTCGAGGGCAGGCGCAAGACCTGCCCCTGCGGGTACGGGCGTTGCATAACTGTAAATGCGCAATTCTGCGCGGTTGAACAACCCGAGGAACCCCTCGCGGTTGTCGAATACCTTCATTTTATTTATTCTTGCGTAAAACATATTTATCAATTAAGAATTAAGAATTAAAAATTAAGAGTGCGACGTCCATACTGGCACGTGCGCGGCAACGCCGCATGCACGGGCGAGTTTATTTATATACGGGAGGAAAATTATTTTCATACGGGAGAAAATTTATTTACCCAGTGGGAAAATTTATCTGCATACGGGAGAAAATTTATTTACTCACTGGGTAATGATGCATTACCCAGTGGGAAAATTTATCCGCATACGGGAGAAAATTTACCTGCATACGTGGGGAAATTTACCCGCGCACGGGAGTAACCGTTGCTGCTTCCATGCACGGGTGTTGACCTCATTCGGCTTTTTCCAGTTTAATGTTTGCCAGCATCCTCCTGAATTCGCTTCCGGGAGTAAACACTACCCTGATCCCTAAAAGTTTTCCTACGGTAAACTCGTTCGGATCGTCCAGCCCTTCGCTGGAAAACGACAGGCGCAACGTGCCAAATTCGCCTAGACTGACGCTTTTGCCCATCAACAGATACTTGGGCATGATTTCAATCAGGTTTTCAATCACGTTGGAAACATCGCCCCGCGAGAGGGACGACACACTGGCAAGTTCTTTGGAAATGTCCGTTTTGACGACTTTTCCGTCATGCACCGGCGTGGCATACCATTTGGACTGGTTGCGGTCTTGCGGGTTTACCCGCTGAATCATTCTATACTTCATACTTGTTAAAATTAAATTGATTGATTTTTACATTGTTAACTATTTCGGTTTTAATAACTTTGCATTTATGGCGTTTGGGTTTTCCCGCGTATTGCCGCAGGGCGGCGCTTATCCGCAGCGGCAGCAGGGATGCAGCGGCTCGCGGCGTTCCGCAGGCGACAACAAAAAAAGCCGGTACATGCAAAAAACATGTAACGGCTCGATGTAAATTTTGAAAAATTTTATTATACGCGCGTGCGTACAATAATATGGCGTAACTAACTGACAGTCTCTCTCTCTCTCTCTCTCTCGCTCTCTCTCTCTGTCTGGCGCTGGGGGGGGGGGTGGGGGGGGGGGGGGGGGGGGGGGGGTGGC
>JAISRX010000292.1 GCA_031273395.1 Bacteroidales bacterium | reverse complement strand
GTGAAATAAATAATGTATCATGGTTTTGATGCCGAAGGCATCGTATGTTTATAGAAAAACGATGTTGTGTTTCCATTCGACCCCGACGGGGTCGTACAACAGAAGGGTACATTGTTTCTATAAACATGTGACCTCTTCGAGGTCGAATTTCATATCCGTTATAAGTTTTTTATTCGCCATTCCTTAAGGACGACTCCGAACAGGAATATTTGGGGCAAATCACAGTTAAGGACGGCTCCGAACAGGAATGTTCGGGGCAAATCACACTTAAGGACGACTCCGAACAGGAATGTTCGGGGCAAACCACACTTAAGGACAACGCCGAACAGGAATGTTCGGGGCAAATCACACTTAAGGACGGCTCCGAACAGGAATGTTCGGGGCAAACCACACTTAAGGACAACGTCGAACAGGAATATTCGGGGCAAATCACACTTAAGGACGGCTCCGAACACAAATGTTCGGCGAAAACTACACTTTATGCTTTACGCGACACGATGTGGCGCATCGGATTTTCCCGGGATTACTTCCGGCGGGACCGCTTCGCCGGGTTGCTCCCGGCTTCGTGCCGCGTGACGAAATACATCGCCCGACAAAAAACAAACCTGTGCATCTGCCTTGTGCGGACAACCCTATTACCTTATAAGGGGTCATTTTTCAATCGTATTTCCCTTTCCAGAGTTGTTCCATGCGGGTTTTTATTTCCCGTTCGCGGGCGTTGTCGGCAGGATGATAGAAGGAAGTCCCCGATATTCCTTCCGGGAGAAACTCCTGGTCTATGAAATTACCCGAAAAACTGTGCGCATATTTGTAGTCTTTGTGGTAGCCCAGATCTTTCATCAGTTGGGTAGGCGCATTGCGGATGTGCAGCGGAACAGGCAGGTTGCCCGTTTCACGCACAAAGGCAAGCGCGCTGTCGATCGCCTCGTATGCCGAATTGCTTTTGGGGGAGGTGGCTAAATAGATGGTCGTGTGCGAGAGGATGATGCGACCTTCGGGCATTCCTATGGCGTGTACGGCGCCGAAACAGCTTTGCGCCATCAGCAGGGCATTCGGATTGGCAAGTCCTATATCCTCCGTTGCCAGGATCACCAGCCGGCGGGCAATAAAGAGGGGGTCTTCCCCGCCTTCGATCATGCGGGCAAGATAATACACCGCCGCATTGGGATCGCTGCCGCGTACCGACTTGATGAAAGCCGAAATAATATCGTAGTGCATTTCCCCGTCCTTATCGTACATGGCAAGGTGCTGCTGTACACGTTCCAGCACTTTTTCGTCGGTAATCACGATCTCCCCGTTCGGTTTGCCGTGCTGGTCGAGATCGGCAACGATGACAAGTTCGAGCGCGTTGAGCAGTTTGCGTGCGTCGCCGCCCGAAACGCGCAGCAATGCCGTTGTTTCTTTCAGCGTCACCGGGAGCGTTTTCAATAAACTGTCCTTTTGCAGCGCGAGGTCGATGAGTTGCAGCAGGTCGTTTTTCTCCAGCGACTTGAGCGTATAGACCTGACAGCGGGACAGCAGCGGCGATATGACTTCAAAGGAAGGATTTTCGGTAGTGGCGCCGATGAGCGTCACCACGCCCTTTTCTACCGCCGAGAGCAACGAATCCTGCTGCGATTTGCTGAACCGGTGAATTTCGTCGATAAATAGAATCGGACACGGCTGATTGAAAAAACGCTGTTTCTTGGCGCTTTCAATGGTTTCGCGCACCTCCTTCACGCCCGAATGAACAGCGCTGAGAATGTAGAACGGGCGGTTCAGCTGCCGGGCAATAATTTGAGCCAGCGTGGTTTTCCCCACCCCCGGCGGTCCCCAGAGGATAAACGACGATACGTTGCCGGAGTCGATCATCCTGCGCAATACGGCATTTTCGCCTACCAGATGCTGCTGACCGACGTAGCCGTCGAGAGCGCCGGGTCTCAATCTGTCCGCTAAAGGCTGACTGCTGAGATACATTATATATATGTTTAAATAACTTCTGCTTTCAAACGAAGTGTCATCTGCGAGTTTTTCGGATCGTTGGTGATGATGAAAATCGTTTTGTTCTGTTCGCCGCTTTGCTCCGACGAATCGTACCGTATCGTCAGTTCGGCGGACGCGCCCGCGGCTATTTCCTTCGGCGCGGCTACTTCCACCTGCCGGCTCGTTGACTCCGCTTTGCGGATCAGCAGTTTGCTCTTTCCGCTGTTGCTTATTTTCACCCTGTATTCTTTCTTTTCGCCCTGCCTGATTTTGCCGGCTTCGACAACGGTCTGATCCAGCGCCGCCACTGGAGCGTTTTGCAACTGGCTGTCCGTCCAGCGCGAAAAATCTTCCTCAATGGTCGCCGTCACCATCAGCGTGTAGTCTTTGGACTTGTCGCCGTTCAGGATCATTTTGAGGCGGTCGTTCACAAAACCCCATTCTTTTTTCCCGGCGGCGTTGTAAGTTACCTTGATGCTTGCCTTCTCGTCCTTTCCTATGCGGGAAGGCGTCACGTTCACGCTGATGTGCGGAGGAAGGTCGACAAAGGAGATGCTCGCCGTTTCCGGTCCCGGATTGTATGCCGTCACCGTCAGCGTGGGTTTTTCATACGGGTATATCCGGTCGTAGGCTATGTGCAGGTTGTCTAATTGAAGGTTGCCCATCCGGAAACGGTAGGCTTCCGCCGGACTGCGGTCTGTGGGAATGACCTCGCCGGTGATGTGCAAATCGACGGTTGCCGGTTTGCCGTTGCTGTGAACGGTGATGGTTTTGTCGATAACGCCGGGACGTCCCTTCACGTCATACGACACTTTGATGAAACCGCTTGCTCCGGGAGCAACGGGCTGTTTCGTCCACTCAGGAGTGGTGCAGCCGCATGTGGTGGTGACATCCCGGATAATCAGCGGGGAGGTGCCCGTATTTTTGAACGCGAAATTGTGGTTGGCGCTGCCTTCGGACTCGTTCACCTTGCCGAAATCGTGCGCCGTATTTTCAAAACCGGCAACAGGCTGCGCCATGACGGATAGCTCCATGAACAGCGCTGCGATCGAAATGACTGACTTTTTCATACCTTTACAAACTTATTTATTAAAAAGACCGTGTATCTGTGCGTCAATGCGATTGATGACCGTATGCAAATCTTCCGGTTTTTCATCAAACTGTATTTCATCTACGTTAACAGTCAATATTTTGCCCAAAATATAGCTGTTGATCCATTTTTCGTAACTGTCGTTGAGTTTGCCCAGATAATCCAGCCGGATACCGCTCTCGTAGGCTCTTCCCCGCTTTTGTATCTGCCTGACCAGCGTAGGCACCGATGCGCGGAGATAGATCAGCAGGTCGGGAGGCTGGATGAAAACGCTCATCTTCTCGAACAGCGAACGGTAGGTCGTGTAGTCGCGCATACTCATCAAACCCATCGAATGAAGGTTGGCGGCAAAGATATAGGCGTCTTCATAAATGGTACGATCCTGTACCACGTCCAAACCAGAGTTTCTGATTTCCTGTATCTGTCCGTAACGCTCGTTCAAAAAGTAAATTTGGAGATTGAACGACCAGTGTGGCATATCCTCATAGAAATCATCCAGATACGGATTGTCGTCGGCATTTTCATAATGCGCGTCCCATCCGTAGTGTTTTGCCAATAATCCTGTCAGGGTGGTCTTCCCCGAACCGATATTTCCGGCTATAGCAACATGCATAACGATAAAAAAATTTGTCAAAAAAAGAACTCAAAGGTAAAGATTTATTTAAAAATTTTTATCTGTTTTTTGAAAAAAAGTATCTTTGTGGAAAATTTTTATCATGATGAAATATTTTCCGTTTATAGCCACAGGGCTTGTGATTCTTTTGTGCGGCGGTTGTACAGGCTCTTCCGGCAAGGTGGACGTCTGCATTTACGGAGGCACCTCCGCCGGAGTGATTGCCGCATATACCGCCCGGCAATCGGGAAAGAGCGTTATACTGATTGAACCCGGTCAGCGACTGGGCGGATTGAGTTCCGGCGGGCTGGGACAGACGGACATCGGCAATAAATATGCGATCACCGGGCTGTCCCGCGATTTTTACCGCCGGACAGGACAACATTACGGCAGGTTCGAGCAGTGGATATTTGAACCCAAGGTAGCCGAAGCGCTGTTTCAGGACTACATCAGGCGCGGAAAGGTGGAGGTGATGTACGGGAGGCGGCTGCGCTCGGTGAAGAAGGAAAACGGGATCATACGGGAGATATGCCTTGAAAATTCACTCCAGCCGGACAGCGCGCCTGTGACCGTCAAAGCCAAAATGTTCATTGATTGCAGCTACGAAGGCGACCTGATGGCGCAAGCCGGCGTGCCTTATGCGGTAGGACGCGAAGACAACAGGGACTACGGCGAAACCATCAACGGGGTACAGCTGAAAACAGGACATCAAATGCCGGACGGGATAGACCCCTACCGGATACCCGGCAAACCGGAAAGCGGGCTTTTGTGGGGAATCAGCGACGACGCCCTCGAACCGAACGGAACGGGCGACAAAAAGGTGCAGGCTTACAACTACCGCATCTGCCTCACCTCGGACAGCGCCAACATGATCCCCGTCACGCGACCGGAAGGATACGATTCCACGCGATACGAACTGCTGGTAAGGCTTTTTGCCGCACAACCCGCCAAAAAATCCATACACGATTATTTTATCTGGAGCAGGATGCCCAACAACAAAACGGACATCAACAACAAAGGCGGCTTTTCAACGGACATGATCGGCGCCAATTATGCCTATCCGGACGGGAGTTACCGCGAGCGCGAACAGATTGTCGGGGAACACGAACAATATACCAAAGGATTGCTGTACTTTTTCGGGCATGATCCCCGCGTACCGGAGGAAATACAGGCGGAGATACTCAAATGGGGCTACCCGAAGGACGAATATGTCGATTGCGGCAACTGGTCGCCGCAACTCTATATCCGGGAGGCGCGCCGGATGATCGGCGAGTATGTGATGACGCAGGCAAACTGTCAGGGAAAGGAAACGGTGGAAGACGGCGTCGCTATGGCTGCCTACACGATGGACTCGCACAACTGTCAACGCATGGTGGTCAACGGGCAGGTGAAAAACGAAGGAAACGTGGAAGTGGGCGGGTTCGGTCCCTATCCCATAGCCTATCGTGCCATCATCCCAAAACAGACCGATTGCCGGAACTTACTGGTGCCGGTGTGTCTTTCCGCTACCCATATCGCTTTCGGTTCTATCAGGATGGAACCCGTTTTCATGACGCTGGGACAGTCGGCGGCAACGGCGGCGTGCATGGCGATAGACGGCAGGACGGACGTACAGGGGGTCAATGTGAAAAAACTGCAACAGAAGTTAAAGAAAGACCCGCTGGGGGACAACAGTATTTTTGAAATCCTTGTGGACAACGACGATACGCTTCACGTTGACATCACGGGAGAATGGGAAATAAAAAAATCCGGCGGTTACGGTCCCACCCTGCTGGCGTCGAAAGGAACCGGGACGGTGACGTTCACGCCCGAAATACCCCGCAAGGGATGGTACGAAGTGTACGTATATGTGCCGAAATTACCCGGCAACCCGGAAGAGATGTCCGTTGACATATTCGACGGGACAAGCGAGGTGCAATACATCATCCGTCTGTCGGACGTGACGGTTCAGGGACAGACGTCGGGCGAATGGGTGCCGCTGGGAACGTACAGGCTGCCCAAGGGAAGCAAAAGCCATGTGAGCGTATCGGCGACGGAAGATGCGGACGGCTCGACGCCTGCAGACGCTGTGGTATGGACGCCTTCAAAATATGAAAGCAACTGATCCCGCTCAGGCAATGAAATACATGATGTTTTTTTTATCGCTATGCTCTTTGTGGATGCCGGCGCAGGCGCAGCGCTCTTTTGACCTGGTGATTGCAGGAGGCACGCCCGGCGGCATTATGACCGCCATTGCCGCCGCGCGCGAAGGAAAAACCTCCGTCATACTCGAACGCACCGCCCACATCGGAGGTTTGCCCGCCAACGGACTCGGAGCCACCGATATTGCAACACGCGGGGCGACTACCGGACTGTTCCGGGAATTTGTCGACCGGGTGCTGGCATATTATACCGGCAAATACGGCGCAGACTCGGAACAGGTGAAGGCATGCAGCGGCGGTTATCATTTCGAACCGTCGGTAGCCGGAAGGGTTTTCAGCGAGATGATTGCCGAACACGGCGACAAAATTACCGTCCTGACCATGCGGCAGCTGGACGCCATGCCAAGAAGCGCGGACGTCAAAAACGACATGATTGTCGCCGTCAGGGTACTGAACCGCCAAACCGGACAAACGGAAACCTATACCGGTAAGATTTTCGCGGACGCCACTTACGAAGGCGATCTGGCGGCAGCCGCACAAATTCCATTTCGCACGGGAAGGGAAGCCCGTCGCGAATTTAAGGAACCCGGAGCGGGGCAGGTCTATAAATTCTGGGGCGGAGAGGAGCAGGACGTCAGTTCCTTTGAAGCGGACAACGCTGTACAGGCTTACAATTACCGGCTGTGCCTGACAAAACATCCGGAAAATCGCCTGCCCGTCGCCCGTCCGGACGGATACAGCAGGGAAGAATACGCCTCGCTGGCAGACGACGTATGGACGGGACGCCACACGGGAGTGCAGATGAAAACCGTTACGCCCGCCATGATGGAAGAAAACCGCCGCCACATAGCCGGAGGCAATCCCACCAAAATACCCGGCGATCCGTGGGGTATCTCCAAAATTACCAACACGGTGGCTTTGCCCAATGCCAAAACCGACGCCAACAACCAGCATCTGGCATTCATCTCCACCGACCTTCCCGAAGAAAACTGGGCATGGGCGACGTCGGGCTGGGACTGGCGCGACCGGTATGCCGAACGGCTGAAAAACTATACGCTGGGCTTGATATGGTTCGCGCAGAACGACAAAGCACTGCCGGAACATTTCCGCAAAGCCTGCGGGGAATGGGGACTTGCCAAAGACGAATACGTCGATAACGGCAATTTCCCGCGTCAGGTATATGTGCGCGAAGGACGCCGTTTTGAAGGGGAATATTTTTTCACGGCAAACGACGCCCTGCCCGTTGCCCCCGGCAAAAGACCGCCGGTGCATGCCGGCAGCATCACGGCAAGTCATTACGCCCTCGACTCTCACGCGGTGCGCAAACGGGAACCGGGGCGGGTGCACCTCGACGGCTTCCTGAGCTATCCCACCGCCGTATATACCGTCCCCTTCGGCGTCATCGTACCCAAAGGAGCGGACAACCTGCTGATACCCGTGCCGGTATCCGGAAGTCATATCGGCTTCTCCACCCTGCGCATGGAACCCTGCTGGATGGCTATGGGGCAGGCGGCGGGGATTGCCGCATCCGTGGCGATTGACCACCGCTGCAAAATCAGGAACGTGGACGTCGCTCAATTGCAGGACAGGCTCCTCCGGCAAAACGCAACGCTGATGTATTTCCGCGACCTCGCCCCCGACAGTCCCCACTTCACGATGGCGCAATACATGGGACTGCGCGGTTATCTGCCCGACTGGAACGCCCGCCTCGACGAACCGGTGGATGCGGCAACAGCCGCATTGTGGCAGCACCTGTCGGGAATGAAAACGGAAACAGGCGCCAGCAGGGGAGAAACGCTGACCAAAATTTATGCGGCATTGTATGAATAATGCCTGCCGGCGAAATATCGGCAGGACGGGGGAAACCCCGTTTGGCATGGCGTTTCGCTACGCCGAACGAAGAGGTTCCACCGCAACCGTAGGGGCAGGTCTTGCATCTGCCCTCAATGCGGAAATCCTGTCGGGCTTAGCGTTGCAACCCTAACAGGGTTTAAAACCCTGTCAGGGTTATCCGCACAAGGCAAACACGCAGGGTGTCAACGACCGGACTGCGACAATTTGAACGGCAACGCCCTCGTCGAGGGTAAATATACCTGCCCGGAGTTCTGTTTGTACTTGCAGAAAGTGTTGCAACCCTGCCCGGAGTTCTGTTTGTACTTGCAGAAGTGTTGCAAGCCTGCCCGGAGTTCTGTTTGGACTTGCAGAAAGTGTTGCAACCCTGCCCGGAGTTCTGTTTGTACTTGCAGAATGTTTTGCAACCTTGCCCGGAGTTCCGTTGGGACTTGCCGACTTCCGGCAAGTCTGCCCGGAGTTCTGTTGGGACTTGCCGGGTTCCGGCAAGTCTGCCCGGAGTTCCGTTGGGACTTGCCGGGTTCCGGCAAGTCTGTCCGGAGTTCTGTTGGGACTTGCCGGGTTCCGGCAAGTTTGCCCGGAGTTCCGTTGGGACTTGCCCAATGTGGGCAAGTTCGCCCGGAGTTCTGTTTGGACTTGCCCAATGTGGGCAAGCCTGCCCGGAGTTCCGTTTGGACTTGCCCAATGTGGGCAAGCCTGCCCGGAGTTCTGTCGGGACTTGCCCAGTGTCGGGCAATATATATTTTTTTGAATTTTACATTAATGCTATTGGATATAAATCACCTTCAAACAGCCGATTATACATACGTTCTTCCGGAAGAACGCATTGCAAAATATCCGTTGCCGGAGCGCGACCGGTCAAAATTGCTGGTTTTCAGGAACGGAACCATATCAGGCGACATTTTTGCGCATCTGTCCGAATACATCGACAGGGACGACATGCTGGTATTCAACAACACGCGCGTCATACGGGCGCGCATCGAAATGGAAAAGGAAACGGGAGCGCGCATTGAAATTTTCTGTCTGGAACCGCATGATCCTTCCGACTATCCGTCGGCTTTTGCCCGGCGTGAAACCTGTCAGTGGAAATGTCTGGTGGGCAATCTGAAGAAATGGAAATCGGGGACGCTTACCAAAACAATCGCCGCCGGAAGACAGACGATAGTGTTGAGCGCCCGGAATATGGGCGACGGGATCGTCCGTTTTTGCTGGAGCGGCGATATGGATTTCGGCGCGCTGCTGGAGCTCATGGGACAAATCCCCGTACCGCCCTACCTGAACCGCCGCGCCGAACCGTCGGACGACACGCGCTACCAGACCGTCTATTCCAAACACAGGGGGTCGGTGGCTGCTCCCACTGCCGGACTGCATTTCTCGCAGCGCCTCATGCGCGCACTGACCGCAAAAGGCGTAGCGCTCGAAGAGATTACCCTCCACGTGGGGGCGGGAACTTTCCGTCCGATGCGGCACGGCATGGTAAAGGCGCACGAAATGCACGTCGAGCGCTTCTCCGTCCGGCTTGACCTGATCCGCAGGCTGCTTGCCGCAAAGGGCTGCCCCACGGCGGTGGGAACCACTTCGCTAAGGGCGCTGGAAAGCATGTACTGGTTAGGCGTAAAACTCCTGCATCCGCCGGCTGCCGACAGCGGGCGCATGGAATTAAAACAGTGGGAAGACTGTCGGTTGCCGCAAAGCGTCAGCCTGCACGATGCGCTGACAACGCTGGCGGCGACGCTGGAAACGTCAGGGCAGGAAACGTTGCAGGCGTCCACGCAAATCATGATTGTTCCCGGATATGCTTTCAGGGTATGCCGCCGGCTGATCACCAATTTTCATCAGCCGCAAAGCACCCTGCTGTTGCTGGTGGGCGCATTTGCCGGCGAAAAATGGAAAGAAATATACCGCTACGCCTTAGACAACGATTACCGCTTTTTGAGTTACGGCGACAGTTCCCTGCTGGAGCTTGCCGGCAACCCGCCATAGCCAACAAAAAAAGCCACCCGAATGGAGTGGCTTTTTGTAACTGTACGTAACGGCAGTCTATTATTTTACAACTTTAATGTCAATCTTTACAAAATCTGCTGCTACTCCGGCGCCGCTGCTAATAGCCGTTACTTTAAAAACGCCCACCTTGTTATCGGCTGTTTTAAAAGCTACCACAGTACCGTTTACCACATCTACCGATGTTGCCGTAAGACCCTCCGTACCAACACTTGCAACAATATTGTCTGCCGTGATGTTTTCAAATGCGGGAGTGGTGATCGCTTTAAAATAGGTGGTTCTTTTAGTTGTCCAGTTGGCAAATACGCTACTCCCCGCTGTCGCGGTTACACTGCTGGGCGCATATATTGTTCCCGTATTGGCGGTACGATGAAATACGAAATCGGCTTTTGCCTGTTGCGCCGCAGTTGCGCTCGCAGGTGTAAATGTTGTACCATCTGCGCTTGCAGCGCTCGATTTAGCGCTTCCATCACCCAAGTTACACTTTATTTCCACGTTTGTGAACGTACTAATCTCAGTAGGGTTAGGGTTTGTAGAAGCTTCCACCGTTACTTCAATTGATCTGTTGGTAGAATTACCTTTTTTATCGAAAACATCCAATATAAACTCCGCTTTTCCCGTTGTACTTGTTGGGAATGTACCGGTAAGCTGATGCTTTGTTTTAGTGGTAAAATCCTTTGTAATGGGGAACCCCGAAAGATTGGAACCGTTCTTGAGTTTAAGATCAATTTTTTCAATTTCCCCTACAGCTTCAATGTCAATTCTGTAGGTAACCGTTTCTCCCTGAACGACAGTGATTGAAGTTTGATCGGTACCATTCAGGTTTACAGTGATGGTTGGCGGATCAATCTCTTCATCCTTTTCGCAACTTACAAATCCTGCGCATACGGCAAATAATATAGCCCAGATATAATTTACTTTTTTCATGTTTTTAAATTTTTGATGGATTTTTATTGAATACGCATCACAAAAATAGTGCCAAATATCATTCTCCGGAAAATGAACGAATTAATATTTTGAGGCGCTGTCTATGTGCATCACCACAGGTGAAGCGAAGCGACGGATGCGGGGATTTGACAGGGGATCTTTCCGCCGGTTGCTAATGATATTTGATGGAAGTGTCGGGGCTGATGCGGCTGATGATGGAGGAAGGCACCAGCAGCATCAACAGGATGGCTGCCGCCGCCGTGATATTGATTGCCAGCAGTTGAAGCGGGTGAATATAAACAGGCGCCTTTTCCAGAAAGTATGATTCCTGATCCAGGGAAATGACGCCGAACTGCCATTGCAGCCAGCACAGCGTCAGAGCAATGACGTTACCCCACAACAGACCTTTGCCGGTAAAAAAGGCAGCCTCGTAAAGAAAGACTTTGCGGATGAAGCGGTTGTCGGCGCCCAGCGCTTTCAGTATGCCGATGGTGGAGGTGCGTTCCAGAATGACGATCAGCAGCCCGGAAATCATGTTAAAGCCCGCCACCAGGATCATCAGCAGCAGGATAATAAATACGGTGGCGTCCTGAAGGCTTAGCCAGTCGAAAAGCTGTGAATAACGTTCGCGGACGTTTTCTACTTTCAACCCGGAACCGTCGTCGAAGATGCGAAATCCCGCCAGGTTGAAAACTTCATCGGTGGTTGCTTCAAGCCGGTCGAAACGGCGCACGAATATTTCAAACCCGCTCACCTGCTCTTTACTCCAGTTGTTCAGCCGTTGCAGGTGCGCCATGTCCACCAGCGCAAACACTTTGTCGAACTCCGTCAGCCCCGTTTCATAAATCCCCGATACGGTGAAGCGGCGCATCCGCATGGGATTCTGTACGAAATGAATAATTACCGCGTCGCCCGGTTTCAGTTGCAGCAGTCTTGCGATGTGCCGCGACAATACAATCCTGTCGGAAACAGCCGAATCCGTCACATGGAATAGCTGACCTTCGCGCAGGTTTTTCCGGAAGAAATCCCATTCAAAATCCTTCCCTACCCCTTTCAAGACGATCCCCTGTACTTCTCCGGCGCTTTTCATGATTCCCGGTTTTACGCAGTATGTCTGCACGTGGCGCACCTCCGGCAACGCCTTCAATTCGTCCGTGAAGGGCTGGCTTGCCGATATGGGCAAGGTGTTGTAAAGCGAATACTGGCTGTCCAGAGCGGTAATCTGTATATCGGCTGCAAAACCGGTGGCTTTCATGCTTATTTCACGTTTGAACCCTCCCGTGACAGCCATCGCAATAATCATCACGGATAAACTTAAAGCAATCCCGAAGATGCTGATGGATACCATCAATCCGGTCGATTTCTTTTGAGAGCCGCCTTTCAGGAAGCGCTGTGCAATATGTAATTCGATTTTCAATGTGCTGTTTTTATTAAAAGGCAAAAGTAATCTTTTATTTTTGGAACGAAAATTGAACGGGTATTATATCGTCAAATCGGTAAGTAAAAATTTGCATCAATGCGTTGTTTTTTAATTTTTGTCTTTCTGATACAGTTGCATGCGGTTTGTTCGTTTGCTCAGATTTCAATGAAAAACGAACAGGTTGTCATGCGCGTAACGGTAGAAAACGGGGATACGGTTTATCTGGCTGTGCTGAAGGAACTGGAAGTGCGCGCTCCGCGTGTTTTCAAGAGCAAAGCCGACGAACGCGCATTCTGGCGTCTGGTGTACCACGTGAAAAAAACCTACCCTTATGCCAAACTTGCAGGAGTAAAACTGGGTGAACTCAACGAACATTATCTCCGGCTGAACAGCGAAAAACAGCGCAAAAGCTACTCCAAACAGGTAGAAAAGGAATTGATGTCCGAATTTGAAGGCGAATTAAGGAAATTGACCTTCACGCAGGGACGCATCCTTCTGCGGCTGGTGGATCGTGAAACCGGAAATACCACCTATGAAATACTGAAAGAGTTTCGCGGTTCCTTCTCCGCGGTGTTCTGGCAAACCGTAGCCAAACTGTTCGGCGCCAACCTCAAATCGCAATACAACCCTTCGGAGGGAGAAGATAAAACCATAGAACAGATTATCCGTCAGATAGAAGCGGGTTATCTGTGAAGTCATCCGGTTTATCGGGATCAACGCATGTTAATGACGAAGGAATCCGCGAACTTTTCCCGCCGACCCGCCGCAGGACGCGCGCCGATGTTTTCCCTGCTCCGCGTAAAGTACGCTGCCACAGCCCTGTCCAATATTTTGTACAATACCTTAGGACGGATAGCACCTCAAAAAAAAGAATGAACCGCAAAGTAAAAAAGACGTTCGCAGATATGGCGAATGGCGACAGTTAAATCCGAATTGACTTGATTGTCCATATTTTACCTGATGCATGCAAAAAATAATATTGGTTTTTCGCAAATTTTCATTATGTTTGCCGTAAAATTTTAACCTGTTATTTTAATACCAATGAAATTGTTAGAAGGTAAGACAGCGGTTGTTACCGGTGCGGCGCGCGGCATCGGGAAAGCCATAGCGTTGAAGTTTGCATCGCAGGGAGCCAATGTAGCCATCACCGATCTGTCTTATGACGAGAACGCCAAAGCCGTTGAAGCGGAGTTGGCGAAACTGGGCGTCAAAGCCAAAGCGTATGCTTCCAATGCGGCGAATTATGACGATACCCAAAAAATAGTGGCGGAAATCGCCGGCGAGTTCGGCAGGATCGACATTTTGGTCAATAACGCGGGCATCACCAAAGACGGCGCATTGAAACGCATGACCGAAGATCAGTGGGACGCGGTGATCGCCGTGAACCTGAAGTCGGTGTTCAACTTTACCAAGGCGGTACAGCCCGTCATGTGGAAACAGGGAAGCGGAAGCATCATCAACATGAGTTCGGTGGTAGGCGTTTCTGGAAATGCCAATCAGTCCAATTATTCCGCCTCGAAAGCGGGGATCATCGGCTTCACCAAATCGACGGCGAAGGAGATGGGCACGCGCGGGATACGCACCAATGCCATTGCGCCCGGTTTCATCGAAACGGAGATGACCGGAGCGTTGCCGGAAGAAATACGCAAAAGCTGGAACGAAAAAATTCCGCTTCGCAGAGCGGGAAGTACCGATGACGTGGCAAACGTGGCATTGTTTCTTGCTTCGGAACTGTCATCCTACGTAAGCGGGCAGGTCATTAACGTCTGCGGCGGAATGAATACCTGACACATTTTTTTACAATAAATCCGTATCCGTCATGGAAGTAAAGATAGAAAGCAAGGTAGGGGAGCTAAATCAGATGGTGAAATGCGTATATTCATTCCTGTCCGACTGCGAGAATTTCCGACCGTTAGCCGTCAGCGAAAAAATTAAGGACTGGCAGTCCGATTGCGATTCGTGCAGTTTTTCCGTGGATGGCGTGGGGCGGCTTGTTTTTCGGATCGTTGAAAGGGTTCAGGAAGAATTGGTGAAATTTACCATTGAAAATCCTCAAGCCGAAAATGTTTTTTTATGGGTGCAGTTAAAAAACGTAAGCCTGAACGGTACGCGGATCAAGCTGACCGCCAAGTTAGACATTAACCCGATGTTCAAGCTGTTGATCTCAAAGCCGCTCAAACAGGCGCTGGATAAGATTGTGGAAACGCTTGAAAATTTATACAAAAGTTAAATAGCATGGATCACACACAAAGATTGCAATCACTGGATGCGCTGCGTGGTTTCGACATGTTCTGGATCACAGGCGGCGCAGGCATATTTACGGGACTTGCCGCACTTACCGGACTTCCGGCGCTGGAGTGGTGGTCGGGGCAGTTGTCGCATGTCCCGTGGGACGGCTTTGCCTTTCTCGACATGGTTTTTCCGCTGTTCCTGTATATTGCCGGCGTTTCGTTCCCCTTTTCGGTAGCAAAGAGCCTGCAACAGGGAGTTAACCGCAAAACGCTTTACATGCGGATTGTCCGGCGCGGGCTGATACTGGTCTTGCTGGGACTGGTTTATAACGGTCTGCTGAACTTCAACCTTGAAAATTTCCGTTATGCAAGCGTTTTGGGACGCATCGGGCTGGCATGGATGTTCGCCGCGCTGATCTTCGTCCATACAAAAAAAGCGTCCGTGCGCGCCGTATGGTGCGGCGGCTTGCTGATTGCCTACTGGCTGTTGCTGACCTTTGTACCGGCGTTTGACTTTCCGGAAGCCGGAAGATTTTCGATGGAAGGAAGTTTTACCGGTTACGTTGACCGCCTGCTGCTGCCGGGCAGGTTGTACTTGGAAATTCACGACCCGGAAGGCTGGTTGGGCACCGTTCCCGCCATATCAACGGCAATGCTCGGCATGCTGACCGGCATGTTCCTGACGCGCAGGGACGGCTTGAGCGGGTTAAAAAAAACGGGATACATGACCGTTGCCGGCGTTGTGCTGGTAGCCGCCGGTTTATTGTGGGACATGATTTTCCCCATCAACAAAAATCTGTGGAGCAGTTCGTTTGTATGTTTTGCCGGAGGACTGAGCATCCTGCTGTTGAGCCTTTTCTACCTGATCATTGATGTGCTGAGATACCGCAAATGGGCGTTTTTCTTCAGGGTAATAGGACTGAACTCCATCACCATATACATGGCGCAGCGGCTGATCAAGTTTTCCCATACTTCCGGTTTTCTTTTCGACGGCGTCATCGGCAGGTTTCCGGAAACATGGGCGGAGATGCTCCATTCCATAGCTTATGTAGCCGTTTGCTGGTTATTTCTCTATTTTCTGTACAAACAAAAAATTTTCCTGAAAGTCTGAAATACAAAAGGGTTTTGACGATTGCGGGCAGCGATCCGAGCGGAGGCGCTGGCATACAAGCCGACCTGAAAACCATGTCGGCATGCGGTTGTTACGGAATGTCGGTCATCACGGCGGTAGTGGACGAGAATACGGCAGGAGTTGCCGGCGTTCATCCCGTGCCGGTGACTTTTGTGCAGGGACAGATCAAATCCGTTCTCGACGACATCGGCGCCGACGCCATCAAGATAGGCATGTTGCACTCTTCGGAACTGATCAGAGCGGTAAAAAGCAGTTTGGCGCGGTATTCGATGCGCAACATTGTGCTTGATCCCGTAATGGTAGCCACATCCGGCGATAAACTGTTGCAGGATGAGGCAATCCGTACCCTGAGCACCGAGTTGCTGCCGCACGTAAGGGTGATCACGCCCAATCTTCCCGAAGCCGCCGTTCTTTTGGGCGAAACCATAGAACAGCCGGAACTGGTGCGGGCGGCAAAAGAATTATCGCTCAACGGTCGCGTGTCGGTACTGCTGAAAGCCGGTCATCTGTCCGGCGACACGCTGACGGACATTTTCTATAATGCCGAAAGCGACGAAATCGTCGAACTGACCTCCCAACGGATCGTCACCCGCAACACACACGGGACGGGATGTACGTTTTCATCGGCAATCGCCTCGTTTCTGGCGCACCGCCTCCCGCTGAACGACGCGGTACAACGCGCAAAAGACTACACTCATCAGGCAATAGCACACGGAGCGGCATACGAAACGGGAACGGGACACGGACCGGTACATCATTTCTTTAACTTCTGGAAATGAAATTTACCATGTAAGATGCGGAAATGCCGCAGGCAGCGGCATACCTGCGCGTGCGATCTCAACCCTGCCGCCTCCCGTCCGTACCGCACGCCTGCCGAAACTGCCGATACCTGAATCTGCCATGAAAGTTTATTTTGGTTTTGTCGTTATTCTTTAATAATTTTGTGCCGATCAGTAACAAGTTTTTATGACACGAAAAAATTTTCTTAAATCGGCGCTCGGCGCCACTGCCGGCGTATTTGCGAGCGGCAGCATGGCAGGACACGCTTTTTCACCGTTGACACTGCCCCATCCATCCACAGGTCAAACGCCGCGCATCCGGTTTTCCGTCATCGGACTGAACCACGGACACATATACGGGCAGGTGCAGGCGGTAATCAAGGGTGGCGGCGAATTAGCGGCATTTTACGCTAAGGAAGCCGATCTGTGCGCCGAATTTGCCAAACGGTATCCGCAGGCAAAACAAGCCCGCAGCGAAGCGGAAATATTGGAAGACAACAACATACAATTGATTTTGAGCGCCTCCATTCCTTCGGAACGCGCTCCCCTGGGCATCAGGGTGATGGAACACGGAAAGGACTTCATGGTGGACAAACCGGGAATTACTTCGCCGGAACAGTTGAAAGCCGTGCGCAAAGTGCAGGCAAAAACCCGCCGCATTTATTCCATCATGTACTCCGAACGTTTTGAAAACAAAGCCACAGTGAAAGCGGGCGAGCTGGTCAAAGCCGGCGCCGTCGGACGGGTGGTGCAAACTATCGGGACAGGTCCGCACAGGATCAACATTCCTTCGCGTCCCGAATGGTTTTTCGACAAAAAATATTTCGGGGGTATCATTTGCGACATCGCAAGCCATCAGTTTGACCAGTTCCTGTTTTTTACCGGCTCCACCGAGGCAAAAATCCTGTCGTCGCAGACAGGAAACATTCATTATCCCCAATATCCCGCATTTGAAGATTTCGGCGACGCAACGGTGCAGGGAAACCGTGGAAGCGGCTACATCAGGGTGGACTGGTTCACTCCGAACGGGCTGAAAACATGGGGCGACGGACGGTTAACCGTTCTGGGAACGGACGGCTATGTCGAAATACGAAAAAACATTGACATTGCAGGACGCAACGGCGCCAATCACCTGTTTCTGGTGAACGGAAAAGGGACAGAATACATTGATTGCAACGATACGGAACTTCCCTACGGACGCTTGCTGGTGGACGACGTCCTGCACCGGACGGAAACCGCAATGACGCACGAGCATTGTTTTCTGGCAACGGAACTGGCACTGACGGCGCAGAAAAACGCCGTCAGGTTGACCATCTCCGAATGACCGGCTCAACTGATCACCCCTTCGCCAAATATTTCAACGCCTGCTGATAAACGTTTTCGCCGGTATAACCCAACTTTTCGTCCAAAATCTTGTATGGAGCCGAATATCCGAAACTTTCCATACCGATCACTTTGCCGGACGGACCTGCCAGTCCCTGTAGCGTAACGGGCAATCCTGCCGTCAGTCCCAGCACGGGAATATTCTGGGGGATCACTTTTTGCTGATAATCGGCAGGTTGCAGTCGGAACAGTCCCTCCGAGATGGCTGCTACCACCCTTATTTTGAGATTTTTTCCGGATACCAGTTTTTCCGCGCCTTCAATGCACGTAGCCACTTCCGAACCGTTTGCCAGCAGGATCAAATCGGGTTGATCGGCGTTTTGCCATGCCACATAAGCGCCTTTTTCCGCTTGCATGGCGTCGGCATACCGCGTCGGTCCCATGCGAACGGGTATATCCTTGATGTTCTGCCGCGACAGGATCAGGGCAGTGGGCGATGACACATTCTCCATAGCCAACTTCCATGCCACGCTGGTTTCCGTAGCATCTGCCGGACGAAGCACCAGTGCGGACGGACGTCCCGAATGGTTTTTCAACTGCTCCATCAGGCGAATTTGCGCTTCCTGTTCCACCGGCTGGTGCGTGGGTCCGTCTTCGCCCACGCGGAAAGCGTCGTGCGTCCAGACATACTTGACCGGTAACTCCATCAGCGCCGATAAACGGAAAGCAGGCTTGATATAGTCCGAGAACACGAAAAAGGTTCCGCAGGCAACAAATATACCGCCATGCAGGGCAATACCGTTGGCAACGGCAGCCATGGTCAGTTCGCAAACGCCCGCCTGCAGGAAAGCGCCGGAGAAGTCGCCTTTTTTCAACGCCTTTGTATTTTTCAGAAAGCCGTCGGTTTTATCGCTGTTGGAGAGGTCGGCGGAGGATACGATCATATTTTCCACGTTTTTGGCAAAATGAGCCAACACTGTGGATGAAGCCGCCCGCGTAGCCGAATTTTCCTTCTGTGCGATGGATGCATAGTCGATATCCGGAGCCTTTCCGGAAAAGAATTTCTTGAATTTGGCTGCCAATAATGGATTTGCCGCTTCCCATGCCGCCTGCTGTTTTTTCTTTGCAGCGGCGGATTGTATTTTCTGTTCGCGTATTTGCGCATAATATGCCTTCACATCGTCGAAAATCGCAAACGGATCGTCGGGATTACCTCCCAGACGGGCAACGGTTTTGGCAAACGACGCGCCGGCTTCGCCCAAAGGCATCCCGTGGGTGGCGCATTTGCCCTCGTATGACTCTCCGCTTTCGGTCACCGCCCCCTTGCCCATAACGGTTTTTCCCAGAATCAACACCGGTTTGCCCTTAACCGCCTGCGCCCTGACGAGCGCCTGACGTATTTGTGCGGCGTCGTTTCCGTCAATCGTAAATACTTCCCATCCCCATGCTTCATATTTTTTTCCGGTATCTTCACTGGTGACTTCCTTTGTTTCGGTGGACAACTGTATGTTGTTCGAATCGTAAAACATGATCAGGTTGTCCAGCCCCAGATGTCCCGCAAGACGACCCGCGCCTTGCGATATTTCTTCCTGCACGCCGCCGTCGGAGATAAAAGCGTAAATCCTGTGCGACATCCATTCGCCGAAACGGGCTTGCAGGAATTTTTCAGCGATGGCGGCGCCTACAGCCATTGCATGTCCCTGCCCGAGTGGCCCGGAGGTATTTTCAACGCCGCGTTTCACATCCACTTCCGGATGTCCCGGAGTGGGACTTCCCCACTGGCGAAAATTTTTGATCTCTTCTACCGTGTAGTTGCCGGTAAGGGTAAGTATCGCATACAACATCGGCGACATGTGTCCCGGATCAAGAAAAAAACGATCGCGGTTGACCCACGTCATATCCGAAGGGTCATAATTGAGAAACTCGGAATAAAGCATATTGACGAAATCCGCTCCACCCATTGCGCCGCCCGGATGTCCCGATTTTGCCCTTTCTACCATGGCTGCCGCTAAAATACGGATATTGTCGGCTGCTCTGTTTACTGTTTTGTTATCCATCTTGAATGTTTGATCTTATTAATTAGAGTGCAAATTTACATTATTTTTTCGTATCGGCTAAATATATTTTTGAAATATTTTCCCGCGTGGATACCATCTTCAGGTAACCTCTAAAAATTAATTTGTTGATAATCTGATATAAATAAAACTGTCCGAAAAGCGTAAAATTTTTGCATAAAATTTTCATATTAAGATAATTACATGTAATTTTGCAGGGTAAAAACAACTAATAATTCTACCACCAAAAATGCAAAAAAATGAAAGTGTCAAAATATCGCAAAACAGGTAACAGATGTCTGTTTGCCAAAGAAGAAACGCTGAATAATATAATGTACCCCAATTTTCGGACAACGAGTTAAGACAAAAAAGTTTTAATTTTGCGATATGAAAGTAAAAGAAAATTTACCGCCAAATTTAAGGCTCAGGTGGCAATTGCAGCCATCATGGAGCAAAGTTTGTTGAACGAACTGAGCGAAAAGCATCAACTTTAGAACAGTCAGATTTCCAAGTGGAAGCGCGAGTTTCCGGAAAAACCGGCGCTTGTTTTTGATCTCGAAACGCCTGAAAAAAAGACGGAGAAAGAGACACAAAAGTTGTACGAAAAAATCGGGCGGCTTAAAGTTCAGATGGATTATCTAAGAAAAAGTTGTAGAAAATCACGGGGTACAGTCGCGGCGGGCGATGGTTGAACGCGGTCGTAAAGAGTTGAGCGTTATGGAACAACGCACATTGTTAAGCATAAGTCATTCAGGGTTTTATTATATTTCTGCGACAGAAAGAGAACGCAATTTGTCGATAATGAACGCCATTGACAAAATCCACAGCGAATATCCGTTTTACGGTTTTCGGCGGATACCGAAAGAACTTGGGAATCACGGTTTTTTTATCGGTGAAAAATTGATAATAAGACTAATGAAGTTAATGCGATACATACAATTTACCCGAAACCGAAGACGACTGTTCCGAACAGCGCACACACGGCGTACCCCTGCCTGTTGCGCGGCTTGACGATTGACAGGGCGAATCGGGTTTGGCAAATGAACATAACTTATATTGCTGTTAAACATTGCTTTATGTATCTTGCAGCGATAACAGACGTTTATTTTTGGGTTGGCAGATCAGCAACATGATGGAGGCTGAATGGTGCCGGGAAATTGCAGAAGCCGCAGTTGCAAAATACGGTTGCCCTCAGATTATTTTATTGTCGCTGTACGTGGCGCACCGCGTACCCTGTTTCCGCACCGCTGCAGGGGACTGCTGTGTGAATAATTCCCGCAATGTCGCCGTAGAGACGTGGCGTGCCACGTCTCTACAACGGTTTATTCAATTCATCATTCCTAATTCTGTTTCCGTCGTCCCGCTTCCGCCGCCAGGATGTTTTAATAGCAGCTGTCATCAACAGACTTGAGATTGTTGTTCTAAATTTTGTCATCTCCTTTTTCATTTAATTTGTTTTCGAATATTTTTTATACATTTGTACTTTTAATTGATACGTTGATGAAATCAATTGTTTTGAATTTGCCGGATACGGGAACCCTTTCCACATTCGACGTTTCCGTTTACCTTGCGGGAAAACTCTACGCCGACGAGGTATTGTCCGCAGGGCAGGCAGCCGTGGTCGCAAATTTGTCCAAACGGGCTTTTATAGAGCTTATGGGCAAATACGGCGTCTCTGTTTTCAGCGCCAAAGTCGAAGATTTGCTGGAAGACATTGCCAATGCCTGAAATTATCGTTATAGCCGATACAAGTTGCCTGATTGCACTGAGCAGAATTGAGGCATTGGATTTGCTTCGCCAACTGTACCGCCGCGTTGTTATCACGGAAGACATACGCGACGAGTTTGGCGAACCGCTTCCTGCCTGGATAGAAATCATGCCTGTTACAGACAGGAAGTACCAACATCTTTTGGAAGGTATTCTGGACAAAGGTGAATCGTCGGCTATTGCATTGGCTGTTACGCTGGAAAACGTGCTGCTGATATTAGACGATTTGAAAGGACGGAAAGAAGCCAAACGTTTGGGCTTTAAAATCACCGGAACGTTGGGCGTTCTGTTTTCCGCAAAACAAAAGGGGTTGATACCCGCACTGCAACCGTGCATCAAACGTTTGCAGGCTG
Source organism: Bacteroidales bacterium (assembly GCA_031273395.1). Lineage (GTDB taxonomy): Bacteria > Bacteroidota > Bacteroidia > Bacteroidales > UBA4181 > JAIRLS01. The sequence goes on along the minus strand of JAISRX010000292.1, from coordinate 154 downwards.
TTGATTTCAGGATTGCTCCCCCCGTCGTAAAAGAACTGCTCGCGTTAAGCGGCGAAAATGCCGATTGAAATTCCTCTGTAAAAATACGTCCTTTCCCGTGTAGAGACGTGGCAGGGCGCGTCTCTACCTTCCCATTTCCGTTCTATTCTGATTG
>JAISRX010000290.1 GCA_031273395.1 Bacteroidales bacterium | reverse complement strand
CGTTTTACGTCCATGCAGGGCTGTGCATAACCCCGACAGGGGTTGCCTTTTGATAACCCCGTACAAGCGAAGCGCAGTGCGGGGTACGAAAACTCAAAACTCAACCGAATGCAGTATAACCTCTCTCGTCAGCGTTCATTCTGAGGTACTGCCTGTATGACAGGTTCTCTCCCCACTTTCCATTTTGGAGAGGTACCGGAGGGGAGAGGAAAAATCCCCCCCATTCCGTTTTGTCCGCACCGAATAAAGTTCGCTACAGTTTTACACATTGCCGGCAGTTATAACGCATACCGTATTATTTGCAAATATTCCGCCATGCGATCGGCAATAATCAATTATTTCGGGTGCATTTGCCGGAATATTTAACTTATTTGTATTTTTTGAAAACACGTATGTGGTTAATATCCACAATTTTTTTCCTTCACATCTAAATTTTCTTATTTTTTCTGAAAAAATATGATAGTTTTTTAATACTTTTGTACAATTATTCATGGCGTGAAATAATGAGTGAAACAAAAAGGATTAAGTCGGTATTGATTTCGGTATATCACAAGGATCATCTGGAGTCAATCATCAAGAAATTGAATGAATTGCAGGTAAAAATTTATTCAACCGGCGGGACAAAAAGTTTTATTGAACAGCTTGGAGTTCCGGTGACGTCGGTGGAATCGTTAACCGATTATCCGTCGATTTTCGGCGGGCGTGTAAAAACTTTGCATCCGAAAGTTTTCGGGGGGATACTCTACCGGCGGGACGAAGCAAAAGACAGGGAGGAGGCGGCGAAATACGGCGTACCGGATGTGGATATGGTCATTATCGACCTTTATCCCTTTCAGGCTGCCGTTGCCGCCGGAGAACCGGAAGAAGCCGTAATAGAGAAAATCGACATTGGCGGTATTTCGCTGATCCGTGCGGCTGCCAAAAACTACAGGGACGTGCTGGTGGTGCCTTCCATGCGCGAATATGCCGGTTTGCTGGACTTGCTGAACACCGGGAAGGGCGAAACCACGCTCGAAGACCGCCGCAAGTTTGCCGCCGCCGCGTTCAATGTGTCGTCGCACTACGACACGGCTATTTTCAATTATTTTAACCGGAGGCAGGAAGAACCCGTTTTCAAGCAAAGTTTTACCGAAGGCATGACGCTTCGCTACGGAGAAAATCCGCATCAAAAAGGCTTGTTTTTCGGTAATTTCGATGAATTGTTCGACAAGCTGAACGGAAAGGAAATTTCTTACAACAACCTGTTGGATATTGACGCGGCGGTGAACCTGATAGCCGATTTCGACGAACCGACCTTCGCCGTTTTGAAGCACAACAACGCATGCGGTCTGGCGTCGAGCGGGAACTTGACGGACGCATGGAAGAAAGCGCTGGCGGGCGATCCCGTTTCCGCTTTCGGAGGGGTGCTGGTAGCCAACCGCGAAATTGACGAAGCCACCGCGCAGGAAATCGACCGGCTTTTTTACGAAGTGCTGATCGCTCCTTCGTTCACTCCCGAAGCGGCGGCATTGTTGCAGGGAAAGAAAAACAGGATACTGCTCAGGCAAAAGGGCGTGTCGCCGGAGCGACAGTCGTTCCGTTCGCTGTTGAACGGCGTTGCGGTGCAGGACAGGGACACGGCAACGGAAACGGTTGCCGCGCTGCACCCCGTAACCCGTAGGCAACCTACCCAAAGCGAAGCGATGGATCTGGTGTTTGCCAATAAAATAGTGAAGCACAGCAAGTCAAACGCCATTGTACTGGCAAAGGGCAAGCAGTTGCTGGGCAGCGGGATGGGACAGACTTCCCGTGTGGACGCGCTGAAGCAGGCGCTGGAAAAAGCCAAAACATTCAATTTCGATTTGCAGGGAGCAGTATTGGCAAGCGACGCCTATTTTCCGTTTCCCGACTGTGCGGAAATAGCCGGCAAAGCGGGGATCAGCGCCATTGTGCAGCCGGGCGGCTCAAAGCGGGACAATGAATCCGTCGACGCCTGCAACAGGGCGTCCATAGCAATGGTATTCACAGGCGTCAGGCATTTTAAACATTAAAGTATATTCGTAAAGTCACATAAATTTTATTCAATTAATTATCATGGGATTGTTTTCCTTTACACAAGAAATAGCGATGGATCTTGGCACAGCCAACACCATTATTATACATGGCGACAAAGTAGTGGTTGATGAACCGTCCATCGTAGCGATCGACCGCGTGTCGGGAAAGTTGGTGGCAATTGGCGAAAAAGCCCGTCAGATGCACGGAAAGACGCACGAGAACATCAAAACCATTCGCCCGCTGCGCGACGGTGTGATCGCCGATTTCAACGCCGCCGAACAGATGATCAAGGGAATGATCAAGATGATCCCCACCCGGGGTCACTGGTTTACCCCTTATATTCGCATGGTGGTATGTATTCCGTCGGGAAGCACGGAAGTAGAAGTACGTGCGGTGCGCGATTCTGCCGAACATTCCGGCGGGCGCGATGTATATATGATCTACGAACCGATGGCTGCGGCTATCGGCATCGGTATTGATGTGGTGGCTCCCGAAGGAAGCATGGTGGTGGACATCGGAGGAGGCACCGCCGAAATCGCCGTTATTGCCCTGGGGGGGATCGTATGCAACCGTTCCATCACGGTGGCGGGCGACGTTTTCACCTCGGACATTCAGGACTACATGCGCCAGCAGCACAACATACGCATCGGAGAGCGCACAGCCGAAGAAATCAAAATACAGGTAGGTTCCGTATTGCCCGATCTGGAAAATCCGCCGCCGGATTTTATTGTCAGGGGACCAAACCTGATGACGGCGCTGCCCGTTGAAGTGCCTGTTTCGTTTCAGGAAATATCGCACTGCCTGGACAAGTCCATTTCGCGGATTGAAACAGCCATTCTGGATGTGCTGGAACAAACGCCCCCCGAACTGTATGCCGATATTGTCACCCACGGCATTTATCTGGCAGGCGGCGGCGCTTTGTTAAGGGGGTTGGACAAGAGGCTGAGCGATAAAATCAGTATTCCCTTCAGAGTCGCCGAAGACCCTTTGCGTGCGGTTGCCCGGGGTACGGGAATTGCTTTGAAGAATGTCGATAAGTTTTCGTTCCTGATGCGGTAATCTCTTTTAGATGATCCCATACCTTCATGCATACCCTTTTTCGTTTTTTCCAGCGGCATCATGTGTTCTTTCTGTTTTTGATACTGGAAGGAATAGCCGTTACCCTGCTGATCAGGAACAATTATATCCAGCGCATCTCATTCGCGAGAGCTACGGGCATTGTTTCGGGAACGATTTACGAACAGATCAGCGAATGGAGCAATTATTTGCACCTTCGCGAAATCAATCGCCGGCTGGTGGAAGAAAATGCGCAACTTCGCAACGGTTCGCTCCATTCGTTTTACCGGACGGACAGCGTTGTCCGTTTCGTTTACGACACCGCGGGTTTGCGCAAGTATGTGCATGTGCCGGCAAAGGTGGTGAACAGTACGGTCAATAAGCAATACAATTTTCTTACCCTGAACAAGGGAGAAGCGCATAACATCAGCAAAGACATGGCAGTGACGGGTCCCGACGGCATTGTAGGTATCATCTCCGGCGTGTCCGGGCATTTTGCTACGGTATTGCCGGTCATCAACCGGAATTTCAGGATCAGCACCAAATTCAAAAAAAACAATTTCTACGGCGCGCTCACATGGAACGGGCGCTCATACCGTCATGCGGAACTGAATGAAATACCGTTGCATGTTCCTGTGGAAGTGGGCGATACGCTGGTAGTTACCGGATTTTCAAGCAGCTTTCCCGAAGGGTCGCCGGTGGGTACGGTGAGCCATTTCGACAAAAAGGACGGAAATTTTTATGCCATCGAAGTATTGTTGTTTACGGATTTTCGCAACCTGCACCATGTTTCTGTTGTTCATGATCTGATGAAAGAAGAACAGGAGAATTTGGAGCAAAAAATAACGGACGGATTATGATCGGAGATGTTTTCGCTAATATTTTCCGCTTTGCGCTGCTGGTGTTTCTACAGTTCTTCCTCCTGAACAACATACAGTTCAGCGGATTTGTCAATCCGTACCTGTATGTACTTTTTGTGTTGTGGCTGCCTTTTGCCACCCCGGGATGGCTGTTGCTGACAGCTTCCTTCATCATGGGGCTGGTGATAGACCTTGCATCGGAAACCGTCGGCTATCATACCGTAGCGACTGTTTTTACGGGCTATCTCCGTATCCGTTTGCTGAAATTCATTGCCCCGCATGACGGTTACGACCCGAACATGTCGCCGACGATCCCTTCGCTGGGACTGTCGTGGTTCCTGAAATATGTCGTCATACTGGTGCCGGCGCATCATCTGGTGTTGTTCTGCGTTGAAACCTTCTCCTTCAGTGATTTCCTGCCGGCTGTTCTCAGGGCGCTGGCAAGCAGTATATTCACCATACTGTTTATTTTCATATATCAATTTCTTAGCATCAGGACAAAATGATTTTAGACACGCGAAGATATGTCATAGGCGCCTGTATCATCCTGGTGGGACTGGCGTTGCTCGGCAGGCTGTTTTATCTTCAGGTGATCGACAATTCCTACAAGAGAAGCGCCGACAATATTTCGCAAAGACCCGTCACACAATATCCCGCACGCGGACTGATTTTCGACCGCCACGGGCAGCAGCTTGTCAACAATCAGGCGGCTTATGACCTGATGGTGATACCGAGAAACATACAGCCGTTTGATACCGTTGAACTTGCAGGGATATTGGGGATGTCGGTCGGCGAAATTAAGGAAACCGTCGGTAAACTGAAACAGGGGCGCGGGAAAAATTATGCGTCATACAGACCCGTTTTGTTTCTCAAGCAAATGTCTGCCGAAACTTACGCTGTGTTGCAGGAACGTTTGTACAAATATCCCGGTTTCTTTGTTCATGCGCGTACCCTTCGCCGCTACGTCCATCCCATAGCGTCGCATCTGCTGGGCTATGTCGCCGAGGTGGACTCGCTGGACATAAAGGAAGACCGCTATTACAGGACAGGCGATTATATCGGAAAGAGCGGAGTGGAACGGTTTTACGAAACGGAACTTCGCGGCAAAAAGGGAGTGAATGTGTATCTGGTGGACGTCCGCAACAGCATTGTCGGGTCGTTTCGCGGCGGCGAACTGGATACGATGTCCGTTGTGGGTTCGGATCTTACGCTGACCGTCGACGCCGGTTTGCAGGAATATGCCGAGCACCTGATGTCCAAATTCATAGGAGCGGTGGTAGCCATTGAGCCGTCCACGGGAGAAATACTGGCAATGGTGTCCGCGCCCGACTATGATCCCTCCCTGCTGGTGGGGCGGGTGCGTTCGGAAAACTTCCGCAAACTGGAAAACGATCCGAGCAAGCCGCTTTTCGACCGTTCGGTGATGGCGAGCTATCCTCCCGGATCCACCTTTAAAGTGGCGCAGGGGCTGGTTGCCTTGCAGCAAGGTTCCCTGACGCCCGATACGTATTACGGTTGCGCAGGAGGATACCACGTAGGAAGATTCCACATGGGATGTCATCATCATCCGTCTCCGCTTAATCTGGTGCAAGCTATCGGAAATTCATGCAACAGCTATTTCGCCAACGTCTTTCGCAACATTGTGGATAACCGGCAAACCGGCGCCGCGCGCGAAAATTATCTTCAATGGCGCAAATACATCATGTCGTTCGGCTTCGGCAAAAAGTTAGGGATAGATTTACCGCAGGAACGGATCGGCAACGTGCCTTCCGCCGAATATTACGACCGGAAATATTTTCCCACGCCCGCTTCATGGAAATCGCTCACCCTGGTGTCCCTGTCTATCGGGCAAGGCGAAATGGGCAGTACGGTGGTTCAGATGGCAAATTTTGCCTCGCTCATTGCCAACGGCGGCTACTATTACACGCCGCACCTGCTCAAAAAGATCAACGGGCGCGATACCGTGCCGGCTCAATATGCCCAGCGGCGCTATACCGAAGTGGATACCTCCTGGTTTCAATTTGTTCGGGAGGGGATGTATCTGGCGGTTACCGGAGGGACAGCCAGAGGCGTAGCCATAGCCGGTATTGAAATGTGCGGAAAAACGGGGACGGCGCAAAATCCGCACGGTGAGGACAATTCGACGTTTATGGCTTATGCCCCCCGCGAAAATCCGCGGATAGCCGTAGCCGTATATATCGAAAACGCCGGTTTCGGAGCTACATGGGCAGCGCCGGTCGCTTCGCTGATGATCGAAAAATACCTTACAGGCAAAACCAACCGCCCGTGGCTGGAAGACAGAATGTTAAACTTCAACCGATACGACAATCGTGCAGCGGCAAATTAATTCAATCAACGGTATCGACTGGCTGACAGTGATTCTGTATGCCCTCATGGTGCTGATGGGATGGTTGAATATCTATGCCACCGTGGCGGACGAACAAAACGCCGGCGTTTTTTCTCTGTCGCAACGCTACGGAAAACAGCTGGTGTGGATCGTCACCGCCATAGGGCTTGCCGTGTTGGTTTGCCTGCTGGATCCCCGCTTTTACTCCTCGTTTGCCTATCCGGTCTATGTTTTTTGCATGTTCGTATTGATAGCGGTGCTGGTGGTGGGCAAGGAAGTCAACGGAGCAAGATCGTGGTTCGACATAGGCAGCGTGCGACTGCAACCGTCCGAATTTGCCAAAGTTGCAGTCAGCCTCGCGTTGGCAAAATATCTGGGCAACTATTCGGGAAAGCTGATGCAATTCAAAAATCTCATCCTTGTTGGGATCATCATTTTTCTTCCTCCCGTTTTCATCATATTACAGCCCGACACGGGATCGTCTCTGGTGTATCTGGCATTCCTGATTGTGCTGTACCGCGAAGGATTGCCGCAGGAAATACTGCTGTTCGGATTGCTCACTGTAGTTTTGTTCATCCTTTCCCTGTTGATGCAGAATGTGCAGGCTTATCTGGCGGGCGGATTAATCCTTCTGGGTTTCACGGTATATTATCTCAAAAGCAGGCAAATAAAAAATGTACTGAAAGGGCTGGGCGTATTCATGCTCATATTTTCCATTTTATTCACAGTCAATTTTCTGGCGGAAATCGGGTTCGACATTCACGAGATACTGTTAGGCGCGGCGCTGACAGCATCCGTTATTTTTGTTGCCTATTCGATCGTTCGCCGGTTACCCAACATCCGTACCATCATCCTTTTTATATTGTGCGCATTGGTTTTTACCTTTTCGGTCGATTTTGTATTCACCAAAATGTTGGGCAGCCATCAGCAAAAACGCATACAGGTAATGCTGGGGATCGAATCCGATCCGTTAGGCATCGAATACAATGTCGATCAGTCGAAAATAGCTATCGGATCGGGCGGTTTAACCGGAAAAGGCTATCTGCAAGGGACACAGGTGAGAGGAAAATTCATTCCCGAACAAAGTACCGATTTCATTTTTTGTACCATAGGCGAGGAATGGGGATTTGCAGGCACCGCCGTAACAGTGATTCTCTTTATTGTTCTGCTGTTGCGGCTGGTGTACATCGCCGAGCGACAGCGATCGGTTTTCGGCAGGGTGTATTCCTACTGTGTGGTGAGCATTTTGTTTTTTCATTATGCTATTAATATAGGTATGACCATCGATTTGGTGCCGGTCATCGGCATCCCGCTGCCCTTCTTCAGTTACGGAGGCTCTTCCCTGTGGGCATTTACCGTTCTGTTATTCATCATGTTACGGCTGGATGCATCACGGAATGAGTATATACGGTAAATTACGGACGAACTAATTCCCTGTTTAAATGTTTAATTTAGGTGTATCCGGCGGAATGAATTTTTATTACAGGAAAAACATATTTTATTGATGACAAGCAGATTATATGAATTTTGCAAAACAAATCAAAAAAAGACTCGGATGCGTTCGCCAAATCAACATATCCGGTGAACGATGACAGACCGATTATCTGTTTAAATGTTAATAATTGTTAAAGATTTATTTAATAGAAAAATTTTTTTCATTCCAAGAGAAACATATTTTATTGATAACAAGTAGATTGTACGAATTTTGCAAAACAAATCAAAAAAAAAAAGATTTTTGATGTATTCAAACTGTTTGTTTTGGAAAAATAATCTATAAATTTGCGAATAATTTTAAGTTAAAGAAGAAAATATATAATCTAAAAAAACAAATAATATTCAAGTGTATATGAAAAGGAAAAATTTGATTTTAATATCTGCTGTATTGGTTGGTATCGTTTTCAGCGGTTGCTCGCCGTTAAAAAAGATGAAAAAGGATGCCGCTCAGGTAAAATATACGGTAAATCCGCCTGTTCTTGAACTGATAGGGGGGGAAGTTGCAATTACGATCAACGGAAGTTATCCCGCCAAGTATTTTAACAAAACGGTGGTAATGGAATTAACGCCGGTTTTGGAAAGCGGGAGCAATGATCTGCCTTTTGAAACCTACAAGGTTCAGGGCGAATCGGTAAAAGAAAACAACAAAGTGATAAAATATGACGGCGGGTCGTTCAGCTATTCGTCCAAAGTAGCCTATAAGCCCGAATTTCAACTTTCCGAGTTGAATTTGAGAATATCGGCAGCCAAAGGTTCTACCGCAATAGAACTGGATCCGTACAAATTGGGCGACGGTATTATCACTACATGTTTACTGGTGCAAAAAGACGGTAGAACGACTTATGCGGCGGATAAATTCGTGCGCACCACCACCGACTCGTATGCAGCCGACATCAAATATGCGTTGCAGCAATCGGATGTTCGCACGGCGGAAACCAGAAAACCCGAAATAAAAGAGTTTACGGAAGCCATCAAATCCGCAAAAGCCAATGACAGGGTTAATTTCACAAGCGCACAACTGTCGGCATACGCCTCGCCCGACGGTCCGCTGGATTTGAACGAAAGACTGTCCAATTCCCGTGAAAAAACCAGTCAGACCTTCTTCACCAAAAATTTCAAAGCCGCCAAAGTAGAAGAAATCGTTCAATCCGATTTTCTGAAAGTGGTCACCACTCCTGAAGACTGGGACGGATTTAAAAAATTGATGGAAGAATCGAATATTGCCGACAAGCAATTGATTTTGCGCGTGTTGTCCATGTATTCCGATCCGGTGGTTCGCGAACGCGAGATAAAAAACATTGCCGCCGCTTACGAAGAAATCAAGAAAGATATTCTTCCCCAGTTGCGCCGTGCCAAACTGACGGTCAACATTGAAGTAGTCGGCTTGTCGGATCAGGAAATTCTGGCGCAATTCGAGAAGGATGCAAGCAAGTTGAAACTGGAAGAAATTCTGTATGCCGCTACGCTGGTTCAGGACGACAATAAAAAACTGTCGGTCTATCAAGCGGCAGCGCGTTATTATCCGAATGACTACCGTACGAAAAACAATCTGGGCGCCATTTATCTGAAACTGGGACGTACCGCTGAAGCCAAAACCGCTTTAAGCGATGCAAAAGCCCTTAACAATGGCGACGTCGTGAAAAACAATCTGGCGGTAGTTGCTTTGCGCGAAGGCAATATTGCGGAAGCAGAAGAACTGTTGACGTCAATAGTAGCCAACGAAGAAGCAAAGTATAACCTCGGAACGATCAAGATCATTCAGGGAAAATATAGCGATGCTGTCAGTTATTTCGGCAATCAGGTAGAAATAAACGCCGCACTTGCCAAATTGCTGGCAAAGCAGAACGACGCCGCTTTAACGGTGCTTAATTCGGTAAAAAGCGAAGATGCGCTGGTGTACTATCTGAAAGCGGTTGTCGGTGCAAGAACCCAGAATAACAGTCTGGTGATTAATAACCTGCGCACGGCTGCCTCCAAAAGCGACGCCCTGAAAGCAAACGCAAAAAAGGATATTGAATTTGCCAAATATTTTGATAATGCCGATTTCAAGGCAATCGTTCAATAAATCATTATAACACGGACTGTCATCGGAAATCGCAGGATGTGTTTTGATAAAGGCGACCATGTACATGGTCGCCTTTTCTTTGGTATGTTGGCATAATTTCTACACTCACAGGGTGCAGGTACCTGTACTCGCCGCGTTTGGAGGAAAAGTCAGTGATTGGCAAGGGTGTTGCAGGTGACTGCAAATCTGAAGGAAGCTACAGTTAAAAGCTAGGTAATGACGAACAGAAATTTGATATGAGGCTGAATGACGGAGGGCGAGCGAGCCATAAAAATAAACGGTTTGCTGCATTTTTTACATAAATACAACTGACTGCCATGTTTATGACCATTTTTACGACTTCTTTGGAAGCGCAATAAAAGCAAATTCTTTACTCAGATATTTAAACCGCCGCAAATGTACCGATCATCAACAACACAGAATTTTTTATCCTGCTTTTTGACCACTAAGGAACGTGGAATAAATGAAGTATGCCGGTTTAGCCAGAAGGGCTTGATTTTCATCACCGCAGGCGGGCGACCTGCGAACACAACAAATACTTATTTCTGCCTGAACTGACGCTGATGGGAGAGGTTACGATCCCAAGTGAAGCGTTTATGTCAAATGTAAATGATATATTTATTTATTGACAAGTCATAAGCCGAAAATCCCGCAGCAATAAGGCGTACGGGATTTTTGGTGCGCCCGTGTTCGTCGTAGCGTCCTGCTGTGCCGAACACGCACATCGACCGTTCTCAATGCTAATAATCGTATTCCACCTGTGCGATTTTCTTTTTGAGCGCTTCCATGGCTTCGTCGTGAAGTACCTTTTTGTACTCTATCGGCATCACTTTCAGGAAATGCTTGAGACTGGACTCCCAGTCGTTCAGGATACGCTGCGCCAAAGGACTTTGCGTGTACCGGGCATGCGCGGAAATCAGGCGAAAAAGTTCCTGACTGTCCGTTTTGTCCTCAATCAGCGACAATTCCACCATTTCCATGTTGCAGAAATAGTCGAACGAGCCTTCCGGGTCGAGCACGTAGGCAATGCCGCCGCTCATCCCCGCCGCAAAGTTTTTGCCCGTAGCGCCGAGTACTACCGTCCTGCCGCCCGTCATGTACTCGCAGCAATGGTCGCCTGCTCCTTCCACCACGGCAATGGCTCCGCTGTTGCGCACGCAGAACCGTTCGCCTACGCACCCGTTGATATACACTTCGCCCCGGGTTGCGCCGTACAGCAGGGTATTGCCCGCGATGATGTTCCGTTCGGGCGCAAAAACGCTTCCCTGCGGGGGAACCACCACAATGCGTCCTCCCGACAGCCCCTTGCCGAGATAATCGTTTGCCTCGCCTTCGAGCCGGAAGGTGACGCCCGCCGAAAGGAACGCTCCGAAACTCTGTCCCGCCGACCCTTTGAACACGGCGCTGACCGTTCCGTCGGGAAGACCGGCGTTGCCGTAGCGTTTGGCTACTTCGCCCGAAAGCATCGCACCGACGGTACGGTCGGTATTGGAGATGGAGGCGCTGATTTCCACCGGCAGGGATTTCTCCAGCGCCGGCTGTGCCTTGCGGATCAGTTCGCGGTCAAGCACGGTATCTATTTTGTGGTCTTGCATCTTTGTCCGGCGCAGGCTGTTGGATGTGCCTTCGGGGAAATAAAGCAATTTGCTGAAGTCAAGTTTTTTCGTTCTCGGATACCGGTCGAACCGGCGTATTTCTATCAGATCGGTGCGTCCCACTATTTCGTCAATGCTTCGGAAGCCCATTTCGGCAAGATGTTCGCG
>JAISRX010000285.1 GCA_031273395.1 Bacteroidales bacterium | reverse complement strand
ATGTTTTTTGCATCGGGATAATGTTTTTTACCAACCGGTTCCCACCGGTTTTGAATACTGTTTACGGCAAACCGACTCGTGTCACAGCTTTTTCCGACATTAACAAAACCTTCATTCTTTGCAATGTCAAAAATTCCATAAGGTGAGGATTTTTCATCTGCAAAATCATGCCCGTTCACCTTGCGGGCATCCTTTTTATGCCTGTATTCCTGCCCCGAATTTTTAAAATTTCGGCTAATTCTTTTTTTGAGGTGCTATGAAAAATATCCGACAGTACGATAGAGGAAAAAATCCTTATCTTTCAGTCCGTAGTTTGCGGACACAAATCGCTGTAATTTACCATTCAAATTCTCGGCTTTGGCATTGGTCAAACCGTGCCTGAAGTAGTTGAGTATTTCCGGTTCATGCTTTTTAATCATCTTTATAACACTCTTGAATTCACCGATTTGTGCTGCTTTGGCGTACCATTGTTGCAGGTTGTTTTTTGTTGTTTCAATCGGTTTTGTGCCATTTTGATAAGCGTACCACAACTTGAAATCCTGACTGATCCAATAAGCCGTTTGTATATCCCGGTACTTCATAAATATCTGTTGAACAGTTTCCTGCATTTCCATGTTCCATTTGTCGGGCGACTGTGTTATGGCGTGTGAGATGCGACGCAAAAGTTCAATGTCTTTTAGGATTTGTTCATCTTCAGCGGTTCGCTTCTTTTCTTTTGAAAGTTGATGCGTCAACTCTTTTACTGTTCTTCTTCGCACATCTCCGACGGCTTCACAGACGTATTTCATTACATGAAATTTGTCCACCACCTGCACTGCTTGCGGAATCAAGTCGTTGAAAACAAGTGCATAAGTCGAACTCATGTCCATCGAGATATTTTTGATTTGCTGCAGGGAGGAACCAAATTTTTCCATCGCCTGTTCCACTTCTTCGGCACGGGTGCTTTCCACCGGCATCGCCATTTTGCCCGTATCGTTATTGCTCAAAACAGTAAATCCATCCTCTCCGATAGCCTTGTCGTCGATGCTCATGTTTACACCCAAATTCTCCGGCTTGAACACATAAACCGGCTTTTGTGTGATCTCTCCCGTCTTCTTGCTGACGGATTCTGTCTTTTCCGAACACCATCTGCCCGTCTGTTTATCCGATATATAATCACTCAAAAAGTTTTTGTACCAATAATAAAATGTCTTGACCGGCAGGCAAAACATTCGTGCAATAACCGACAGGTTTACCGGCTGTTCTTCAACTTTCGTCTTTAAAAAAAAATCCCGGTTCGGGTACCATTTTCACCCCTCGCAAGGCTACATCATATTCGTTGCAATAATGACGGTCGGTGTTGGCACGCTTGTAGCGCCGTCGATAAAGCCGCAGATAAATCGGTTTACATACAAAACTGTGGCTCAGCGTTTCTATCGGATTACAATAGCCATCGAATACAACATCGCTGTATTCAGCCGGTTCTGAAGGTATCTGACTTTCCTTCTCCCGCATTTCTATTACCCACCGATCAAGGCTTTCCTGTGCATCCCACATCTCAAAATGTTCCAAAATATGTGCCGGAACAAGCATCGTCATCGCCGTAGAAAATAACTTCTCTACCGGCTCCCGTTCTTTCTTTTTACGTCCCATTTGTGTGCCATTTTTTATTGCAACAAAGTTAGCATTAATTTTTCAATTAATTACACACAAACGAATAATAAAAATGTCCTTGTAAAATTTATAGGAAAAGATACTTGATTTTCATAGCACCTCAAAAAAAGACTTAGCCCGCTTTATCGGTTTTTTGCGGTTTCGCGTTTTTGTGTAATTTTGCGTTTTCATTGATGCGATGGAACAGATAGCCGTTATATTTCTTGTTGTGGCTGCGGGCGCCGCCGTGGTGCAAACCTGCTTTTTCCGCAAGGCGTGGCACGCGGTCGTATTTGCGCTTGTGTGCGGCGCGGCGGTATTTGCGTTTCACTCCGCAGCGATTGAGCAGAACAGGTGGATGCTGCATGACATACTGTCGCGGCACGACGTCCTGTTCCATGCCGCGTTGTGGGTGATTGTGGAGAACCTCCTGTTTATTTGGGCAGACGTTTTGCGGTTGCGGCAGCACACAGGCGACGAACCGGTGAACAGCCGGCGCCGGCGCATAGCTGCATGGGCGACGTATTATCCGGGATGCGGTTTCTTCGGATGCCTGTTTTATGCGGAAGTTCAGCTGTTCCTGATGGCTTGGGACATATCCTTTACCGCCCTGGCAGGGATTATCGCGGCAGGGACGGCGGCGGCGATCCTTGCGGGCAGTTGCGCCGTCAAGCGTTTGTTGCCCGCGCCCCTCGCCCGCATGGAAGCGGGCTATGTGCTGCATCTGGCGCAGATGATCCTTGCATCCGTGATCGCCGGTATCCATGAAAAACATGTCATCATAAATTAAAAACAGAACAATGTTTGTATTTGAAAAATTGCTTTATTGGCTTTCGAGCGGCTTACTGGCGCCCGTGATGGTTGCCGTGGTTTTTTTCCTTGTGCGCGGGCTTGTGCTGATCGGGAAACTGTACGGGGTATATGCCGAGCGGCTGAAATACATCCGGAGACTGGATGAAGAGATCAACCGGCTGACGCCCGAAACGATCGACGGGCTTGCGGCGCTGCCCGCATCGAAGACGCTGCTGGCGCAGGCTGTCCGCCGGCTGTGGGAACACCGCGGCGAAAAGATATTCGGAACCAAAATCGTCGCCGACTTTGAAGTGGAGTGCGAGAAAGACCTCGACAGGAGCCGCACGCTCTCCAAAACAGGTCCCATGCTGGGACTGATGGGAACGCTGATACCGCTCGGTCCGGCGCTGGCAGGACTTGCCGACGGCGACATTGCCGTCATGAGCCGGCAAATGCAGATCGCTTTCAATACAACGGTGGTGGGGCTGGCAATAGGCGCAATGGGATACCTCACCCTGCAAACCAAACAGCGATGGTACGCCGCCGACCTCAACCGGCTGGATTTTATCAATGACATGATCAACAAATAAAGCGCGGCGACATGGAAAGAAAAAGAAGACACTCGTCCCTGAGGCAAAAGGAAACGGAAGACGTCAATCCGATGACCGCGGTTGCCAACCTTTTTGACGTGAGCATCGTTTTTGCCGTGGCGCTGATGGTGGCGCTGACCGTGCGGTTCCGCATGACGGAGTTTTTTTCGCAGGAGGACTTCACCATCATGAAGAATCCGGGCAAGGAAAACATGGAAATTATCACCAAAAAAGGCAACAAAATAGAGCGTTACACCCCCGACCCATCGCAAACCGACGCTACCTCCGCCAGGGGACGGCGTCTGGGGACAGCCTACGAACTGGAAAACGGGGAGATTATTTATGTGGAAGACTGAACGGCAGGATTTTTTTACGCATTATTCCAAAAAAAGAGGTTCCCATCATGGGAACCTCCTGATATGACGCGGTGAGGAAGGGATTCGAACCCTTGGTACGGTTGCCCGTACGACAGTTTAGCAAACTGTTGGTTTAAGCCACTCACCCACCTCACCGGTTTGCGGCGGCAAAGGTACATATAATAAATCGGACATGCAAAAGATAAAATGAAAATTCTTTTTCTCCATTGGGACAAGTCAGTGGGGTAACTCTCGCTTGTCGGGCGGAAATCCCTGTTTTTAGCTTCATACGCGGAAAAACGGTCTCCCCGCCTTTTTTCTGTTCCGGAAAATACCCCAGTTGTGGTCTAACGGACAACATTGCGCCTGAAATATCCCCTTCCCTGATGCGGGTAAGGCAACGTCCTGCATGGCGTCCGCCCGCACAAAGACGTTGACGATATTCCACACCGTCAATGATCCGATTTCCGAAACCATTCCCGCAACCTGCCTGCGAAAGCATCATCACGCTACCCTGTGTGCCGGCAGGGAAAGCGCATTTGCGGCGCTTTAGCGGTTTACCCCGCGCAACTTTATTGAATGACCACTGTCAGCGGGTTTTTTAGCCGTTGGGCAAATGCGGCTACATGGTCAAACCATGCGTCGTCGTTTGCAAATCCCCATTGATCCCATCCTCCGCCAAAATAATAAGTCAGTTTTTCACCTTTGGCATAGGGCGCCAAAGCAAGCAGATGTCCCGTTTTCCGGATACATTCCGTAACGCCGTCGGGCAGTATCACGCCCACATAATTCCGTCCTGCCGGGATGCCCGCATCCGAAACGGCTGCTTCTCCGTAAGCGATATATCCGTCCGCCTCGGACGTTTTGCTGTTCGGGATTTGCCTGTCATCATCGACAACCGTTATCCCTTCCTGTCCGTTGTCCGGTTCGTGGAGAAAAATGCCTGCCGCCGCCTGCATGTTCGTAAAATCCCCATCGAAGGAAACGACCGCCCTGTTGAACTGCGATCCGCCATCCAGCGAAATGACGAGTTCTTCGGAAAACGTTTTCTTTCCCACGGGAAGGTTGTTGTAGGTCAGCTTGAAGGTGGTGCGCAGCGGACCGTTGTCCCACACCTCCTGTGTCGTGTAGTGACTGCCCACCCACAGCGTGTCGTTCAGGTAGGGCGCTATCCCGCCCGCTCCCAGGGCATGACCTACCTTGTAGCAGTCAAGTCCTTCGCCGTGATCCACATGGTAGGATTTCCCGTTTTTCAGATCGTCGTTATAGAACTGGTCAATGATCAGTTTTTCGGTTTTCTTCAACCACAAGTCCACCCCGTTGCTTGGATTTTCTTTGGCAAGCGCGGGTCCGTACATCCGGAAAACCACGCGGTCGTTTTCCCAGCCGAAATCGTCCTTCCGTTCCGGGATGTACCGCCCGTAGGTTTTGGCGGTATATGGCTGCGGATCGCCTTTTTTGATCAGAAACGCTGCGGACGTCCGGGCTTCCAGCGATACCTGAAAAATCAGCAACTGTGGCGTCGGTTGTCCGTGGTACACCACCTGACTCGGCAGTTCCTCTCCGCTTTCCGCGCAAGTTACCACCACTTTCAGCGGATCGACGGAAGGCAACCCGGCGGCGACGTCTGCCCACGCTACTTCAACTGTGGTGTTGTGGCGGGCAATGTCGAAAGGATTGTCTATTTTGACGGTAATTGACTGTCGTGCGCATGATGCAACGATCATACCGCATAATACCATACATGCTATCAGTATCCTGTTTGTCATTTTTTTAGATTTTATGTTTTTGTTTATTAGCGAATCATTATTTGGGCGCTTTTCCCAGATAGGCAAGAATGCCTCCATCGACATACAATATGTGTCCGTTCACGAAATCGGACGCTTCGGACGCCAGAAAGACGGCGGGACCTGACAGATCTTCCGGCGTTCCCCAGCGTGCGGCAGGCGTTTTGGACATGATGAACGCATTGAACGGATGCCCTTCGGCGCGCAGGGGCGCGGTTTGCGGGGTGGCAATATATCCGGGTCCAATGCCGTTGCACTGGATGTTGTATTCGCCGTACTCGGACGCGATGTTGCGCGTGAGCATTTTCAGTCCGCCTTTTGCGGCTGCGTAGGCTGATACCGTTTCGCGTCCCAGTTCGCTCATCATGGAACAGATGTTGATGATTTTACCGCCGCCTTTTTTGATCATGCCGGGAATAACGGCTTTGGCAACAATGAACGGAGCGTTCAAATCAACGTCAATCACCTGTCGGAACTCGGCTGCCGACATTTCTACCATCGGTATGCGCTTGATGATGCCGGCATTGTTCACCAGAATATCCACCACGCCCACTTCCTGTTCAATGACGCGGATCAGATGGTTCACCGCGTTTTCATCGGTTACATCGCATACATAACCGTGCGCCCTGACGCCTTTTTCCCTGTATGCGGCTATTCCGGCGTCCACCAGATCGGGCTTTATGTCATTGAATACAATGGTGGCGCCTGCCTCGTGAAGCGCAGTGGCTATCGCAAATCCGATGCCGTAGGAAGCGCCTGTTACCAGCGCTGTCTTTCCTTTTAATGAAAAGTTTGCCATGTTTTATATCTTTTAAGTGTTCTATAACGTAATAATGCTTCAATATAATAATAATCCGCGTAAGTGAGGGGAACATCTACCTCCGAATTGGCTTTCAGATGCCCGACGGAATGTTTCAGAATGAAATTTCCGTTAGCGCCTTCTTCTGCAAAGTATTCCGGGGAAGAAAGGGTGCGTATCTGTGTTTCGGCGACCTCCAGATAGCTTTTTGCCAGGGGTTCTTCCACATATTCGCTCAGTTCTGTCAGGGCGGAGGCAATGATGGCGCCTGCGGAAGCGTCCCGTTTTGCATCTGGTATCTCCGGCGCATCGAAATCCCAGTAAGGAATCTTGTCCTCCGGAAGACGGGGATGCTGCAAAATGAACTGTGCAATATGCTTTGCCTGTTCCAGATATTTGACGTCGCCGGTCTTGCGGTATGTCGCCGTAAAGCCATACAAACCCCATGCCTGACCGCGCGCCCATGCCGATTCGTCGGAATATCCCTGATGGGTGTTTTTCTTCTCCACCTGTCCCGAAATGGTATCATACGAAACTACATGGAAAGAACTGTAATCGGGACGGAAATGGTTTTCGACCGTTTTTGCGGCATGTGAAAGGCAAATATCCCTGTATTTCGGGTTTCCCGACGTTTCGGACGCCCAAAAGAGCAGTTCCAGATTCATCATGTTGTCGATGATCACCGGAAACTGCCATTTTTTGTTCGAGTTCCATGACTGGATACAGCCTGTTTTTTCATTGAAACGGGAGGACAGGGATTCGGCGCCGGTCAGCAGAACGCTCCGGTAGGCGGTGTCGCCGGTTAAACGGTATCCGTTGCCGAAACTGCAATAGAGCATGAAGCCGAGATCGTGCGTGCCTTTGTTGTATTTCTCCTTCTCAATCCGCGCGGTGTAGTTGCGGGCATAGTCAAGCAGCGAGGCGTCCTGAAAGTATTCATACAAATACCACAGCGTTCCCGGGAAAAAACCGCTGCACCACCATCCCGAATTGCTGGCGACTGACTTGCCTTCCGCATCAAAAGTGCGGGGCAACTGATCCGGCAGGTCTTTCAGCGACGCCGCCATTAAAAGGGACTGCCTTGCCGCGCGGGCAAGCCGGTCGTTAATCAATCCTTCCATGCTTTCCTGTTCCGGTTGGCAGCCGACAAGCGCCAATACCGTTAAAAAGAGGACAATGCCCTGTTTCAGCATATTTCCGAGCCTGTTCATAAAAACAATATATGGTATAAAAACTTGATAATTTGAACGGCAAAGATAATATATCTTTTTACATTCAAATATTATTTTGATAAAAATAATTCTCATTTTAAAAATATGTTAATTTTGCGCCCTGAAAATCATTCGCTTTAATCCGACGTCATGAAATTATCATCCCCTCAGAGAGAAATGTACGGCAAAGACCGTTTCGGTGCATTGCAGGCACAACGTCTGGCACAGGAAATAGCTTTTGCCCCTGTAGTGTTTCAGGTATCCCGCCTCATGGTCAAGTTCGGTATTCTTGAGTTGCTGCTTGACAGGAACGAGGGAGCAACGCCCGAAGAAATAGCCGAAAAAACAGGCTTGACGCATTACGCCGTACAGGTGTTGCTGGAATCGTCGCTCACCATCGGAACGGTGCTCTTCCGCGACGGTCGTTTCTTTATTGCCAAACCGGGTTATTTCCTGCTGAAAGACGCTATGGCGCGGGCAAACATGGATTTCAACCACGACGTCAATTATCTCGGTCTGTTCCGGCTGGAAGAGTCGCTGCTGAGCGGCAAGCCGGAGGGATTGAAGGTATTCGGCGAGTGGAACACCATTTACGAGGGGCTTTCCGAACTGCCGGAGCAGGTAAGGCGAAGCTGGTTCGGGTTCGATCATTTTTATTCGGACAATGCCTTTAGCCGTGCGCTGGAGATCGTTTTCCGCCATCATCCGCGCACCCTGCTGGACGTGGGCGGCAACACGGGACGCTGGGCTGCGCGATGCACAGGTCATGACGCGGAAGTACAGGTCACCGTCATGGATTTGCCGCAGCAACTCAGGCTGATGCGCGAAGCGGTGAAAGACCTGCCCGGCAGGGAACGCATACACGAATACGGCGTCGATCTGCTGGACGGGAACGCGCCGTTTCCCGAAGGTTTTGACGCTATATGGATGAGCCAGTTTCTGGACTGTTTCTCGGAAGAGGAAGTGACCGGTATTCTGTCGCGCGCCGTCCGTTCCATGCAACACTCGACATACCTGTATATCATGGAAACGTTTTGGGACAGGCAACGTTTTGAAACCGCCTCCTATTGCCTCGCCCAGACGAGCATTTACTTTACCGCCATGGCAAACGGGAACAGCAAAATGTATTATTCCGGCGACATGGAACGGTGCGTGGAAGCGGCAGGACTGGAAGTGGAAACCATTCACGACGGTCTTGGACTGGGTCACAGCATCATGCAATGCCGGCTGAAAAAGGAATAAACCCGCGGAAGGTGGAAATTCGGCGGAAGGTATTATGCTCGCGTGTGTTTTCGGAAAATGCCTTGCAGGGAAACGTCCGACTGAGCAGTTTTTGTTGCCGCAAGTTGCGGCGGGGGAAACCACCGGAAGGGAGAGGGCGGGGCAGGAATACGGAGCCTTCTCGTGAAAAACAGTGTCGCATAACGATTCGCGGCTTGGGTTCGTGCTTTTTTCGTTTACAAGTAAGTTTCCAAGAATTTTATACTGTCTTTTCTGTCTTTGAAACTTGCTTCAATTCTGTCGCCCGTGTTATATTTGATAATGATTTCGTATTTACTCAACGGTAATTTCGGTTTGTCTTCCGGATACTTCTTCAAAAAGTCAATTGCTTCCGTTACGCTGTTTGAAACGGTTTCCTGTCCGTGCAACGGCAAAACAATAATGCGTTCAATGAACCGGGAAACCGTCACGGAAAGTGAGTTTAAAAATTCGGCAACATTCTTTTTGTTGAGTTTCAAAAGCATTTTGGTCACATCTTCCTTGTCGGATAATTTGTTCCAACTGTCAATTTTTTTCCTGAATTCCGTTTCGGCTGTTTTCTCGTCAAATGCGGCGTCAATTCCAAATTCGGCAAAGGCTTTTATTACGGTCTCGTATGGAAAATAGAGGACGCCAAAGCCAAGTGATTTCAGTTGTGTCAATGCACCTTCGGTAAATACTCCGGCTAA
>JAISRX010000257.1 GCA_031273395.1 Bacteroidales bacterium | reverse complement strand
ATGCCGCGCATACCGAAGCGGTACATTCCACCATACATGTGGCGCCGGCAAAGCTTGCCAAAGGCAAATACCGCAACGTGACCGGCAACGTGGCTACCGCATGGGGATTTCTGGCGGCTGCCGAACGGTCGGGGCGTCCGCTGTTTCTGGGTTCTTATCCCATCACGCCTGCCACCGACATACTTGTAGAACTTTCCAAATACAAATCGCTTGGAGTGAAAACCTTTCAGGCGGAAGACGAAATTGCCGGCGTCTGTTCGGCAATCGGAGCCGGTTTTGCCGGATCGCTGGCTCTTACTACCACTTCTGGACCCGGATTTTCGCTCAAAAGCGAAGCCATAGGGCTGGCAGTGATTACCGAACTGCCGCTGGTGATTGTGAACGTACAGCGCAGCGGTCCGTCAACGGGGATGCCCACCAAATCGGAACAGAGCGATTTATATCAGGCGCTGTTCGGACGGAACGGCGAATGTCCGTGCATTGTCGTTGCCGCCTCCTCGCCTTCGGATTGCTTTCATACCGCTTACGAAGCGGCGAAACTCGCTTTGGAACACATGACGCCGGTGATCCTGCTGAGCGACGGGTACATCGGCAACGGGTCGCAGCTGTTCAAAATACCGGCGGTGAAAGACCTTCCGTCTATCACGCCGCCCATTGCGCAGGCAAACGATCCGGAATACAAGCCGTACCGCCGCGATCCGGAAACGCTCGTGCGCCGGTGGGCGTTGCCGGGTACGCCGGGATTGCTGCACCGCATCGGCGGGCTGGAAAAGGAAGACGGAAAAGGAAACGTGTCCACCGACGGATTAAATCACGAAAAAATGGTGCGGTTGCGCAACGAAAAAGTACAGCGGGTAGCCCGTCACATTCCCTTGCAGACGACGGAAGGCGATCCGGAAGGAGACCTTCTGGCGGTAAGCTGGGGCGGAACCTACGGCGCCGTCCATGCGGCAACGGACAAATTGCGCCAACAGGGACTGAAAGCGGGACATGCGCATTTCAAACACATCATGCCGCTGCCCGCCAACACCGCCGACATACTGGGCAAATACAGGAAAATTGTGGTATGCGAACTCAACAACGGGCAGTTTGTCAACTACCTCCGCATGATGCACCCGCAATTCACATACTGCCAGTTCAACAAGGTGCAGGGACAACCGTTTCTGGTGGAGGAAATTATAGAAGCAGTCAAATCATTAAATTCTTAAACATCATGGTAAACAAAGTAATTTTATTGGGAAGAGCAGGAAAAGATCCTGAAGTACGTCATTTGGACAACAACATGAGCGTGGCTAATTTCACGCTTGCCACCAACGAGTCCTATATGAAGGACGGCAGTCGCGTAGAGCAAACCGAGTGGCACAACATAGTATCGTGGCGAAACGCCAAATATATAGAGGATTATGTCCGCAAAGGCATGCTTCTTTATGTTGAAGGACGTTTGCGCAGCCGGTCGTGGGACGACAAGAACGGGAACAAGCACTACATCACCGAAGTACTTGCCGACACGCTTCACATTTTGAGTCCCAAGGACAATTCGCAGGGCAATCAGGCAACCGTTCCGCCCATTTCCGCCGGAGATACGGATTCCGACCCGACAGGAGGTTTACCGTTTTAGTATTCACCTGCTGGAACATTTTATTTGGACCCTGACCTTTATTTCTCCCTGATAACCGGTTATGCCGGAGTGATAGCATGCGCGGCGGCGCTCGTGCTGCTGGTGGTATTGCTGTGGATCATCGCCGGGTTTGAAGCGGCGCTCCGCGCACTGTCGCCGGATGACGCGGCAAAAATGGAAAAGGAAAAAAACCGGCGCAACGAACAAATTCTTGCATGGCTGCAAAAGCCCGACCGCCTGTGGGCAACCCTGTCGGCAGCCGGTATTTTTGCGTGTATCGCGGCGACGCTCCTTGCCGTGCATCTTATCCGGATGACGGCAGGCGACAGCATGACGGGATGGGGATCGTTTCTGCTCATAGCGGGCGGATGTCTGTTCATAAAAAAACTTTCCGCAATGCTGGCGTCGGAGCGGACATTGCGCCATATCAGCGTTTATTTGTCCGTTTTTGAGAAAATATTTTATCCGCTGGCAGTACTGCTTGCCGCTTCCACCGCTTATTTTTACCGGCGGGAACAAAAGCAGCAAAGTATTTCGATCGGTAAAATATGGGACAAATCGTCGGAAACAGTGATTGAAAATGAAAACATACTGAAAGGGATTGTCAAATCGGGCAATATAGACATCCATACCATCATGACGGCGCGTATGGACGTGGAGGCTGCCCGCATGGAGATTCCCTTTCCGGAACTGATCCGGTTGATCAACGAGTGCGGATATTCGCGGCTGCCCGTTTTTGATGCGCACGACAACGTTAAGGGCATCCTGTACGTGAAGGATTTGTTGCCGTATATCGGCGAAGGAGCAGGTTTCAGATGGCAATCGCTGATCCGCGCCGCCTATTTTGTTCCCGGAAACAAGAAGATCGACGATCTTTTCAAGGAATTTCAGGAAAAGAAAATACACATGGCGGTGATCATCGACGAGTATGGGAGCATGACCGGCATCGTTACGCTGGAAGACGTTCTGGAAGAAATAATGGGCGACATTGCCGATGAACTGGACGACGACGAACCCGATTACGAGCAGGTCAACAGCAATACCTTCCTGTTTGACGGGAAAGTGCTGCTCAACGACTTTTACCGCATCCTGCACATTGAAGATACCATTTTTGATGAAATCAAGGGAGACGCAGATACCCTGGCAGGCATCATTCTTGAGTTGAAGGGCGAAATCCCGCAAAAAGGCGATTGCGTGAATTACCGTAACCTCTCCTTTTGCGTGGAAGAAATGGAGAACCGGCGTATCAAACAAATAAAAGTGACGACGGATGAAAAAACGGATTAACACGCCTGTCTTCCGGCTGGCGGTCATTCTTCCGGCGATCATTCTTCTGGCGGCAGCCTGCCGGAGCAACGAAACGCCCAAGCCGCACGCTTATTTCCGCATGTCGTTCCCGGAAAAGGAATATCAAATATACGACGCTCAATGCCCGTTTACTTTCGAGTTTCCGGTTTACGGGAAGATCGTTCCGGTGGAAAATCATTCGGATGAACCCTGTCTGTTCAATATTTCATTTCCTGCGTACAAGGGAACAATTCATTTGACATACAAGGAAATCAAAGGCGATTTGGATGATTTTCTGGAAGACGACTGGACTTTTGTATTCAAGAAGATTGCGCAAAGGGCGGATGCCGTTGACATGCACCATTACAGCGATAGCGACCGCAAAGTGTATGCCACGGTATATGACATCAAGGGCAATGCCGCCTCCCCGGTGCAGTTTTTTGTTACCGACAGCGTGCGTAATTTTTTACGGGGTTCGCTGTATTTCGCCGTTCAGCCGAATTACGACTCGCTGGAACCGGCTATCGTGTTCTTCCGCAAGGACATCATTCATATAGTAGAGTCCGTCAAATGGAACAGCGGACAAATTAAAAATTAGAACGAAATATTGTGGGATTATTGATTGATAAGGAAGTAGAAGAAGAATGTCATCTTGGCTTATGGCAAATAACAGAGGATTACGACGCTCTGTTTGAACGGGTATATTTGAATGAAGCCGATCTCGTCCGGCTGAACGGGTTCAAAAACCTGAACCGTAAAATAGAATCGCTGAGCGTTCGGGCTTTGTTGCAGCAAATGACCGAACCCAACGCGCGAATTGTGTACCGTGATTCCCGCAAGCCCTATCTGGCGGACGGTTCGTACAATATCAGCATTTCGCACTCCAATAAATATACCTCCATTTTGTTGGGCAAAGGCAAGCTGGTAGGCGTGGATCTGGAGTACATGTCGCACAACATCGAACGAACCGCGCACAAGTTCATCAACGAAAGGGAAGTCGTCACGCTTGACCCGGTAAAAAGAAAAGAACACCTTTACGTACACTGGTGCGCCAAAGAAGCGCTCTATAAAATCTGCGACAAGGTGGACATCAATTTTCAGAAAAACCTGACCATTAAACCCTTTGACATAGCCACGGAGGGCGATATTGTGGGAGTGGTGCAAAACAACCTGCGCAACGAGGAATACAGGATGCACTATTCCCTGAAAGATAATTACGCACTGGTCTATTGTGTGAAATAACTTCTGCGTTTTGCCCGCCGCCGTAGAGACGTGGCATGTCGCGTTTCTACCATCGCACGTACCGGTGCGGCGGGCGCAGCAAAGCCTGTCGGGGAAACGGGGATGAGGCAATTCATCCGCTATTGATCCCAAATTGTCCATTAGGATACTCCTGTATTTACCATTCATTATAAAACGGGTTTTTTGCAGACCGAGAAAGGCATTGAAAAAATAAACCGGCATCCCAAAGTTGGGGAAACCGTCCCCAAAGTTGGGGAAACCGTCCCCAAAGTTGGGGAAACCGTCCCCAAAGTTGCCGGAACCTCCGGAAAAGTTGCCGGAACCTCCGGAAAAGTTGCCGGAACTCCCGGCAAAGTTTCTGGAACCTCCGGCAAAGTTGCTGGAACCTCCGGAAAAGTTGCTGGAACTCCCGGCAAAGTTGCCGGAACCTCCGGCAAAGTTGCCGGAACCTCCGGCAAAGTTGCCGGAACTCCCGGCAAAGTTGCTGGAACCTCCGGCAAAGTTGCTGGAACCTCCGGCAAAGTTGCTGGAACTCCCGGCAAAGTTGCCGGAACCGTCCCCAAAATTGGGGAAACGGTTTTCGCAGCCCGCGAAAGGCATTGAAAAAATAAACCCAAAATGTCCATTAGCCGGTATCCTCTCTATTGAACTTCGATGGCATGGAATGTGTGAAGACAGGTACGACCTCGAAGAGGTCGCATGTTTATAGAACGCATGTTGATGGGAAATTCGACCCCATCGGGGTCGCACGGCACGTATAGCGTCTCCGGTTCTATAAACATGCGACCCGTTGGGTCGTCGGCGATAAAGGCGAGGTATCCCAATGGACATTTTGAGGTGGGATTTTTGTCGTACAGCCGCAGAACCTTATCTATACTGCATTCGGTTGAGTTTTGAGTTTTCGTACCCCGCACTGCGCTTCGCTTGTACGGGGTTATCAAAAGGCAACCCCTGTCGGGGTTGCGCACAGCCCTGCATAGACGTAAAACG
>JAISRX010000205.1 GCA_031273395.1 Bacteroidales bacterium | reverse complement strand
ACGCCGCAGGCGTTACCCTTTGATAACCCCGTATGAAATGCGGGGTACGACAGGCTAAAAAACACAAGACTATAACCGAGTGCAGTATATATGCGGATACAACTTTTGCCGGAATTGCCCTTTTGATCACCCCACAGAGATGCACTGCCGTACTTTTCTACACGGTAATCCTTGCGCAGTGCGGGGTATGGCGCTAATGGCATCTCTCACGCGCACCCCGTATGGCGAAACTTTATTCGGGCATTAATGAAAATAATCCTGTGCCTGTTGCAACACGGGCAAAACGTACAGGTTGTTTCATACAATGTCTTGAAAAATTTATTGCACGATATTTGCAGGGTGACATTTATTTATTATCAACCGTCATCCAATGAAACGAGCGCTTATATTTTTATTATGTATCATGATGTTACAGGGAGGATGCCGCCGGAGCGGACAGCCTCAGGATTTGATCAGGAGCGTGAGAACTGCGCATCCGCAAATGACCGGGGCTACCGGCGAAAAATATTTCCCGGGCGTCATCAGGGAAAATGCCGCAGTAAACCTGGGTTTCAAAACCGCCGGACAGATACTGCACATCCATGTACGGGAAGGACAACGGGTGCAACAGGGCGACCTGATTGCCGAACTTGACACTGCCGACTACCGCCTGCAGCTGGAAGCTACCCAGGCACAATACGAACAGGTGAAAGCCGAAGCGGAACGCATTGAAGAACTGTACCGTCGCAAAAGTGTGTCGGGCAACGATTATGAAAAAGCCATGTCCGGAAAGAAAATGCTGGAAGTAAAACTGCAGGCGGACAGGAATAAAATGGATTACACCCGCCTTACCGCGCCGTTTGCAGGGTACATACAATCAGTGCATTTCAAGCCGTCCGAAATGATTGATGCGGGCATGTCGCTCGTAACGCTGATCGACGTGCGCCGGATGATCGTGGAAATCAATATTCCCGCCTCGCTTTTTGTTGAAAAGGACAGTTTCCTGCGGTTCGACTGCCGCGCCGACGTGTTGCCCGGAAAAGTCTTTCCGCTGGAACTGATCGGCGTCAATCCGAAGGCGGATAATCTCCAGCTCTACAAGGTACAGCTGCAGCTTGATCCCCGGCACGACAACCGTCTGGCGGCAGGGATGAACGTGCGGGTGAGCATCGCCTACAGCACGGGGTCGCTTAGGTCGTGGTCGTTGCCGTTCAATGCCGTATTTCACGAAGGAGGAAAATCATACATCTGGGTAGTTGACGCCGCAACCGACCGGGTACAGCGGCGGGAAGTGACCGTGCAGGGCATTGACGGGAAGGGCGGCATTGCCGTGCAGGCGGATATTGCCGGCGACGACCGCATAGTGACTGCCGGCGTCAAAAGTTTGAGCGAACATCAACAGGTGCGGGTGTTGCCGCCGACGTCGGAAACCAACGTGGGAGGATTGTTGTAATGCACATTTCGGAAGTTTTTTTCAAAAAGAAAACCATCTTCTGGTTTTTAATTGCCGCTATTGTAGCAGGCGGGGTGTATGCCTACATCGGGATGGGGAAGCTCGAAGACCCGGAAATTGCCATCAAGCAGGCAATGGTGGTGACCGTTTATCCCGGCGCATCGGCGCATGAGGTGGAACTGAATGTGACCGCCGTGATCGAAAACGAATTGAATACGCTGAACGACGTCAGCAGCATCAACTCCACTTCAACAGCCAACATGTCGATGATCATGGTGGAGCTTTCCTTTTCCGTTCCCGATAAGGCAGTCGAGCAGCGGTGGGACATCCTGCGGCGCAAGGTGGGAGCGGCTGCCGCAAAGTTGCCGTCCGATGCCCTCGCGCCCATAGTCGTCGACGACATCAGCGACGTGTACGGCATGTTCTATGCCATGACCGCCGACGGCTACAGCTACGAGGAGATGGATAAATACGCCCGTTACGTAAAACAGGAACTGCTGAATGTGGAAGGCGTGCGCCGCATTGAGATATACGGAATGCAGGAGCCTTGCATCAACATTGAGCTGTCCGGCGAAAAAATGGCGCATTTGGGCGTCCTGCCTGCCCAAATCCTTACTACCATCGACGGGCAGAACAAACCTGTGTTTGCGGGCGTTTACGAAGGAGGCGACCAGCAGTTGCGCGTGACGGTAAGCGACCGTTTCCAATCCATTGACCACATCCGCAACCTGATCATCCAGAGCGTATCGGGCGAGCAAATCAGGCTGGGCGATATTGCCGGCGTTTCGCGCGGATATCGCGAGCCTGTCCGCAATGTTTTCCGTTTGAACAATCGGGACGCTTTGGCTGTTTCCATCGCAACGGAGTCGGGCGAAAACGTTATCAACGTGGGCAAACGGGTAGAAAGCCGCCTTGCCGAAATACAGGCAAATCTTCCGGTGGGCGTCGAGTTTGAAAAGGTGTTTTTCCAACCCGACCGCGTGCGGCAATCCATCAACGGATTCGTGTGGAACCTGCTTTCGTCCGTATTGATTGTCATTCTGGTGCTGATGCTCACAATGGGATTCCGCGGCGGCATGATTATCGGCAGCGGGCTGTTGCTGACCGTTCTGGCTACCTTTCCCGTGCTGCTGCTGTTTGGCGGGACGCTGCAACGCATATCGCTCGGCGCATTTATTGTGGCGATGGGGATGCTGGTGGATAATGCCATTGTGGTGATTGACGGCATACTGGTGGGGTTGGGAAAGGGCGATCCATTGAAAAAGGCGCTGTTTTCCACCGCCCGGCAAACAGCCATGCCTTTGCTGGGAGCCACCGTCATTGCCATAGCCACCTTCCTGCCCGTTTTTCTCACCGACGACACGGCAGGAGTGTACGCCCGCGACCTGTTTCTCGTGCTTTGCATCTCGCTGCTCGTCAGTTGGTTTTTGGCGCTGGTGCAGGTTCCCATGTTTTCGGCGTACTTTCTGAAATGGCGCAGACCTCGCGCCGCAAGCAACAGGCATCTGCCGCTGAATACGCCCATCCACCTCTTTATCCGTCGCATGCTGGAGAAATCGTTGCGCCGGAAAATCCTCACCTTGACGGGAAGCCTTGTATGTCTGGCATTGGCGGTACTGGCTTTCCTGAAGGTACAGAACCGCTTCTTCCCCGATTTCAACTACAATCAGCTGTACATTGAATATACGTTGCCCGACGGAACCGCTTCCGCCAGGGTGAACCGCGACCTGTACGACATCACCGGACAGTTGCTCGGCTTCGACCATGTGCGTACCGTAGCCTCAAGTCAGGGAAAAACGCCGTCGCGCTACTGCCTTTTGCGGGCAGTGAACATGGGCGCCGACAACTACGGGGAGTTGATTGTCGATTTCGACAGCTACCCGTCGCTCACCAAAATGAAGCCGGTAGTGGAGAAATTCCTGCGCGAAAATTATCCCGACGCCTACATCCGTGTGCGCCGTTACAACTTTTCCGTTGCCACCTCCCACACGGTGGAAGTGCAGTTTTCCGGTCCCGATCCGGCAGTATTGCGCAGCCTGAGCCGTCAGGCGCAGGAAGTCATGCGCGACTGCCCCGAAGTCGACGCTTATACCGTCTGCGACAATCTGCAACAGCCGGGCAAGGCGCTGGTAGCCGCTTATGCGCAGTCGGCTGCACGGCGGGCGGGCGTCACCCGCAGCGATGTGAGCAACGCTTTGCTGGCTGCCACCGACGGAATACCTGTCGGAACATTTTACGAAAATGACGAAACACTGAATATTTACCTGAAAACGCGCACACCCGACGGCAAACGCATGACCGACCCGGACGATGTGCCGGTGTGGGCTATGCTGCCTCACGTGGGGATAGACAAAAACACGGTTGCCGGACTGATGGACGGAAGCATAGCCCCCGAAGAGCTGAAGGAGAGGATGATTGCATCCGTTCCGCTCAGTCAGGTATCCGAAGGCGTGCAACTGGTGTGGGAAGAAGCGATGGTGTATCGCAACGACGGACGGCGAGCCGTAGAAGTGCAATGCGACCCTCTGGAGAATGCCACGCCCGCGGCAGTGTGCAGAAGTATCCGCCGGCAAATCGAAAACATTCCCCTGCCTGCCGGATACAGCCTTAAATGGCTGGGCGAAGGCAAACTGCAACACAACGCGCTGGCAAACATGCTCGGCATGATTCCCGTTGCCGCGCTGATCATTCTGCTTACGCTGCTGTTGCTGTTCAACGATATTCGCAAACTGCTCATTGTGCTGTGCTGCCTCCCCTTTGCCGTTATCGGCATTTCGCCCGCCATGCTTGCCGCTCATCAGCCCTTCACCTTCATGGCAATCATCGGCGTGATGGGGCTTGCCGGTATGCTCATCAAAAATTCCATCGTACTGATTGACGAAATCACACGGCTCATACGGGAGGGAACAGACCCGTATCATGCCGTTATTGAAGCTACCGTGGCGCGTACACGTCCTGTTGTGATGGCTTCATTCACCACAGTGCTTGGCATGTTGCCGCTGATTCTCGACCCGATGTATGCAAGCCTTGCCGTGGCTGTTATGGCAGGATTGATTGCAGGGACGCTGGTTACGCTGATTTTAGTGCCGATATTCTACGCCGTATTTTTTCAAATAGAACGACAAAAAGCATCATCATGAAACGCCGCATCATCAGTACCTTATTTATATTGTCGGGAGGTGCATGCACCCTTCAGGCGCAACAACTCATGACGCTGGAGGAATGCCGCCGGCTGACGCTGCAAAACAGCGAAAACATCCGAATTGCCGCAAAACAGACGGAACAGGCTGTCGCCGGTAAACAGGCGGCGCGAACCGCCTACCTGCCCAAAGTCGGCGCATCGGGCGCTATGGCATACGTTTTCAAGGACATTGACATGACATCATATTTGCCCACCTTTGTCCCCGACGCATCGGGACAATTGCAGCCCAACCTCATGCTGCATCCGGTGACGGGCGAGCCGGTGATCGGTCCCGACGGCAATCCCGTATTCAACATGTATGCCTGCTATCCTCTGACAGTCAGTATAAAAGGGGCATATATGGCGGGTATCACACTGGAACAGCCGCTTTATGCGGGCGGGAAAATCATTGCAGGCAATAAAATGGCGCAAACGGGCGTGGATATTGCCGGCGAAAACAGCATCCTGCAACGGATGAACGCCGTAGTGGAAGCCGACCGCGCCTACTGGATTTATGTTGCCGTGAATGAAAAGGTGAAGCTGCTGGAAAAGTATGCCGAACTGCTCGACGTTTTGACCGCGTCGGTGCAATCCGCCTACGACGTGGAGATGACGGGCAGGAACGACCTGCTGAAAGTGCAGACGCGGCGCGGTTCTGTCGCCTACGAAATGCAACGCGCCCGTAACGGACAGGAACTGGCGCGCATGTCGCTGTGCCGCGTAACGGGTCTTGACTACGCAACGCGCATACTGCCGACCGACTCGCTGGTGCAGATCGACGGGCAGCCTCTGCCCGAACCTTCCGGCGACGTCACGCTGCGTCCCGAATACCATATCCTGCAACAGCAGGTGGAGTTGGAAACCCAGCAGATAAAAATGACGCAGGCCGATTTCCTGCCCACCGTCGGGATCGGCATAGGCTATCAATATTTGGGCGGGGCAAAGATGAGCGGGCAAGGGATGAATTTCAAACTGCCTTTTGCCATGTTGTCGGTCAACATGCCGCTGTTCCACTTCGGCGAGGGCGCAAAGAAAATCAAAAGCGCCCGTCTCCAGCGCGATATCCGGCAACTGGAATTTGAAAAGAACTCCCGTCTGCTGGAACTTGAATTGAAGCAAACGGGAAAGGATTTGCAGGACGCATACGCGCTGGTGGGCGTTGCGGAAAGCGCGCTGGAACAAGCCGCCGAAAACCTCCGCGTAAGCGCCGACAACTATGAAGTGGGCATGGAACCGATCGTCAACCTGCTTGATGCACAGGCGCAATGGCAACAGGCATACAGCAACGTAATAGAAGCCCGAACCAACTTTAAAATAAAAGAAACGGAATACCTGAAAACAGCAGGCGCCATAAAAACAGAATAAATTTTTTGAAGCTAAGGTTTTCCTGTCGGGAATAAGGTTTTCCGCAATAATGCCTCCGCCATTTTTCTTTGTCTGATTTTATCCCGAAATGTCCATTAGCCGGTATCTCCATATCGAACTTCGATGGCATGGCATGTGCGGAGACAGGTACGACCTCGAAGAGTTGAGAGTTTCGACTTCGAAGAGGTCGCATGTTTATAGAACGCACGTTGATGGAAAATTCGACCCCATCGGGGTCATACCACAGAGGGGTACATTGCTTCCATAAACATTTACCTTCGGTGAGAAAGGTTGACATCTTCAAGGTCGAACTTCACATCCGTTACAAGTGATTAATTTTCATTCCTAAGGCATTGTTTGAAAATTGTCATCTTTATTTTCTAACAATTCCAAAGGCAAATGGGCATCATCTCCGTAGCGGAGGCAAACTTTTTAAGAAAGGTTGACCGAAAAGATTATTCCAGCGCTTGCTTCAAGTCCGCAATTAAATCATTTATATCCTCCAAACCCACCGACACGCGGATGAGCGTATCGGTGATGCCTGTTTTGTGTCGCGTTGCCTCCTCAACGGAGGCATGAGTCATTACGGAAGGCAATTCTATCAGCGATTCTACGCCGCCCAGACTTTCGGCAATAGAGAAGACTTCCAGACGTTCCAGAAAATATTTGGCGTCGGCAACAGCGCCCTGCAACTCAAAGGACAGCACGGCGCCGAACCCGCTTGCCTGCGATTTGAAAAGTGCGTGCTGCGGGTAACTCTCCAAACCCGGATAGATGACGCGCCGCACTTTAGGATGATCCTCCAGAAACAGCGCCACGGCAAGCGCATTTTTCTGATGCTGCTCCATCCGCACCGCCAGCGTCTTGATGCCGCGTATTGCCAGATACGAATCGAAAGGGGACAATACCGCGCCTGCCGAATTTTGAATGAACTGCACCCGCTCGTAATAATCCTGACGGTTCAGCATCACCGCGCCGCCCAGCACATCGCTGTGCCCGCCGATATATTTGGTAGCGCTGTGCAGCGACACGTCGGCGCCCAACTCCAGCGGATGTTGGAAATATGGGGACAGGAAGGTATTGTCCACTACCAGAATGAGTCCGTTATGGCGCGTAACGGCAGCAACGGCGCGTATATCGCAAGTCTTCAGCAGGGGGTTGGTGGGCGATTCGATCCATACCATCCGGGTGGAAGGCTGTATGGCTCGCGCTATGTTTTCGGAATCGGCAGCGTCCACATACGACGCCGTGATGCCGTAAGCGTTGATGATTTGGTCGAAAATGCGCTTTGTGCCTCCGTACAGGTCATCAAACGCGATGATGTGATCGCCGCTTTTGAGCAGGGCGAGCAGTACGGAGGTCTCTGCTGCCAGCCCTGAAGCGAACGCCAAGCCATAGCCGGCGTCCTCTATTGCTGCAAGTTTGGTTTCCAGCGCCTTGCGTGTCGGGTTAAGCGAGCGGGTATAGTCGTAACCGCCCGTCGGCGTTTCCAGTTCCTTGCGGGCAAAGGTGGTGGAAAGATGAATAGGGACAACTACATCCCCCGACGCACCCTCGCGAAAATCGGGTTGTTCCCCTGCGCGTATCGCTTTTGTGGCGAATCCGTAACGATGTGTACTCATATATTTTTTCTTTAAAATCCGGCGACAAATGTAACGGTTTTCTCAATTCAAAATCGTCGCTCTTCCCAAAATACCACATTTATGCTATTTTAACCCTG
>JAISRX010000177.1 GCA_031273395.1 Bacteroidales bacterium | reverse complement strand
GGGTTGCGCACAGCCCTGCATGGACGTAAAACGCCGCAGGCGTTACCCTTTGATAACCCCGTATGAAATGCGGGGTACGACAGGCTAAAAAACACAAGACTATAACCGAGTGCAGTATAGCATTTTGTCGGGAACCCTCATTCTCTGTTTTGCCCGCAGGACGTCCATACAACAACAAAACGGGATACGCGCGTCATTCTACCTCCTTTGTAATCTCCTGGAAGCGTTTTCTCAACTCTTCCAGTTCGGATGGATGGCTTTTTGCGAGGTTTTCCGTTTCCCCTATGTCGCTGCCCAGATGGTACAACTGTTCTTCGGGCGCATTGCCCAGATCGCTGTTTGTCCACTTTGAGAAGGCAGGACCTTTGTATGAGGGAATATATGCCCATTCTCCCCGGCGGTAAGCCAGTTTTCCCTGCGCTTCCTGTATCAGATCGGTTCTTCCCGTTTGAGACCTGCCGAGAAGCGCATCCAGCACATCCCGGCTGTCTTTTTTAGGGTCTGCGGCTTGACCGGTGAAGCGGGCAAAGGAGTTGTACATATCCATTTGGCAAATCATGGCGTCGGATGTTCCGGGCTTGACGGTTCCTTTCCACTGCACGATGAAAGGGACGCGGGTTCCTCCCTCAAACAGGCTGTACTTGCCGCCGCGCAAATGTCCGGCAGGTCGATGGGCGCCCAGCTTTTCCACCGCATCGTCTTTATAGCCGTCGTCCACCACGGGACCGTTGTCGCTGGTAAACACGATGATCGTATTTTCCGTCAAGCCTTTTTCATCCAGATAATCCAGCAGCTGCCCCACACACCAGTCGGCTTCCAGTATGGCGTCGCCACGGGCTCCCAGTCCCGATTTTCCGGCAAACCTTTCGTTGGGCAAGCGCGGCACATGCGGCTGGTGCAGCCCGTAGTACAAAAAGAACGGCTGATTGCCCTGTCTGTCGATAAACGATTTTACGCTGCCGAGAAATACCTCCGCCATTGTTTCGTCCACCCACAGCGCCGATTTCCCGCCACGCATGAATCCAATGCGCGAAACGCCATTGACGATGCTCTGGTCGTGTCCGTGGCTCGGGTGCATTTTCAAAAGTTCCGGATGCTCCTTGCCGGTAACCTCCCCGTCGAAATTCCGTACATAGCTGACTTCTATCGGGTCATTTCCGTCGAGGTGGACTACGTGGTTGTTTTCCACGTACACACAAGGCACGCGGTCGTTGGTAGCCGCCATGATGTAGCTGTAGTCGTATCCTGTTTCACGCGGTCCGGGAGCGATGTGTCCGTTCCAGTCGATGGAGCCTGTGCCAAGTCCCAGATGCCATTTGCCCACGGCGCCGGTGGCATATCCCGCCCTTTTGAACATTTTGGGCAGCGTTTCCACGTCGGTACCGATAATCAGCGGCGCATCTCCCGGCAGTATCCGCGCTTTTTTGTTCCGCCACGGATACTGTCCGGTCATTAAGGCATAGCGGCTCGGCGTGGAGGTGGCGGAGGTAGCGTATCCACACGTGAACTTCAGCCCCTGCTTTGTCAGCCGGTCGATATTCGGCGTTTGAATGGTTGTTGCGCCGTATCCGCTCACGTCGCCGTAGCCCAGATCATCCGCCAGAACGACGATTACATTCTGTTGCCTGTCCGCTTGCCGGATGTTGCCGCAGGAAACAAATATACCTCCTATCACGGGACTGATGAGGCGGGTCATGCTTGTGTTTTTAAAAACAGATTTCATGATATTTAATGATGATGATTATAATTGATGAAAATTAATTTTCGATCTCTCGCATGGTTTATTTTTTCTTTTACACTGTCCTTATCTTAAATTCGGATTAATATCCTGTTCGCTTTGAGGTATGGACCAACGGTAATCCTGCGGATTCCTGAAATTTCGCGTGATCACAAACCATCGGTTTCCGTTACGGCGGGCGTCCTTACGGAAGCTCGTCCACGCACTGCATTGATGGTGGAATCAAGTAACGGGCGTGTAATGGGCATTTCGCCTTCCCATCGCGTTTCCGGATAACCGGACAGGATTTCGGCGTAGCGAACCGCCACAATATTCGCGCCGTAAAGATACAAACTTCCCGAATATCCTTCGCTAAAAAATGCTGTTGCCGCTATATACTGCATTCGGTTGAGTTTTGAGTTTTCGTACCCCGCACTGCGCTTCGCTTGTACGGGGTTATCAAAAGGCAACCCCGAACGGGGTTGAACGATCACTTGCGGATGACCTGCAGCAAAGAACAGGGAATTTCGCTTTTGAAAACGGGATTTGCATGCCTTGATGCTGCATGCGACCGAATAGTCGGACAGCAGATATTCAACCCCGTTCGGGGTTGGCGGGAGAGTGGGATTTGCTCTACCCCCCAATCGCTTCGCTAAGTTGGGGGTTATTCACATTGAACACTCCGTGTTCTGTGAGTTACCCTGTTATTTTGTCCTGTCCGGTTCCGGCTTGGGAACAAATCTGTTTCATCTGCATCATCTGTGTGCTAAAATACTTTTGAGACAGCTCCATGAATAGCACCTCAAAAAAAGATTCAGGAGTTGTCCATTAATAAATGTATCATTTTTTGACATAAACGCTTCATCCGAGATTGTAATCTCACCCGTCGTGTACAGGGGATTCCCCTCCTCTGGAGGGGGCAGGGGGTGGTTCTCCTGATATACTTATCCCAAAATGTCCATCAGGATATTTCGCCCTCATCGCCGACCGACCCAACGGGTCGCATGTTTATAGAAACGGGGACGCTATACGTGCCGTGTGACCCAGACGGGGTGCTATGTGAGAGAGGATGGAAGCATGACGGTTCTACCAACATTTTGTCCCGAACGGGACAGGCACAACCGTTATAGCTTTTTTATTTTTCATCCCTTAATGACAACGACTAAAAGTTACTTCCGGGCGCAACGCAGGAATGGAATATGAATAAATGTATCGTTTATTTTTGTACAGTGCCTTAGCGCCGGCTTAGCCCTTACAGCATTTAAGTCGGGGGTTAATTTTCCCGCGAACGGTAAAAATCCCATGCCAGCCGCGCTATGTCGGCTATGAAGGCGGCGTTGCCGGCGTCGTCCTCCATAGAATCTGCCATGAGGACGGCAATGAAAAAATGCTGCTTGTCGGAAATGTGTACCGTTCCCACGTCATGATCGGCAAGTTTGCGTCCTTCGGGGGTTCTGAATGAGCTTCCCGTTTTGTGTCCCACCACGACGCCTGCGGGCAGTTTTCCTTTTATTTTGTCGGCGCCGATGGCATTTTCGGTCATCATTTTCCAGAGCATGTTCCGGCTGCTTTCCGAAAGCAGGTTTGCGCGACGCTGCACTTCCAGCGCCTGCACCGCCGAGAAGGGCGTAATCGTGTTCAGGTATATTTTGCTGCTGTCTTCTTCCATTTCGCGATAGGTGGCGGCAATGGAAAAACCGGCGACGCCCATGCTTTTGACGATCTGTTCCGCCCGTTTGGGACCGCCGATGGTCTTCAGGAGGATGTCGCAGGCGTTGTTGTCGCTTTTGGAGAGCATGTAGGAGAGCAGTTCGGCAACGGTCGGCTCGATGTTTCCCCTGGGATGGTCGTCCCGGAGGGGGCTGTGGGTGCCGGGGCGGAGTTCTTCCCGGAGTACGCGGATTTTTTGGTTCGGACGCAACACTCCGAAATCCATCAGGCGCATCACCGCCAGCGCTATGTAATATTTGGAAACGCTCATGGCGGGAAAGGAAACCGTGTGGTTGACGGTGATGGTGTCGCCGCCGTCCGCTCCCATGAGGGCAACGCCGATGCGCGCCCGTTTGCCGGCAATCAGGAGTTCGATCTTTTGCCGGAGGGAATCCGCGGTTTCCGAGGAGGCTGCGGACAGGGCGTTCTCGTCCGCTTCTTCCCGCGTCGGCTGCCGCTCGCCCCAGTGGAATATGTCGTCTTTGGTCAGCGGCTGGTGTTTTTCCAGCCAGTTGAAGCCGGTAAGGGTGAGTTCCGCGGGGTCAAATTCGATAATGGGGATCGTCTCTCCTTCCGCTTTCGTGTAGTGATCCACCAGCTGCACTTGCCGGTTTTCGATGTGTATCACCATGTCGACGCTGGATATTTTGTTGGCGCCCGTGATGAAGTCGCCGTCTTTCATGAAATAGACGCTTTCGCCGTCTTCATGTACGTTGATGCGGTAGAGTTCGTTGTCGTTGCGGAAAAGTCCCACTATTTTTTTCCCGCGTATCTGGTTGAAGCCGGTGGTGTCTTCCTTAGATGCGATGAAGCCCTTGCCGAGCAGGTTCATCCGTTTGGGCTGTTGCTTCTCGGTTTCTATTTCGATGTATTCTGCGGTCATCTGGTTTCCTTGCGCCCAGAGGACGGGGGCGCGGTACATCCGGACAATCGTGTCGCGGAGGGACATGGCAAGCGAGTCGCACATTCCCTGCATGTCCGGGTTGAAGAATTTCACCCTGTTGTATGCCTTCATGATCTTGAATCCGGCGGTGTCCGTCACCGAGCGCAGGGTGTCGCCGTGCAGGAAGAGGGAATCCTTTTCCCCCGCCATGATCATCAGCGCCTTTCCTGTGAGCCACGCGCGTTCGGAGAGCTGGTTATAGGCGCCTTTCTGTCCGTGCAGGATGACGTTGTTGGTGGTGTCCGTGATGCGGATGTTTCCGTATGCCTGTCCGTTGCCCGTCCTGCTTTCGTAGTAGAGCGTGTCGGCGTCGACGGTGGTGCTTCCGCTGATGATCCGGGCATTCTTTCTGAAGAGCGCAACGGTGTCGTTGGTGTTGTACCAGCCGCGCTCGCAGAATATCGTGTCGCTTTCGTTCAGGACGAGGGTAGGTCCCACAAATACTGCCACCTTGCTGTATACGTTGTAGTCCAGCGTGTCGGTGAGGATGGTATAGTCGGGGGTGTGCAGCACTACGTCTTCCTTAAAGTAGAACTCGTTGACGTTCCGGTGGTAGTATCCCATCCGGCTCACCATGTCGTTGCCTTTGTTGAATATTTCCGCGCCGGTGAGGTAATAGGCAATGTTGGGCTGCATGTCGTAGTACAGGTGTTCTGTTTTCATGATGGCGTCCTTGTCTTCTAAGGTGACGTTTCCCCATATTTCGGCGAATTTGACGTTTCCCTGATATTTGGCGAAATCCCCGTCCACCGTGCTGCTGTCCGACTGTACGATATGCACCCGGCTGAATGCGTCCAGGGTGTTGATGGCGCTGTAGAAGTGGGCGCTGTCGCAGGTCATTGCGATGCTGTCGTGTACGATCCGCACGTTGCCCATCAGCCGCTGCATGCCGGAGGATATGATCATGCTGTCGCTGTCTGTTACCTCAATTTTCCGGATGACGGCGCGTTCCTGCGCAAACGCTGCGGACAGGCACGCCAGCAGCGGCAGGAGGACAATGTACGGTTTAAGCGCGTTCCTCATCGCTGCTACTTCAGCCAGAGGTTGTTGTTCAGCGGGCAGCGCTTGAACCTGTTGTCGATAAAGATATAGCTGGTTTCTATCTTCTCGCCCACCCACCTGTTGATTACCGTGTTTGTCTTGTGATTTCTGGTGATGTTCTGCAAATAGTAATAATCGTCCTTCAGATTGGCTCGGTGGGGGTCGGAGAGGGCTTTCAGCTTCACTATCTTGTACACGTGCTTGTGTTTTCCGTCCACCGAAGCGAAGGGGGCGGATATTTCGCCGGGTTTCATGTCCTTCACCACCGCATAGTCGGCTTTTTCCAGCTGATCCATTTCAAAAAGCGTCCCCATGTCGTTGGGATTGATCATCACGCCTCCGTTGAAGCGGGTATTTTCGTCCTGCGAAAAATACAGCGCGGCGGTATTCCAGTCCATCTTTTCGTCCTTGATGAGCTTCGCAATGCTGTCCAGCCGCGCGGTAGCCTTTTCCACCGCTTCCGGGTTCGGCTTGGGCGTCATCAGTATGTGGCGCGTGTTGACCTGATCGCCGCGCTTCTCGATCAACTGTATGATGTGGTAGCCGAATTTGGACTCCACAATGCGCGACACGTCCCCCCTGTTTTTCAGCGACCACGCCGCCTTCGCGTATTCCGGATCCAGTTCGCCCTTGCTCATGAAGCCTATTTCGCCTCCCGTTCGCGCCGCGCCGGGTTCTTCGGAGTACAGCACTGCCAGCGTCCGGAAATTCTCGCCGTTGATCACCCGTTTGCGCAGGTCGAGCAGCTTCTGCCGCACTTCGCCGATCACCTCGTCGCTGTAGGGCGGGTAAACGACAATCTGCGCTATCTCCGCCTGCCCGTTGATCAGGGGAACGCTGTCCCGCGACATCCTGTTGTAGAAGCTCCGCACTTCGGAGGGCGTCACCTCAATGTCGCTGAGAATGTTCTTCTGCATCTCCTGAGCCAGCATTTGCTCGTAAAGGTCTTTGCGAAGATCGTCCTTTATTTCGTACAGGCTTTTGTTGAGCGCGCGCTCCACCTCCTTTTCCGACCCCGCCTGAGTGATAAAGATGCTCAGACGGCGGGTCATCTCCGTTTCCAGATCGCTGTTGCTCACTACCAGACTGTCCACTTCCGCCTGATTGACCAGCAGCTTCTCGGTGAGGATTTCCTCGAAAATGGAACATTTCATGTCCCCCACCACCGGAACGCCCTGTATGCGCATCTGCAAGTACCGTCCCTCCACGTCGGACTGCCGGACGGGTTTGCTGCCCACAACGGCAATGATCTGGTCGATGACATACGATTGCGACCAGCCGCAGGCGCAATATAAACACAAAAACAAAACAAACCGCTTTTTCATATTTAATATATTTCAAACTGTTTTCTGGACAAGGCGTCGTTATAGATGCTTTTTTCCAGTTGGGTAATAAATTCGACTTTCCTTTTATTGATGATAATGTATTTTATTTTCTCTCGGACAAAGGTCAACGGCGCCACTTCTCCCTTCAATTTCTTCTCCCTGACATGCAGGAAGTAAACCATCCGCTCGTCCTGAAATTCCATCCTGCCGGCATACTGCATCCGTCTGGTGGCTTCTTCCGCCTGCGGTATCCTTTCCGCCACGTCGCGCCACAGCGCCCAGTCGTCGTTGAAATTCTCGAATACAAGCGCGTTCAGGGCGCAGTACTCGCTCAACTCCTCGACGTCCTTCTGCTTGTCGGATACATACCACCGCCTTACATTGTGAAGGTTGGGCG
This sequence comes from Bacteroidales bacterium, assembly GCA_031273395.1. Taxonomy (GTDB): domain Bacteria; phylum Bacteroidota; class Bacteroidia; order Bacteroidales; family UBA4181; genus JAIRLS01. The sequence continues at coordinate 5,870 of JAISRX010000177.1, read as the reverse complement.
CATTCGCCGGCAGGCAAATGTATAATGCCCTGACGGCTGTTTCGTCCAGAATGAAGTTTGCCGAATTGTTTTCGTAATAGTCCTGTATTTCCCTGTCGGATACCGCCGTGTCCAGCTTCTCGTGCAGCATCCTGTCTTCATACTTGTAGATGAGCAGCGAGGTGCGGTAGGTTTCCATTTCCTTGGAAATATCCAGCTGTTCTTTCGACAGATTCAACTCCGCCTTGTGCAAAAGAAGCTGCGTGGCGATCCATTTGTCGATGTACAGCTTGGCGCGCGTTATGCTGTCCTCCGCGGTGGCGTTCTCCGGAAAAATATGCTTTATGTCTTCGTAATACAGCGACTTGTTAAGCACGGTAGCCACTATCCTGTTCTGCTGCTTGGGCATGCACGACGTCCACAAAAGCGCCGGCAGGAGGCTCATGCACGCCTGCGCAACATATTTCCCCATCCCCCGTCTATATTTTAAACTATTCCACATATTTATTTTTTAACTCTTTCCAAACCATCTTGTCCACCTCCACCGGGTATTTCGCTTTCAGCGCGTCCGTCCACCGGCGTTCTATTTCCTTTTCATACCCTGCAATCGCTTCCGCACGGGCTTCTTCAAATGTTTTCCGCGCGGGAGGCAACGCCGCATGAACGTCCAAAAATACAAATTTACCGTTCCATTCCCATATTTTCGATACGCCTTTTTTTCGTTTTATTCGTCCGGCTGCGATATTTGCGCCTTTCGGAAGGATGAAACGCGCGGTGTCCACGCAGGGACAGTCGTCGCCGGAGTTGCAGGAAAAGGAGTACAGGTCGTCCGGCGTCTTCCGTCCGTTTCCCGCGTTCCTGTCGCCCGCCGCCTTTGCAACGCGGACAGCCGTTTCCCTGCTGCCGCACGTGTACAGGGTGACCTCCATCTGTCTTTTCCGGCGATACCGCCGTGCATGTTTCCGGTAAAAGGCGCGCACGCCGGCAGTATCCGCAACGGCTTTCCGGAAAACTTCGCGTTCGGTGATCTCAAACAGCAAACACCCGTCGAGGTATTCGCCGAAAAGACCGCGAAACCGCTCGCTTTCCAGCATGCGGCGCGTTTCGTATTCCAGAAGGGTTTGCCGTACAAACCGGCAATAGGACTGCCGGCTGTTTTTCTCCGCATCATGCGGGGCGTCCGCGCGTTTGTACGCTTCAAAATCGGACATGCGGACATGCACGCCGGCAAAGGAGAAGAGCGTATCGGCGGGGTTCCGCCGTCCGGCAGGCAAAGCGGTGTTTTCGGCAAAGGCGTACCGCTTCTTCAGTCCGCTGATGTACGGGTATGCCGTCAGGGTATCGGCGTCGTCGATCTTCATCAGGAGATGCGCCGTTTTGATTTCGTAAAGGCTTTCCCGGAAGGGGTCTTCGAATGTTTCGCAGCGGAGGATGGAATCGGTCAGGCATTTGCGGACAAACCGGAGGCAACAGTCCGTCCATTTGTCGACGAGCGTCCGGAGGGTATCCAGTCCCGCTTCCTTTGCGGCAATGAGTTTGAGTTTGTAAGGGATGTATTCTTCCAGACACTCGCCGGGCGTTTGCTTCCCGTACAGGTTGTTTTTCCGGTAAACGTATTCGAAGTCGCTTGCCGGAAAGCCGTAGCGTCCCGCCCGCAGCAATAGCGGTTCCGTCGCCCTTGCGGCGTATGAGCCGGAAAACAGGGAGAGGGCGCAAAGGATCATTTTGATGGCGGGGTGGGTCAATGAATACGGATTTACCTGCTGTAATTGGGCGCTTCGCGCGTGATGGTGACGTCGTGCGGATGGCTTTCTTCGATCCCCGAATTGGTGATACGCACAAAACGCGCTTCGTGCAGGGCGTTGATGTCGGCGGCGCCGCAATAGCCCATTCCCGCGCGCAATCCGCCTATCAGCTGGAAGACCACTTCCGAGAGCGTCCCCTTGTAGGGTACGCGCGCTTCGATGCCTTCCGGCACCAGCTTTTTGATGTCTTCTTCCATGTCCTGAAAATAGCGGTCTTTCGATCCGTGCTGCATGGCTTCGATGGAACCCATGCCGCGGTACGACTTGTATTTCCGCCCGTTAAAAATAATGGTATCGCCCGGCGATTCGTCCACCCCGGCAAGCAGGGAACCCGCCATGATGCAGTGCGCGCCGGCTGCCAGCGCCTTCACGATGTCGCCCGAATAGCGCACCCCGCCGTCGGCAATGACCGGTATGCCCGACGATTTGACCGCCTGCGCCACGTCGTATATCGCCGAAAGCTGCGGAACGCCCACTCCGGCAACCACCCGCGTGGTGCAGATAGACCCCGGACCGATGCCTGCCTTTACCCCGTCGGCGCCGGCTTCCGCAAGCAGTTTGGCGGCGGCGCTTGTGGCTATGTTGCCGGCGATGATGTCCGTGCCGGAGAATTGTTTTTTTGCTTTTTTCAATGTTTCCACCACACTCACGTGGTGTCCGTGCGCCGTGTCGATGATCACCGCGTCCACATCGGCTTTCACGAGCGCTCCGATACGGTCCAGCGTGTCGGAAGTCACCCCTACGGCGGCAGCCACCCGCAACCGCCCGAAATCGTCCTTGCAGGCGTTGGGGCGATCCTTCGCCTTGGTGATGTCCTTGTAGGTGATCAGCCCGATGAGCTGCCCGTAGTCGTCCACCACCGGAAGTTTCTCTATCTTGTGGCGTTGCAGTATTTCTACCGCCTTCTCCAGGTCGGTGCCTGCCGTGGCGGTCACGATGCGGTCTTTGGTCATCACCTCCACCACCGGCCGTTTCAGGTTCTGCTCGAAACGCAGGTCGCGATTGGTGACGATCCCCGCCAGCTTGAGGTTGTCCACCACCGGGATGCCGCCGATCTTGAACTCCTGCATCAGCTGCTTGGCGTCGCCCACGGTGGCGGTGATGTTGATGGTTACCGGGTCGTAAATCATCCCGCTTTCGGCGCGTTTGACCGTTTTCACCTGCCGGGCTTGTTCTTCGATACTCATGTTCTTGTGGATCACTCCGATCCCGCCTTCCCGCGCAATGGCAATAGCCATAGTGGACTCCGTCACCGTATCCATTGCGGCGGATACGACAGGGACATTCAAACTGATGTTCCGCGAAAAGCGCGTGGACAAACCGACGTCGCGGGGAAGTGTCTCGGAATATGCCGGAACCAGCAAAACATCGTCAAAAGTGAGACCTTCGAATAAAATCTTGTCTGTGAGGAATGACATAATCAGTGGTTTAAAAAGTTCGGCAAAAATACATGATTATTTTGAATTTCACACATCCTACGGAATAAAAATCATGCGCGGATGTCCGTTATGGCGTTTTTAACCTGTCACCGTGCGCGGAAAGCAGGATGCCCGAATTGTGCGCGTGCGCCCCACAGCCGCTGTTTCCCCTGTTTGACCTTTGGGCGGACTGCCGCCGGTGGGGAGGGCATTTACCTTCGGTGAGGGCTTGCCGTTCAAATGGTCGCATGCATCAAAAGCACGCAGGGATTTCCGGCAGGATTTATACTGCATTCTGTTGAGTTTTGAGTTTTCGTACCCCGCACTGCGCTTCGCTTGTACGGGGTTATCAAAAGGCAACCCCTGCCGGGGTTGTGCACAGTCCTGCATGGACGTAAAACGCCGTAGGCGTTACCTTTTGATAACCCCGTATGAAATGCGGGGTACGACAGGCTAAAAAACACAAGACTATAACCGAGTGCAGTATGCATTAAAAGCACGCCCAATATAATTATGCTCGTGCGCGCATAGCAATTTTTTTCAAAAATCCTGTCGGTCTGCAACATGTTTCCGGCAGGCGCCACTTTCTTTGCGTCCCCACTCGCCGTTGCGGAACAACGCCGGAAAACGCGCATTTTTCTCCTGCAATTTGCAGGAACACGTCAAGAGGCGTTTGGTCATTCCCTGCAATTTGCAAGGGTAAATTCAGTAAAAAAAGATCATTTAAATAAATTTTAAAAAAATTTCCTCTTTTGTTTTTTCAAATGATTTTTTGGTGTATTTTTGCCGTTAGACTTAATCATAAGGTAATTGTTGTAAACATGTAAAAAAAATGCTGTTTTCCTGCACATGTAGAACTTTGGGAGTACTCCCTGCCAACAACGAGAGTGGTGTTTTCCTCTTTAACACCTTGTCTTTTGCAGAGGGAGTAAATCATGCTGTGATACCTGTATCCGCGTGCGTACAAGGCAATTTCCCACCCAAAATCCTATCCCGCTGCAAGCTGTTTTCGGCAGGCGCCACTCTCTTTGCGTCCCCGATCGCCGTTGCGGAACAACGCCAAAAAACGCACATTTTTCCCCTGCAATTTGCAGGAACACGTCAAGAAGCGCTTGATCATCCCCTGCAAATTGCAGGAACACGTCAAGAAGCACTTGATCATCTCCTGCAAATTGCAGGAACACGTCAAGAAGCACTTGATCATCTCCTGCAAATTGCAGGAACATGTCAAGAAGCACTTGATCATCTCCTGCAAATTGCAGGAACACTTCAAGAGGCGCTTGGTCATTCCCTGCAATTTGCAAGGGTAAATTCAGTAAAAAAAGATCATTTAAATAAATTTTTATTCATTCATCATCAAATTTTTATCTCATGGAAAAGTTAATAAGACGTATCGACGTCAAACAGTTCAGGAACAAAACCCATTTCGAGTTCATGACGGGCATACAGACATTGCTGGCGTCGGGGGTGATTACCGGTTCGCCGAAGATAGCCGCGCAGGCAGACGCCTTTAGCCGCCTGCTGGCGGAGGAAGACACGGCAGTGTTGCAGGTGCGCAAATACGAGGAGAGCAACGACATCATCCGCATGGACGCCGCGCGCGACAACACGTTCACCGGCATCAAGGCGCTGCTGAGGGTAGCGCTCAAGCACAAGGACGACCACATCCGGAAGGCTGCCGAACGCCTCAAACCCTTCTTTGACGCCAACGGGAACCTTGCGCGCCTGTCCCTCGACGAGGAAACAGCCGCCATCCACAACCTCCTGCAGGAACTCGACGCCCGCCCGGGCGAAGTGCAAACCGTCGGCATTGCCGCCCTGACGGAGGAACTGCGGGGGTACAACGGGGAACTCAAAACGCTGATGGAAAGCCGCTACACTGCCGAAGCGCAGAGAAGCCACCTGAAAATGAAGGAAGTGCGCAAAAGCATCGACACGGTGTACCTGAAACTGATCTCCCTGCTGGAAGCCGACGCCGCCATCAACGACGAAGCGCCCTACACGGACCTCTTCGCCGAAATCAACGCCCGCGTTACCCGCTACGCCAACATCATGGCGCAGGAAAAAGGACGGAGGAAAAAGGACAACCCGAAAAATGAAAATGAGGAATCACCGGAATCACCGGACAATTGAACGGGTTGCCGCCGCAGAGACGCGGCATGCCACGTCTCTACCCTCCAACGTCCTTAATCCATCGGGACGGGAACAGGCCTCAACGGGATTGCCGGCGCCCGACCAAAAGCCGGCAAAAGTTCTTTGACATATTGGTTTACACGCTACGCGTTAAGGAACGTGGAATAAATAAAGTATGCCGATTTAGCCCGAAGGGCTTGATTTTCATAACCGCAGGCGGGCGACCTGCGAACACAACAAATACTTATTTCTGCCTGAACTGACGCTCTTCGACCAAAGGGAGAAAAAGGCAGGACTTAATTTTATTTCAAAGTCCCGCCTTTCAGGTGGTATTACCGGTTTTCGTTGCCCGCAGGTCTCCGACCTGCGGTGATGAAAATCTGTCCTTTCAGGACGCATGCCCGGCATCGCATTCATTATCCCAACACGTTGTGTTGGGCTGGAATATGAAAGGCTTTCAGCCTTTCATACAGGGACACCCCCGCCCCGAATCGCCCCGAATGGGACGGCAACACAGGGGAAGGCTGCAAGCCTT
>JAISRX010000172.1 GCA_031273395.1 Bacteroidales bacterium | reverse complement strand
TCATAATCAATAATATTTACGCCCGCAAATATACAACTAATTGTACATATTATATAACTGTACATCAAATAGTTATCAACATGCGCCGCAGGAAATTGTTGATAACAGTTCCTTTTTTTTATTTTTAATGCGTTGACCCTGGGACATCAAGTCATCGAGGAATATTTTCCAAACAGTTTTATCTGTTACGTCAGTGATTGTTGGGCTTCGCAATTAAAAACTGCGGCACAGGGGCATCAATTGTGCCTTGCTCATCTGTTGCGTGAATTATTGAACTTTGAAAAAGCGCTCGACAATGCGTGGTGCATCCGGATGAACGAACTGTTACATCGAGCTTTAGCGTTAAAAAAGAGTCTCACCCCGGAAGATTACAACCATCCGCCGGAGGAGATATTAACGCTCAACAAAGAGTTGGACGGGTTACTCAAAGTGGACACAAGTGTATTTCACCCCAAGTTACAGGCACTGGTCAAACGGCTTGTCAAACAGCGGGAATCTGTTTTCCGTTTCCTGACCCACCCCGATATTCCGCCGGATAACAATGCCTCCGAAAGAGCCATACGAAATGTGAAAGTCAAAACCAAAGTTTCCGGTCAGTTCCGCAACGTAGAGGGCAAGGGGGCTGACAGATTTGCCCGACTGCGCTCTGTTATTGATACAACTGTCAAAAATGGAAGGGAGGTATATACTGCTTTGCAGACCTTAGCCACTTGCTAAGAGAATTTACCTGCCTGAGTAGTAACAAAATGTCCTTGTAAAATTTATAGGGGAAAGATACTTGATTTTCATAGCACCTCAAAAAAAGAATTAGCCCTTTTTTCACAAAAGTTGCGGCAAATAAAATATTGTTTTATCTTTGCGCCCTCAAAAAACAGATAATTTTTAAATGCAATATGGCAAATCATAAATCGTCCATCAAAAGGATCAGACAAAACGAAGCCCGCAGGCTGGAAAATAAATATTACGCCAGAACTACCCGCAATGCGATCAAAGAATTGCGTCAAACCGGCGAAAAATCGGCGGCAGCGGAACGCTATCCCGTCGTAGCGGCAATGCTGGACAAGCTGGCAAAGAAACACGTCATCCACAAGAACAAGGCGTCCAATCTGAAGTCGAAACTGGCAAGCTACGTCCACAAACTGGCTTAGGCATGGTCAATGTCCCGTTCGCTTACCATAAAAGAATGGTCGGAAGATGACCGTCCGCGCGAAAAACTCCTGAAACGGGGCGTTTCCGCACTGAGCAATGCCGAGTTGCTTGCCGTGATCATCGGGTCGGGTTCGCAGGAGGAAAATGCCGTGGATCTGGCAAAACGGGTGTTGGCGCAATCGGGCAACAACCTTACGGAACTGGGTAAGGCTACCATTGGGGACTTGAAAAAAAACAAAGGCATAGGAGAAGCCAAAGCCATCGGCATCATGGCGGCAATAGAACTCGGACGCCGCAGAAACAGCAGCGGAATTATCGAGAAACAGCAAATCAAATGCAGCGAGGATATTTTCCGGTTGTTTCATCCCATCGTGTCCGACTTGCCCCACGAGGAGTTTTGGCTGCTGTTCCTGAACGCTTCCAACAGGGTCATCGACATGCAGCGGATAAGTTCCGGCGGGTTGGCGGCGGTGTCGGTGGACGTCCGTTTAGTGATGAAGCAAGCCATCGAACGATTGGCTGCCGCACTGGCGCTTTGCCACAATCATCCTTCGGGAAACCTTCGCCCCAGCCGGCACGATCAACAACTTACCGACAAGATAAAAAAAGGAGGCGAGTTGCTCGAAATCAGGCTGCTGGATCATATCATCATTGCCGATAACAAATATTACAGTTTCGCCGATGAAAACCATCTTTAATATTCGATCATTTTTAAAACACATACATCATGAGATCATTCTTTTTCATTCCGGTGATCGTTTTTTGCGCTTTTACATGTCGCAACACGGACGTTCCGCTTTTTGAGATTCATAACGGGATCAACATCAGTCACTGGCTTTCACAAAGCGACAGGAGAGGGGAGTCCCGGTCGTCCTACTTCACTCGCGCCGACGTGGCTTTCCTTGCCGGATTGGGTTACGACCATCTGCGTATCCCGATTGACGAAGAACAGATGTTCGACTCCGACGGGAACAGGGAGCCGGAAGCCTTTAGCCTGCTCCACAACGCACTGGAATGGTGCGCCGAGTTCCGCCTCCGCGCGGTGGTCGATTTGCACATCCTGCGTTCCCATCATTTTAACCATGCCGAAAAGCCGCTGTTCGTCGATCCGGCGGCACAGGAAAAATTTTACGCCTGCTGGCGAACGTTATCCGGGGAATTGAACAAATACCCCAACCACATGGTCGCTTACGAACTGATGAACGAACCGGTGGCAGACGATCCGGAAATATGGAACGTGATAGTGAACCGTTGCGCCGCAACAGTGCGGGAACTGGAACCGGAACGAACCATTGTCATCGGCTCCAACCGCTGGCAAAGCTACCACACGGTGAAGGACTTGCGACTGCCCGAAAATGACGCCCACATCATCATCGGGTTCCACTACTACGAACCGTTTTTGCTTACTCATTACCGGGCAAGCTGGACAAGCCAGAAAAACCTCACCGTTCCGGTGCATTATCCGGGACAGCTGGTGAGCGACGAAGACATGGAAGCCGGCGGAAGCGCGGAATTGGCAAGGGCAGGACAACGCAATGAAACGTATGACATGGAAAAAATCGAAAGCCACTTCAGGCAGGTACTTGATGTGGCTCAACAATACGGACTGAAAGTTTACTGCGGAGAATACGGCTGTATCGACGAAGCGCCGCATGAAGACAAAATTCGCTGGTACAGAGACATGAACACATTGTTCAACGCCTGTGGAATTGCGCGCGCCAACTGGGACTACAAGGGAAGTTTCGCCATTCTCCGCGATGGGGTCGAGCAGCAAGAGATGCTGGAAGCCATTTTGGGAAAACAGTTCAAAAATATATCAGCCGATCCGAAAAAATAATGTAAAATTGCACACTAATACTAAGATCAAACCAACATGAGACAGAAGTTTTTTATTTTTTTAGCAGGTACATTGACGCCGTTCTTCCTGTTTTTCGTCGCCGGATTAAGCGGTTGCCGGCAGGCATCCAAAGGGAAAATAGCATTTGCGGAAGCAGGGCAGGTGGAGATTACAGATTCGTTCTGGAGTCCGAAATTGAAACAATGGAGTACGGTTACCGTCAACGACATCCTTGATAAATTTGAAGGAAAGCACCCGGACCTGGATGACCGGCACAAACACAATGCCTTTGTCAACTTCGACGACGTCGCGGAAGGCAAACGGGGTACGGGACGCCATGCCGGTTTCCCGTGGTTCGACGGTCTTGTCTATGAAACGTTCAGAGGCGTTTCGGACTTGTTGACGCAACATCCCGACAAGGAAACGGAAAAACGCATCGACGGCTATATCGACCGCATATATGCCGCCCAGCAGACCGATCCCGACGGATATATCAATACCTACACCGATTTGGTCGAACCCGGTCACCGCTGGGGAGACAATGGCGGCGTCCTGCGTTTCCAGCATGAGGTGTACAATGCAGGGTGGTTGATCGAAGCCGGGATACATTATTACCGGGCAACAGGTAAAGTGAAACTTTTGGAAGCGGCTACCAGGTTGGCGAACTATATGTGCGACCGGATGGGACCTGAGCCAAAGAAGAACATTGTACCGTCCCACTCCGGTCCGGAAGAATCGATGATGAAACTGTACTGGCTGTACAGGAACAGTCCCGACCTGAAATCGAAGATGAGTATCCCCGTAAACGAAGACGCATATTATTCCCTTGCTCAATTCTGGATCGAAAACAGAGGAAATCATTGCGGCTACCCTTTATGGCTGGCTTGGGGGAACAGAGAAGCGGAAAAATGGATAAAAGAGGAAAAATACAGGGACGCGCGTTTCGGAGAAAATGCCCGCCCTTCCTGGGGCAGTTATGCGCAGGACTCGATTCCCGTATTCGAACAGAAGACGATAGAAGGACATGCAGTGCGTGCAACATTGTTGGCTACCGGCATAGCGACGGTTGCACTGGAAAATCATTCCCCCAGATACATACAAACGGTAAGCAAATGGTGGGACAACATGGTGGGCAAACGCATGTTCGTAACCGGCGGAGTGGGCGCCATTCATTATGACGAGAAGTTTGGAGCGGATTATTTCCTGCCTACCGACGCTTATCTGGAAACATGCGCTGCCGTAGGCGTGGGATTTTTCAGCCAACGGATGAACGAATTGACGGGGAACGGTAAATATGCGGATGAACTGGAACGGGCGCTGTATAATAATGTACTGACAGGTATTTCTTTATCCGGTGACAAATATACCTATCAAAATCCCCTGAATGCGCACCACCATTCGAGGTGGGTGTGGCACGATTGCCCGTGCTGTCCTCCGATGTTCCTGAAAATAGTGTCGGCATTGCCCGAATATATCTATGCATCGGAAAACGATAAGTTATATATCAACCTGTTTATCGGAAGCAACACCGAAATGGAATTGGGAAACGGTTGTTTGGTGGGAGTCGCTCTGCAAACGAATTATCCCTGGGACGGGAAAATTGCGGTAAACATAAACCCCGAAAAGGCAAAAGAGTTCTCCCTCAAAATAAGGATACCGGGATGGGCGCAAGGCGTGGAAAATCCTTATGACCTTTACCGTTCCGACTTGAAACCCGATATTACGCTCACGGTGAACGGCGTACCGGAAAAAATAAATACGATAGACGGATATACCGAAATAAGAAGAATCTGGAAGAAAGGAGATCAGGTGGAGTTAAACCTGCCTGTGCAACCACGGATCATAACGGCAAACGAACAGGTCAAAGACCTTAACAACATGTTGGCGCTTGCATCGGGACCTCTCATCTATTGCCTGGAGGAAACGGATAACCCGAATCTCGACAATCTGACCGCAGATACCGCATCGCCTCTCGAACTACACTATGCGAGCGATCTGTTGGGCGGTGTGAACAGGATAACGGGAACCGCAATCAAAGACGGGGAGAAAGTGACCATTACCGCTATTCCCTATTATGCCGTGGGCAACAGACAAAAAGGAAGCTACAAGGTGTGGCTGCCCAAAAACAAAAAACTGTAATCGGTCATACTCCGCGCGGTTTAGGAGCCATCAATAAATAAACCTAATTGTTAGTTTTATTTTTTTGACGTTTCCTCAGTCATATATGGCTCCCTTGCTTGCCATATCCACGATCAAGGCAAATTCTTCGGGTGACAAATCCTCGTAATAGTAATTGATGGGATTGACTATCTGGTCATTTTTGTGTACTTCGTAATGCAGATGCGGTCCGGTAGAATCTCCCGTGTTGCCCACGTAACCTATCACCTGTCCTCTTTTTACGGCGTCGCCTTCCCGCACGGCAAATCCGCTCAGATGTCCATAAACGGTTTTATAGCCAAATCCGTGGTTTACAATAATTCTGTTGCCCAATCCGCCCGAATAACCCGTCTGGGTCACCACGCCATCGCCGGTTACGTAAATATCGGTTCCCACGGGAGCGGCAAAGTCCATGCCGTTATGGAATCTCAAGTCCTTGTGGATGGGATGAATTCTCATGCCATAGCCGGAGGCGGTCTTTTTGAGGTCTCTATTGTCTATCGGCTGGATGGCGGGGCGTGCCGCCAGCATCTGTTCCTGATTTTTGACGCGGTCAATCAACTCGTCGTAGGATTTCGATTGAACGTACACTTGTTTCGTAAGTTTGTCAATGAATTTGTTGGTACGGATCATCAAGGGTGAGTTAACAAAACCTTCCAGCGATTCGTAACGGTTAATCCCGCCGAAACCTGCCTGACGTATCGACTGGGGAATCGGTTCAAGTTCAAAAACCGTCCGGTAAATATTGTCGTCCCGCTGTTGCATGTCATTGACCACTTTCAGCATTTGGTCCATCCGCTGGTCGAGCATCTTGTAATTGACTGTGATGTGATCCAGATCGTTCAATAATTTCTTTTCTTTGGGCGTGACAAAAAACAACGACAAAATGATAATGTAAACCACCCCTAATGTCAAAGATGCCGTTACAAAGAACAACATTCTTTTCGCAACGCCTTTTGCGCTGCGCTCTATCTTGTCGTAACTCAACGACTCCGGATTATATTTATATTTGACCTGCGCCATATTTCTTTTTACGCGTCAAAGATAATAAACTTTTAAATAATTTGATGCAAAAGTTCACCTTTTTTTTGATAAATTAACAGTTTTTAATGGTGAGGGGACGAAATCCGTGTTTCATTTTTTCCGCTTTCATTCAGTTCTCTTAACCGTGCATATTTAACAAATGTGTAGCAAGCAGTCAACAGGGAAAGGAAATATCCTTCAAATCCATCCAGGAAGCCAAGCCGGAAAATGTATGACTTTACAAAGCAGAAGACCGAAGAAGCCATAGCGCCTGCGGTCGATTTTCTTTTTCCCGCTTCAAAATACTGCATTGCCATCTTGGAACTGTACCGGTCGAATTTGTGAAAGTATTCGTCCACGTCCCGATAAGTGTAGTGACGGATGTATTCTCGGAGGGTTGCCGTTTTGCAGGAAGTAATGAACTGTTCGTGAACCTGTTTGTGGTCATACCTGCCGGCGCCTTTCCTGAACAGTCTTACCCTGTAAAAATCGCTCCAGCCGCCATGCCGGATTTGTTTGCCGAAACAATAGCTGGTGAAATTCACGCGGTACACTGCCGGACCTCCCTTTTGCTCCACAATTTTCCCGATGCGTTCCTTCAGGGGCGCGGATACTTCTTCGTCGGCGTCAATGAGCAATATCCATTGCCCGCTGCATTTGTCAATGACCGAATTTTTCTGCTGCCCGTAACCTTTCCATGCTTCCTGATAAATCTTCGCACGGTACGATCGGGCAATTTCAACCGTCCGGTCGGTACTGCCGCTGTCCACAATAACAATTTCTCCGGCAATATCCTTCACCGCTTCCAGCGTTCTGGGAAGATCGTACGCTTCGTTATGCGTAATAAGTCCTACCGACAGATTCATGTCATCATTTTTAGATCACCAGCGAAGGTGATACATCAATAAAACAAACGGGTGGCAAATGTGTTTATATCACGAATCATAAAATGACAGGTGATTATTTTTCGTAAAAACAGACATGGACTTTGTGTGTTGATGTACCACCACATCCACCCGGTGACCGATGAGAATGAATCGGCGTTTGTTGTCGATCCCGATGTGTTCCGGCAGCAAATGGACGGATTGATTGACGGAAAATTTCATATCGTGTCGCTCGACGAGGTGGAAACAGCATACCGGCAGAAACGGCAATTTCCGCCCTCTTCCGTACTGATTACCTTTGACGACGGCTGGGCGGACAATTATACCCATGCTTTCCCCATCATTGCGGAGAAAAAAATCCCTGTAACCATTTTCCTGAGTACTGCCCTGACAGGTACGGAAAAAGATTTGCTCACATGGGAACAGGTGCGCCGGATGCAGGCAAGCGGACGGGTACGGTTTGCTTCGCACGGCGCGCACCACAAACGGCTGCGCGATTTAAGCGACGACGAAGCGATGGAGGAATTAACCGCAAGCCGTAACAAACTCAAAAAAGAACTCGGCGTGGAGGCGCTCAGCTTCTGTTATCCGTATGGGGCATTCGACCGACGTATCCGCAGGCTGGTGTTCAAAGCCGGTTACATCATTGATTTCGGCACCCGAAAAGGTATCAACCGGTGTTGCTGGAATGCCCGACAACCGGTGAAACGAAAGCACGTAATGAATCATCAATTGCAGGTAATGGCTTGAAAACAGCCTTCCATGCAACTGACGTAAAGAACACCATCCTGACGGCGGGCTGTCAAATACCGAATATTATGGGTGTTTCTATAAACATACGACGTCTTCGACGTCAAAACCGGCATACTTTATTTATACTGCATTCGGTTGAGTTTTGAGCTTTCGTACCCCGCACTGCGCTTCGCTTGTACGGGGTTATCAAAAGGCAACCCCTATATTTGTGCCATTTGGCATTTTTCCAAAATTTCAAATTTTGAAATTTTGGAAATGCCTGAAAGGCAGACAAATGGCACAAATAACGATCGAGACATTTTGGCAATTTTATTG
>JAISRX010000115.1 GCA_031273395.1 Bacteroidales bacterium | reverse complement strand
CCACCGGCAAAGGCTCCGACATCATGATCCCAATGGCTATACCTGTCTTCGGAGGCATGTTCCTTCAGTCCATGACCATGTTCGTGGTGCCGGTGCTGCAATGCTGGTGGCGCGAACGATGAATTACGAATTACGAATTATAAATTACGATGCTGACGCTTGCGCGGATTTGTAATCCGTGCTTTAAGGACTTAAACTCCTTAGGAGTTATCCATCAATAAAAGTATCATTTGTTGATTTCGTTTTTGGGTGAGGACAAAACGGAATTGGGGATTTTTCCTACCCCCGGTTCCTCTCCAAAATGCAGAGGAGAACCTGCCATATAGGGACGGAATGGGAATAAATGTATCGTTTATTTATGGACGAATCCTGAATCAATACCGGTGATTAAATCGGGGAACCGGAAAGCCTAAAAAATCTTTTGGTTTTAGTATCGCTTTTTTGTATTTTTACCGCATAATTTTATCGCATGGTAAAAGTCAAAGACAGCGAGCGGGCTACAGTTCCGGAAGATGTGTTTCAGAAAGCGCTTAAGTCGGCATTCATTGATCCCTTGACGGATTTCGGATTTAAGAAACTTTTTGGAAACAAGAAAGTGCTTATTCCTTTTCTGAACGAGTTGTTGCAGGGAGAATGTCATGTTATTGCAGACATTGAGTATGTGAAAACGGAACAGTTGGGCAAACAGCCCGAAGACCGGCGGGTGGTATTCGACATTCACTGCCGTACCGACAAGGGAAGCCGTATTGTGATAGAGATGCAAAACGGGCGTCCCCTTCATTTTGAAGACAGGGCGTTGTTTTATTCCACCTTTCCGCTGCAAAGTCAGGCTCCGTTGCGGAAAACCGGGAAAAGAAAAAAAGAAGCGAAAACATGGAATTACCGCTTAAATCCCGTCTATGTGGTATCCGTTTTGAACTTCAACTTGTTTAAGGAAAAGGAAGCGCGGGAATTTGTGATAGAATGGGTGCAGTTGGTCAGGATGAAGGCGAACAGGGTATTTTCGGAAAAACTTAAGTTTGTCTTTATTGAATTACCCAAGTTCAAAAAGGAACTGGACGATTTGACCACGCTGATGGATTGTTACTTGTATTCTTTGAAACATATAGAGGATTTTAAAGAACGTCCCGCGGCGTTGAATCACGAGGTATTCGACCTCATGTTTGAAATATTGCGTAAGGACAAATTAAATTCGGAAGAGATGGAAACGTATAAGAAAAGTATGAAGGATTGTTATGAAGCGCTTGGTTATTATGACATGGTTCGTAAAGCGAGCCGCAGGAAAGAATTAAAGCTTCAGGCAACGGTTAATCGTGTAGAACGGGAGCGAGAGCGAGAGCGTGCCGAACGGGAACGTGCCGAACGGGAACGGGAGCGTGTCGAACGGGAACGGGAGCGTGCCGAACGGGAACGTGATCATGAACGCGCCGAACGGGAACGTGCAGAGCGGCGGATTGCCGAATTGATGCGTTTATTAAACGAACGAACCGGTGAAAGCGACTGAAAAAAGTATGAAGGATTGTTATGAAGCGCTTGGTTATTATGACGTGGTTCGTAAAGCGAGCCGCAGGAAAGAATTAAAGCTTCAGGCAACGGTTAATCGTATCGAACGTGAGCGAGAGCGAGAGCGTGCCGAACGGGAACGCGCCGAACGGGAGCGAGACCATGAACGCGCCGAACGGGAACGTGCCGAGCGGCGGATTGCCGAATTGATGCGTTTATTAAACGAACGAACCGGAGTGTAACCTGCAAATTTATCTGGATGAAAGTAGTGATGATCGGAGCGGGAAATCTTGCCGTACATTTGTCCGAAGCGTTGAATGAAGCAGGATGGGACATTGTTCAGGTGTACAGCCGCTCGGAACGGTCGGCAAAAGAACTTGCGGGACGTCTCGGCGCGGAATATACCGTTGCGCTTTCCGACATTTCACAGGAGGCGACGCTGTATGTGTTGTCCGTAAGCGACGACGCTATCTGCGAGGTTCTTTCGGGCGTTTCCCTGCCCGACCGGTTGATTGTCCATACTGCGGGAAGCGTCCCGATGGAAGTTTTTGCCGGAAAGTTTCAAAACTATGGCGTGCTGTATCCCATGCAGTCATTTTCAAAAGATTGTCCGGTGAATTTCCGTGAAATACCGGTATTTTTGGAAGCCAATTCTCCGGAAAACCTGCAAACGCTTCAATCGCTTGCAGGAAAAATATCGTCGAAAGTATATCCGTTGTCGTCGGACAAGCGGATATTTTTGCATCTTGCCGGCATTTTCGGGTCTAACTTTGTGAACAGCCTGTACGTTGTTGCCGCACAAATACTGCACGAGGCGGGTTTGGGCTTTGAAGTACTGTCACCCTTGCTGCTCGAAACCGCGCGGAAAGCCGTCGCTTCCGGATGTCCGGGGAAGGTGCAGACCGGTCCGGCGCGGCGCAATGATCAACAGGTGCTGCAACGGCATATCGGCTTGCTGGCAGCTTATCCCGAATGGCAGAAACTGTATGTACAAATGAGCGATTGCATCCGAAAACAGCAACATGGATAAATCATCGGTACCCGCCAGACTGGACAGCCGCTTCTACACGCAGGACGTGCTGGAAGTGGCACCCGGCTTGCTGGGTAAAATATTGACTTGCAAGGTGGGAAAAGAATATTTGCGATTGCGGATTACCGAAACGGAAGCCTACAGAGGGACGGACGATCTTGCCTGTCACGCAAGCAAGGGACGGACGCCGCGCACGGATGCCATGTTCCGCACCGGCGGGACGATATACGTATATTACATCTATGGAATGTACTGGATGTTCAACGTGGTGACAAGCGTGGAGAATGATCCGCAGGCTGTTCTGGTGCGCGGGGTAGAGGGCATATACGGTCCGGGACGTCTGACGCGCCGCTTGCATATCGACAAAAGTTTCTACGGCGAAGACCTGTCCGTTTCACAGCGTATCCTGATAGAAGATGACGGATACCGCCCGCCGTACGTCAGCGGTAAGCGCATTGGCGTGAATTATGCAGGTGAATGGAAAGACAAACCCTGGCGATGGACCGTATTATAAGGGTTAATGGTTAAGGGCTTTGATCTTTTTCCCCATTCCGGAAGCAAATACGAAATCGTCCAGATATTGATTCTGTGAGTGCAGGATATCGTCTTTTGTGCCTTCCCACTCAATACGCCCTTCATAGATAAAAGTCACCTTATCGCCTATTTCCAGCACCGAGTTCATATCGTGCGTATTGATAATGGTGGTCATATTGTATTCTTCGGTCAGTTCCCTGATCAGGTTGTCGATAACGATCGAAGTTTGCGGGTCGAGTCCGGAGTTAGGCTCGTCGCAGAGAAGGTATTTCGGGTTGAGCGCAATGGCGCGGGCAATAGCTACCCGTTTTTTCATTCCTCCGCTCAATTCGGTGGGATATAGCCTGTTTACATTTTCCAGATTTACCCGTTGAAGACAAAAGTTTACCCTTTCGCGTTTTTCGTTCATGCTCATACCGGTAAACATATCCAGCGGAAACATCACATTTTTCTCTACATTAAGCGAGTCGAACAGGGCGCTTCCCTGAAAAATCATCCCTATTTGCTGGCGGATTTCTTTTTGTCCCGTAAAATCCAGCTTATTGAATACTTTGCCGTCATACACAATTTCTCCTTCGTTCACCTGCACCAATCCGACAATGGATTTCAGCAGTACGGTTTTGCCCGATCCGCTCCGTCCGATCACCAGATTGGTCTTTCCGCGCTCAAAAACGGTAGATACCTTCCGAAGCACTGTTTTGTCGCCAAACCGCATCACTACATCCCTGACTTCTATCATGACAGTAACATTTGCGTGATGATCAGATCGAACGAAAGGATCAGTATGCTGCAATACACCACCGACAGGGTGCTTGCCTTGCCCACTTCCAGAGACCCTCCTTCCACGTAATACCCGTGATAAGCCGGCACGGTGGAAATAATAAAGGCATATACCACCATTTTGACGCACGAATAAAAAATATAGTAGGGAATGAAAGCGTACCGTATCCCTGTGATGTATTCTTCGGGGGAAATGACGTTCAGGACAATACAGATCAGCCATCCGCCGGCTACGCCGATCACCATGCTCAGGATGGTCAGTATCGGAAAAAAGAAGACATTGGCGATGATCTTCGGCAAAATGAGATAACAGGCAGAATTGACGCCCATGATTTCCAGCGCGTCAATCTGCTCGGTGACGCGCATGGTGCCGATCTCCGACGAAATACTCGAACCCACCTTGCCGGCGAGGATCAGAGCGATCATGGTGGAAGCAAATTCGAGCAGCATGGTATCGCGAGCAGTCAATCCGATCAGGTAATGAGGAATGAACGGATTTTCCACATTATAGGCGGTTTGCATGGTGATGACCGCCCCAATAAAGACCGAAACCAACGCCACGATACCCAGCGAATTTAATCCAAGCAATTCAACTTCCTTGAGTACTTTACGATAATAGATCGCAATTTTCTCCGGTTTTGAAAAAGCCTTTCCGACCAACATGTAATATCTTCCAAAATGATAGAATAATTTCATCTTCGATTAGATTTGACGGGAAACGTTACCGTATCGCTTACCGTAACGCCTCAAACAGGAGCGCAAACTTACATGAAAATATTCGGATTTACAAGTTCGCGGACGAAATATGAAATTCAAAGACAGGTTAATGTCATTGTGAATCCGCTGCGTAAAATTTTATCGGTCTTGATGCAAGGTGCGCATGGCGACGGCAACCGGCGCCGTTCAACGCATTTTTACCCTGTTCATCGCCAGCGCGCCGATCATCCAGCGCGGCAGCGGTTTGCGGGGATCGCGCTTTTCGAGGTTCAAAAACCAGTTCCACTTTTTGACCAGCGGTATCTTTTTTGTTTCGACAAATTCAATCAGCGTTCCGTCGGGGTCTTCGGTATAGCTCCAGTGTCCTGCCGCTTCGCCCATACGGAAAGACTGGTCGCTTTCTACGGTGAACGGAAATCCTGCGGCGGCACATTCCGCCTTCATCGCTTCCATGCCGTGTATGTCGAAGCATAAATGAATGAAGCCTATATCGCCCCAGTAGCGTCCCTCAAAGATTTTCGACGGCGCGTCCTCGAGCAGTTGCACTAATTCTATCTGGCTGCGACCGAGCAGTGCCGCCATGTTGCCCTGCCGTTCTTCCGAGTGGGTGAGCAGCATCCTGCGGAATTTCCGGTTGCCGCCTTTCAAAGGCGCAAGGTCGGGAAAGACGCCTGTTTCGTCGTACAACACCGTGTCGTAGCCAAGCACGTCGCCATAGAGTTTGCGCGATCGCCCGACGTCGCTTACCCCGATGATGCAGCCGTAAACGCCGCCCGTCGCATAACGCTTCTGAGGCTTGAACCGCTCCGGAGTTTCCACCACCTGCAATTTGTTTCCGTGCAGGTCGTTCATGTAGAAAAACGACTGCTTGCCGGGGTTTTGCAGAATTTCGCCGATGATTTCCCCGCCTTTGCTGCGGATGTCGTTGTATGCCTTGCGGACGTCTGTCGTCTTGATTTTGGCAGCGTAAATTCCCGTGTCGCCGACGGAAATCTCCCGTGTGGACGGCTGGGGTGTCCTGTCCGTGAACTGCCATATTTCGTAGCAGCCGCCCCCCTGCATGTTGGCGGCAAGGATGGCATGTTTGTCGTGCGGATTGCCTCCCATGTATGCCGCCATGTAGGTAGCCGTATTGCGGTCGTCAAATACCTTGACGTCCGATCCCAGCATCCTGCGGAATTTCCGGTTGCCGCCTTTCAAAGGC
>JAISRX010000072.1 GCA_031273395.1 Bacteroidales bacterium | reverse complement strand
TTTATATTTGCAACGTTATATAACCATTGAAAAAAATGAAAATTTTTAGCAAATATTTTTTTGGGGTTTTCGGGTTTTTAACGCCGAATACAGAGACTTTACCCCCCCCCCCCCCCCCCCCGAAACTCTAAATTAGATATAATGCGCATTTTGAAGGCGAAAACCCGCCTGATGCGATTTGAAATAAGGCAGGTCAATGTGATTTGTCTTCAAGTTTTTTATTTTATTAATCTTATTAAAATTTTGTATGAAAAAAGCAAAAATGAAAAAGAAAACTACATCAGGAAAGATATTTTTCCTTTTGTTTGTATTTTTTTGTTCGAGCATGATGTATGCTCAACAAGCAGGTAAAGTAACCGGCAAAGTCGTGGACAGCGACGGAGAGCCGATAATCGGAGTGCTTGTACAACTCAGGGACAATCCGTCAAAGGGAACCGCCACGGATGTTGACGGTAACTTTTCGATAGACGGAGTACCGGTCGGGGCTGTTATTAATTTCAGTTTTATGGGGTATGTCAAAGTCGAACGCAAATTCGAGGGTAAGGAAATGACGGTTATCCTTCTGGAAGACTCTCAAATGCTGGAAGAAGTAACGGTTGTCGCCTTCGGTACGCAGAAGAAGGAAAGCGTGATTTCTTCCATTTCCACGGTCAATACCAAAGATTTGGTCGTGCCGAGCAGTAACCTCACCACCGCATTTGCGGGACGCATCGCGGGAATGATTTCCTACCAGACCAGCGGCGAACCCGGATACGACAATGCCTCGTTCTTCATCCGCGGCGTTACCACTTTCGGAGCAGGCAAGGTTGACCCGCTGATACTGATTGACAACGTGGAGGTAACCACGTCGGATTTGGCAAAATTCCATCCCGACGACATTGCCAGTTTCTCCATTCTGAAGGATGCTACCGCTACCGCCCTGTACGGAGCGCGCGGCGCCAACGGCGTGATTCTGGTTACGACCAAAGAGGGGCGCGAAGGAAAGGTGGCGGTGTCGTTCCGTTTTGAAAACTCCTTCTCACAACCCACATCGACCATCCAAATGGCAGACCCCATCACCTACATGGAACTGGCAAACGAGGCGGTATCCACACGCAACGCCATGATTCCGGTACCCTATTCCCGCCGCCAGATCGAAGCCACCGCCGACCCCAACCGGAATCAATATGTATATCCCGCCGTGGACTGGATAGACATGCTGACCAAGGAGACAACGGCGAACCAGCGAGCCAACATCAACATATCGGGCGGCGGCGCAATAGCCCGATACTATATCGCAGGCTCTTTTTCGCAAGACAACGGCATCCTGAAGGTGGACAAACGCAACAGTTTCAATAACAATGTGGACTACAAGAAATACCTGATACGTTCCAACATCAACATCAATCTCACCAAAACGACCGAAGCCATCATTCGCGTACACGGCAGTTTTGACGATTACACGGGACCCATGAACGGCGGTAGCGACATGTATCAAAAAATGCTTCAGGTAAGTCCGGTACGTTTCCCCGCCTATTTCGAGCCGGACGAAAAATACAAGGGCGCCCAGCATATTCTGTTTGGAGGATACAGGGGCGACCAATACCTTAATCCCTACGCGGAATTAGTGAGAGGTTACAGACAGACCAGCTCCAGCGTAATGATGGCGCAATTGGAGTTGAAACAGGATTTCGGACAGTGGGTGGAAGGTTTGACGGCTCGCGTATTGGGCAACACTACGCGAAATTCCGCCTTTGACCTGAACCGTTCCTACAACCCCTACTATTATGAAATAGGAAACTATGACCGTATCAACGACATATACACGCTGACGGAATTGAATCCTTCCACCGGTACGGAAGGTCTTGGCTATACACCGGGCGACAAAACAGTGAACAGTTCTTTCTATGGCGAAGCGTCTCTCGCCTACAGCCGTACTTTCAGCGAAAAACATGCCGTCAGCGGCATGTTTGTGGGGATTGTACGCAACTATCTTACTGCAAACGCCACAGCTACGGCACAAAATACAGCCCTGGCGGCATCCCTTCCACAGCGCAATCTCGGATTGTCCGGACGTTTTACCTACGGCTATGACAACCGCTATTTCTCCGAATTTAACTTCGGCTACAACGGTTCCGAAAAATTCGACAAGGGGCACCGCTGGGGATTCTTCCCGTCTTTCGGTTTGGGGTGGAACGTATCCAACGAGGCTTTCTGGAATGGAAGCCTGAAAGACGTTATTTCGAACCTGAAACTGCGCGGAACGTATGGATTAGTGGGAAACGACGCCATCAGCAACACCCGTTTCTTCTACATGTCGGGAGTAAATCTCAATGGAGGAGGCAGTTTTAGCACCGGAACGAACTACAGTTACAGCAGGTCGGGCGTGAGCATCCTCAACTATGCCAATCCCAACATAGGATGGGAAAAATCCTACAAGACCAATCTCGGTATCGAAATGGGACTGTTCGGGAATGAAATACAGATACAGACGGATATTTTCCGCGAACACCGCATCAACATACTGCAGAATCGGGCGGACATTTCCAGCGAACTGGGTTTGTGGAGTACGCCGCAGGTGAATGTGGGCGAAGCCGTCGGTAAGGGTATTGATGTTTCGGTGGACTACAATCACAGTTTTTCAAAAGACGTCTGGATTGTCGGAAGGGCTAACTTTACCTTTGCACGCTCCGTATTTGAATACTATGAGGAGCCGGATTACGAATACCTTGGTGCACCGTGGAGGTCGCGCAGGGGGAATGCCGTTTCCCAGCAGTGGGGATATGTTGCCGAACGCCTGTTTATTGATGCGGAAGATGTTGCCGATTCGCCCTATCAGGATTTTGGCGAATACATGGCAGGCGACATCAAATACAAGGATATTAACGGGGACGGTGTTGTTAACGATATGGACCTTGTGCCCATCGGTTATCCCACCACTCCCGAAGTCAATTACGGATTCGGCGTTTCCGCAGGCTGGAAAGGACTGGACGTGTCCGTTTTCTTCTCCGGATCGGCACGTTCGTCCTTCTGGATTGACGCCGCCGCTATGTCGCCGTTCTATAGCAGAATCCCGCAAAATCAGACGAAAATCCACGAAACGGGACTGGCAAAATTCATTGCCGACGACTACTGGTCGGAACTGTCCCAGAATCCAAATGCCGGATGGCCCCGCCTCTCGAACTATCTCGTCGGCAACAACAATCAGCGAAATACTTGGTTCATGCGCGACAATTCCTTCCTGCGTCTGAAAAGCGCGGAATTGGGCTACACCTTGCCGGAACAATGGACAAACCGGATTCGTCTGGCTTCGTGCCGCTTCTATTTAAGCGGAACCAACCTGCTGCTGTTTAGCAAATTCAAACTATGGGATGTGGAAATGGGCGGCAACGGCCTCGGATATCCCCTGCAAAGAGTGTTCAACATAGGTGTGAACCTGTCTTTTTAATTAAAATTAAAAGTTAAAAGAATATGAAAAATATAAAAGTTTTTGATGATAAAAATGATTCGGGTAGAAATTTTTCCCTGTTGAGGAGAATGGGAGGCGCTCTCGTCTTGTGCCTTTTCCTGTTTTCCTGTTCGGATTATCTCGACGTAGTACCCGAGAATGTCGAAACGGTTGATTATGCTTTCCGTACCCGCTACCGGGCGGAAGGTTTCCTTTACGGTATCTTTTCCTTTCTTCCCCAACATGCAAATAACGGCGCCAATCCCGCATTGACGGCAGGCGATGAAATCTGGCTTGTTGAAAACATTGAAGGATTCAGCACCTCTCTCTGGCGTATTCCCCAGAGTGAACAAAGCGCCACTACCCCTCTGGCAAATTACTGGGCAGCCGTTCAGAACGGAAATGTTCTGGCAGGAGGTACAGCCATGTTCACGGCTTTGAGGGACTGTAACATTTTTCTTGAAAATATCCATCTTCCGTTCGATTTGACGGAAGACGAACGCATTCGCTGGACGGGAGAAGTATTGTTCATGAAAGCCTATTTCCATTTCTGGCTGTTCCGGATGTACGGTCCAATACCACTGATCAGGGATAACCTTCCCATCGACGCGGTGGGAGACGAGTCTCAACCGTACAGGGAACCCGTGGACGAAGTGGTGGACTATATTGTGTCTTTGCTGGATTCCGCCGCGGTAAGACTGCCGGTAGAGATATACGACAAGGGCGCCGAACTTGGACGCCCCACCAAGGCTGCCGCTCTTGCCCTGAAAGCGCAAACATTGACGCTGGCTGCCAGCCCGCTGTTCAACGGCAACACCGATTACGCAACCGTTAAGGACAAAAGAAACATCGACCTTTTCCCCCAGACCTACAGCGAGGAAAAATGGCGGAGAGCCGTTGTCGCACTCAAGGAAGCCATAGACATGGCAGCTGAAGGAGGACATCGCCTGTATGATTTTCGGATTACCAACGCCGGTCTGGTGACTCAAATGAGTGAAAAAAACATACTGGCAATGCAGGTGAGAGGCGCGGCCACCGACAAGTGGAACGAAGAAATCGTTTGGGGAGACCCCAACTCGGGAACCGGCGCTCTTCAGCGTGGCGGCATGCCCAAGTTTAACATACTGCACGAAGGTTCGTGGAAGGGCAATTATGGACCGACACAAAGGATGGCAGAGCAATTCTATACCGACAACGGAGTGCCCATCGAAGAAGACAGGGACTGGGTGGGGATAGACCCCATGGAACTGAAGCAGTCCACAGCCGACGACAGGGCTTACATGCGTCTGGGACGTACCGCCGGTCTCTTTTTCAACCGTGAAGCCCGTTTCTACGGCGCCATCACGTTTGATGGATGCACGCTGTTCGGCAACGGTAAAACGGTGGACAACAATCTGGATATAGTCAACTTAAAGTACGGAGTAATCGGCGGAGTTACGTCAACGAACCTTGCAAGATTTTCCGTTACGGGATATCTCTGCAAAAAGATGCTCAACTTCAAGTCCACGGTGCCGGCTACTGCCGACGGTTTTACGGAGGAACGCTATCCTTTCCCGATTATCCGGCTGGCAGATTTGTTCCTGATGTATGCCGAAGCGCTTAACGAAAGCAAAGCCGCGCCCGACGCCGAGGTTTATGAGTACATTGACTTGGTGAGACACCGGACGGGACTGCGCGGAGTGGTGGAAAGCTGGCGCGACCATGCTATCGACCCGGGCAAACCGCTGACTAAGGAAGGCATGAGGGATATTATCCATCGCGAACGTATGAATGAACTGGCTTTTGAAGGCGTACGGTTTTGGGATTTGAGACGGTGGAAACTGGCGGAGCAATATCTTAATCAGCCGATACGCGGACTGAATATCTTCGGTGCGGGAGATGATTTCTATCAAATTACCGAAATATATTCCCCGCAGTTCGGTAAAAAGGATTATCTCTGGCCTATCAGGAGAGGCAATCTGGCAATTAATACCAATCTGGTGCAGAATTATGGATGGTAAGTTGGGAAATTAAAAGTTAAAAGTTAAGAGAATATGAAAAGGATAATATTTATATTTATGATTATGGCAATGCCGCTGATGATGTGGCAGTGCACGCAGGTGAAGGACTGGCAGGACCCGAAAGATGGCGTTGCTCCCGGTCAGGTAAGCAATCCGCAGGTAGAAAACTTTAACGGAGGCGCTAAAATCACTTATACGCTTCCCGCCGACAATGATTTGCTGGGCGTCAAGGCAGTGTATTCATTGGACAGTAACGACGAATTGAGAGAGGCGTATGCGTCGGCTTCAAAAAACGACATCACACTGGAAGGCTACGGCAACACGGAGGAACATACGGTAACACTGTATGCTCTCGACAAAAGCGGTAATGAATCCGTTCCGGTTCAAGTGGCAATCCGTCCGCTGACACCTCCCGTCGAACTTGTCAGGCAAACGCTGAGTGTGAACGAGACTTTTGGAGGACTGTATCTCACATGGGACAATGTCAAGAAAAAGGAGATTGCCATTACGCTCTATGTCGCCGACAGCACCGGATACATGCAACCCTATGATACCCACTATTCGAATTCGGAGGTCGGCAGTTATTCATTCAGAGGTTTGAGCGATGTCCTCACTGATTTCAGGGTGGAAATACGCGACCGCTGGAACAATTATGCCGCCCCGCTGGAAACGGCTTTGACGCCGATGACGGAAGAAAATATATTCGGACGCGATGAATACAATCAGGTGATTTGGAAATATTACGGATGGGACGATAATACCGCCATATACAGGGGAGACATTTCGAGAGCCAACAGCGGTAACATCGGAACAATCACCGACGGTACGCTTTACGGTGGCTACAGTCAGATGGTCAATTTTTCAAATTTAATTTTTCCGGCGGCTCCCAGCATATTGTTCTGCCCGTACTATCTTACCATCGACATGGGAAAACAGGCTTCATACAGCCGTTTCACCATGTGGATGGGCAACAGAAGTCCCATCGGTTCGGCAGTAATGCCTAATGTATTTTCGCTGTGGGGTACCAACAATCCCAGACCGGTGGACGTTACGGGCGATCTCGTTACCAGTCTGCAATACTGGACGGAATGGGAAACATGCTCAAGCGTCGAGATAAACGGAACCGGCGAATGGATGAACGACTGGGAAAAACTCGGCGAATACCGGCTGGTGTTCCCTTCCGGAGCAACACATTATGTGGCGGGACAGGTAACAGCGGAAGACCAGACATTCATACAGGATGGATTCCAGTATGACATAGATCCTTCCATGACGAACAAGTCCTTTCGCTATTTGCGATTCCGGGTGGAAGGAACTACCACCGACCAGGGACAGATCATGCTCGGCGAACTCCGGTTCTTCGGAAGGTTTGACGAATAGTGAAATATAACGGCGACAACCCTTTAAATCTAACAGGATTAAAACCTTGTTAGGTTTGACAAGGTTTGTCGGATTTGATAAAAAAATTAAAACATCAAGAATGGGTTTAGGGACTGAAATACGCCCCCAAAAGCGATGAGACGAAAAAATGAAATTGATGCTATCACCCTGGCGATTGGGTAAAAAATAAAACAGTCCAATCGCCCGGGCGACGGCAAAAAAAGCAGAAAATTGTTTTTTATGCAAATTAAATCTGCATCTTTGTCCCAATTTTTCAATTGGCATTTACGGACTTCGTGCCTGTTGAAAAATCAAACAGTGAAAATAAATTTTAGAAGTTTACTTAATTGAAAAATATATATGCGTACTTTATCATTAAACATTGTTCTCTTATTTATTATCCGATTGTGTGTCGCCCAAGCGCCCACGCATCTCGCCACCGACTTGTTGGAACATACCGGCCGTGTGTTTCTCGACGGCTATCCGTCCAATATCTCATTGGAAGAATTGCCCGTCGCCATTGAGCGGTATCAGTTGGCGGAAATCCGCAGTGCACAACCGATGCTTGGCTGGATTGTAAACAGCAACCAGCCCAATACCCTGCAAACGGCTTATCAAATTCTGGTTGCTACATCGCGGGAATTATTATCCAAAGACAAAGCCGATTTATGGGACAGCGGACGCACGGAAAGCGACAATTCCGTAGCCGTGCCTTACAGCGGAAAACCGTTAAAACCTTCCGTCATTTATTATTGGAGAGTGAAAACGTGGGACAATCACGGCACGGAAAGCCCGTTTTCTCAAGTCAAAAGTTTCATCACCGCCGAGGAATTGGATGGATCGACCGCCCGCTACCCCTTGCAAGTGAGCGACGAACTGCCGGTAAAGATACAACCGCTTGGGGAAAAACATTCGTTCATCGACTTCGGCAGGGCTTCGTTCGGCAGGCTGAAACTGACGCTCTCGTCCGACAGGGAAACGGATACGGTCATCGTCCGTCTGGGCGAATGTGCGAAAGACGGGCAGGTGAACCGTCATCCGGGAGCCACCATCCGCTATGCCGAATATAGACTGCCGCTGATGCCCGGCACACATACCTACACGCTGAAAATACGTCCAGATAAACGAAACACGGACACCGACCCTGCCTCCAACGGAATAGGCGTACGCGCAGTCCTGATGCCCGACTACACCGGCGAAGTGATGCCGTTTCGCTATTGCGAAGTGGAAGGTTATTCTCTCCTCCCCCTGCGGGGAAGGGCTGGGGGAGAGGTTGTCCGGCAAACGGTAACTTATCCGTTCGACGATACCGCCTCCGCCTTTCATTCGTCGGACACGGTGTTAAATCAGATATGGGAACTTTGCAAATATTCCGTCAAAGCCCTTTCCTTTCCCGGTATGTTTGTCGATGGCGACCGTGAACGCATCCCTTACGAAGGAGATATCATCGTCGGTCAGCCGACCCGTTATGCCGTTGACCGGCGGTATGAATTTACCCGTTACAGCCTCGAATATCTCATCTTTTCCCCCACATGGCCTACCGAATGGGCTATGCAGGAGGTGCTGATGATATGGGCGGACTATCTCTATAGCGGCAATCCGGCGTCTTTGCAGAAATATTATGAAGAATGGAAAATGAAAACCCTTGCAGGATTGACCGAAATGAACGGGCTAATCAGCACGCGAACAGGCAAACTGACGCCGGAATTTTTCAGGTCGATACACTACAAAGGCAAGAATTTTCGCGACATAGTGGACTGGCCCGTCAGGGAATCCGACGGATATGTGTTCACCGATTACAACACCGTGGTCAATGCTTATCATTATCAGGCATTACGCCTGATGAGCGAAATTGCCGGCGCTCTGGGCAAAACGAAAGAGCAAACGCAATTTGCCAAAGACGCCGGGCGGGTGAAGGAACGAATCAATCAACTGATGCTTGACCCCAAAACAGGTCTTTACCGCGATGGCATCGGCACAGACCACAGTTCGCTCCATGCCAACGTCTATCCGCTGGCTTACGGTATAGCGCCGGAGAAGAATCGCCGGAAAATACTTGATTTCATCCGCAGCCACGGCATGGCAGGAAGCGTATATACCGCGCAGGCTTTGCTTGACGCCATTTACAAGACCCCTGACGCCGACTCTGGTCTGCAACTGCTCTCGTCAACCGGCGACCGCAGCTGGTACAATATGATTCGCGTCGGCTCCACCATTTCTCTCGAAGCATGGGACAACAAATATAAACCCAATCAGGACTGGAATCATATATGGGGAGCCGCCGCCGGCAACATTATCGCCCGCAAACTGATGGGAATAGAACCGCTCGAATCCGGCTTTAAAAAGATACGGATCAAGCCTCAGCCCGCCACCTTGCAACATGCGGAAATCAAAGTGCCGTCCGTTCGCGGCGATATTCGCGTCGCCTTCGACAATCAGCCCAACGAACAATTCTCTTTGGAAGTAGAAATACCCGCAAACAGCATTGGCGAAATCCAGCTGCCCAAACTCTCTGCCAAATACAAATTAACGGTGGATAACACGGTTCAAAAAGGGACGATTGAGGGCGATTTCGTGAAAGTGGACATCGGTTCGGGGAAACATCGTTTCGTAATTGAAAAATAATTTAATCAAGCAACAAAATGAGGAAAATAGTTTTAGCAGTTATCTTGATAATATTAATGTGTCCGGAGTTTTTTACACAAAACACAAAAATCGTTCCCATCGACAGGGAAGCCCTCGTCAAGCGGCACACCATTCAACTCGACAAGTTGTCGGACGCGGAACTACTTCAGGTAGGCAACGGCGAAATAGCTTTCGGCATTGACGCCACCGGACTGCAAACATTTTATGGAAATACCATGTCCCACTGGGGATGGCATTCTGTTTCCTGCCCGGTGGAAAGCGAATATTCCGCCCTCATATTGGAAGAACACGATTTTCACGGACGCAAACTCCCTTATCGAACTTCGGCAAAAGGTCAGGAACAACTTTATGCGTGGATGCGGGAAAATCCGCACCGTATGAACCTCGGACGATTGCGGTTTTTAATCAAACGCAACGACGGTCAATTCATTAAGCCTGACAACGTCGGTAAAATCAACCAGACGCTTGACCTTTGGCAGGGAATCATTGAGAGCCGGTATGAAGTGGACGGCATTACCGTTCGAGTGGAGACTTGCGTCGAACCGGAAACGGGAGCGCTTGCCGTACAGGTTGAATCGCCGCTGCTTGAAGCGGGACGGTTACAGGTCGAGTGGGCGTTTCCCTACGGACATCACGGCAAAACGGGCGCCGACTGGACAAAACCCGATGCTCACCGTACAATATTGAACAAATCCAAGCAACGGATTGATTTTGTCAGGGAAGTCGATACAACAACGTATCATGCGGCATGGAGTTGGGAGGGTCAAGCAACTTTTAGCGAAGCCGAACCGCATACTTTCGTCCTGACGCCCGCTAAAAAATCGATGACCTTCGGTTTCACAGTGCAATATTCGCAACAGCCGACCGTCAGGAAACTTCCGGCAACCAAAACTGCTTTTCGGTCGTCCAAAGTCCACTGGCAAAAATTCTGGCATACCGGCGGCGCCGTTGACCTTTCCGGAAGCACAGACCCGCGGTGGA
Source organism: Bacteroidales bacterium (assembly GCA_031273395.1). Lineage (GTDB taxonomy): Bacteria > Bacteroidota > Bacteroidia > Bacteroidales > UBA4181 > JAIRLS01. The sequence continues at coordinate 3,424 of JAISRX010000072.1, read as the reverse complement.
AAGAACTGGAACGTCGCGTTGTCCTGTCGCAATATCTTCTTGCGGTCAATGAAGCCGGTTCGCTGCCGCCGCAGGAAAGCGGACTGTTCAACAACGGATGGAACGGCAAGTTTCATCTGGAGATGCACTGGTGGCACGGGGCGCATTACGCCTTGTGGGGACGTTTCCCGTTGTTCGACCGCAGTTTGGGCTGGTATCGCGATATTTTGCCCAAAGCACAAGCGCTTGCACGGTCGCAGGGATTCACCGGCGCTCGTTTCCCCAAAATGATTGGACCCGAAGCGGAAGATTCGCCGTCGGGAACCGGTCCGTATCTGATTTGGCAACAGCCGCACCCGATTTTTTATGCAGAGTTGGAATACAGACTTAATCCGACCGAAAAAACTTTGGAAAAATGGTGTGACATCGTTCAGGAGTCAGCGGAGTTTATGGTTGATTTTGCCTTTTTCGATGAGGCTATGAATCGTTATGTACTCGGTCCGCCATTGGCGACGGTGCCGGAAAACTCCAATTACCTCACAACATTCAATCCGACGTTTGAACTGTCGTATTGGCGAAGCGGCTTGCGTATGGCACAGACATGGCGCGAACGACTTGGGTTGCCACGTGAGAAAAAATGGAACGACGTGATTCAAAAACTGGCGCCTTTGCCGCAGCAGGACGGCGTTTATCTTCAACAGGAAAATATGCCCGACACTTATACGAAAATGAACTGGGAACATCCTTCGCTCATCGGACCCGGCGGCATGTTGCCTTACGACGGCGCCGACCCTGATGTCGTAAAAAAGACCGTCGAAAAAGTCTGGACAACATGGAACTGGAACAGATGCTGGGGTTGGGATTTTCCAATGATGGCAATGGCAGCAGCGAAAAACGACAGACCGGATATTGCCGTCGATGTATTGCTTCACGCATCGCACAAAAACGGAATGAACAAGGTCGGATTGAGCACCGGAGGTCCATTTCCCTATTTTCCGTCCAACGGCGGACTGCTCTATGCTGTTGGTTTGATGGCAGCCGGCTGGGACGGCGCACCCGACAAACATGCCCCCGGTTTTCCCGACGACGGTTCATGGAATGTCCGCTTTGAAGGATTAACGCCTGCGATGTAATCAATTACGAATTAAGATACCTTTGTACGGTAATATTTTAAATATTTTTGATATGACGGAATTGATTTTAAAAAGTGATATAGGAAAAAAGAAACTGGAAAGGTTACTTCATTTCCTGAAGTCATGGGATATGGAAGTGGAAATAATGCCGGTAACTGAAAAATCCGAAGTAAGGAAAATCAGGGTAATAAATAAATCTCGTGCCTTATCGGATGAACAGTTATCTGAAAAATTATCGGATGATGTATCGGACATGTCTTCCTGTTCGGAAAATGATTGTCGCGAAATTGTATAGATTGGAATAATTTGGAATAAATCAAATAACAATGAAAAAAAATTTTATCTACCTCAGTCTTTTTTTAGCCGGATGCACTGTCAAACAAACGCAGACGGCAAGTTACGAACCCGATTTTACGTCTTCCGTTAATTTGGAAGCCGATTTTGTTTCGCCGCCCGATTATGCCAAACCGCGCGTATTCTGGTGGTGGCTCGAAGGAAATGCCTCGAAGGAGGGGATTCTTTCCGATTTGTCGGAAATGAAAAAGAGCGGTATTCATGGCGCCATCCTTTTTGACGCCGCCTGCGGAGCCGGAACTACGTATGGTACGACTACCGAACGGACGCCTGCCGGACACGTCTTCATGTCGCCCGAATGGCGCGAACTTTTTGTGTATGCCTGCCGCGTAGCCGACAGTCTGGGCATTGAACTCAGCATGAACATCACCAGCGGATGGAACGACGGAGGTCCCTGGGTGACACCCGAACATACAGCCAAGAAGATAGTATGGAGCGAAATCACCGTCGAAGGTTCCCAAAAAATATCCGAACGGCTTCCCCTGCCCGCCGGTTTGCTGAACGACAAAAGCGCCGGCAAACCCTTTTATCAGCCGTTGGCTGTCCTTGCCGTCAAACTGACCGACGGAAGCGACACGGTGAAACCGCTGGAAAACTTCCGGCTGAAAGCCGTCCATTCCATCGGCATACCCGGAAAGAAAAACGGACTGGGATACGACTGGGAAATATTCCTCAAGGAAGAATTGTCGCCCGAAAACGACTGCCACACGTACCTGAGCAGCGTAACGGATATTTCGGACCGGATGGATGCCGACGGAAATATCACGTGGGATGCGCCGGAAGGAAAATACCTGATTATGCGCTTTGGATATACCGGCACGGGCATACAGGTATCGACGCATAGCCCGGGCGGTGGCGGATTGGCAGTGGATTACATGAGCGTCGAAGCCACCGACCTGCAATACGACCATACGGCTGCCGTCGCGGTAAACGATTTGAAGCAGGCAAACGTCAAAAGCCTGAAATTCCTGCACGACGACAGTTGGGAACTCGGCGCGGCAAACTGGACGAACGGTTTCGAGCAGGCTTTCAAGAAGGCGAACGGCTACGATATACTGCCCTATCTTCCCGTGATTACCGGACGGATCGTCGAAAGCCGCGACGCCTCCAACCACTTTCTTTATGACTTTCGCCGCACGATAGCCGACTTGATTTGGGAAAATCACTACAAGCGTTTCCGCGACCGCGCTCACAGCGACGGGATAGGCGTCCATCCCGAAAGCGGCGGACCCCATCCCGCCCCGATTGATGCGCTAAAAAACGAAGGATTGAACGACGTCCCGATGGGCGAGTTCTGGATACGTGCCAACACGCACCGCGTTACGCCGGACAGACGCTTCTATGTCAAACAGCCTGCTTCGGCAGCACACATTTACGGTCATCGCTTTGTACAAGCGGAAGGTCCCACCAGCATCGGCTTGCATTGGGAAGAAGATTTTGCATACATGAAACCGACGTTCGACCGTGCCTATTGCGAAGGATTGAACCGGCTGGTAATACACACGTTCTCCCATTCGCCCGAAGAAGCCGGCAAACCCGGAAACGAATACTTCGCCGGTACGCACTGCAACCCGAATGTTACATGGTGGAAGCAGGCGCCTGCACTGATGACGTGGAACAGCCGCGTTTCGTTCATGCTCTCGCAGGGCCTGTTTGTTGGCGATGTCTGTTATTATTACGGCGACAACGTGCCCAATCAGGTGCCCTTGAAACATATTCATGAAGACCTGGGCGAAGGCTACGACTACGACGTCTGCAATACGGAGGTGATTCTTAAACGGATGAAGGTAAAGGACGGTAAAATCGTTCTGCCGGACGGGATGAGTTACAATGTGCTGGTACTGCCTGCTCACAGCGGCAGAACGCCGGAGGTAATGAAAAAGGCGGCGGCGATGAAGAAAGGCGGCGCAACGGTCATCGACCTGCAATCGGGTGAAAATACCCGCAAAGCCTTGCTG
>JAISRX010000060.1 GCA_031273395.1 Bacteroidales bacterium | reverse complement strand
ATTTGTAATTTTGTTTCTAACTATCACAAAATTAGCAAATTATATCGAATTATCACTACTTTTTTCTGTTTTTTTATCCTTGATTTACTGGGGTTTGAAGGGTGGGAAACTTAAATATATTTATATCTTTGCGGCAAGTTAAATGTAAGTTAAAAGAAAAAATTTATGGATAATATTAAAAAAGACTTTAAGCGATTACGCAAGGACATGAGACGCTATTATGCGCCATTAAACAAATACGGTATTTGGCTTTTTATTGTGTCTGTGGGATGTTGGGGTATATCTCACCCTGTGGTTCAACTGATTGCAAACATACTCACGGGTTTCATTTTTCTTTACTATTGGACTATGTTTTTGCCGATATCAAAAGCGGGTAAATCGTATCCGAAAAGACTACGGGAACTGAAGGCAAAACATGGAGCGGAAGCCTGTGCGGACGAAATAAGAAATATCCGTAAAATATATTGGGAAGCAAAGATATTTTTTGTTTGTTCCTTATTCTATGTGTATTCATTCTACGCGATAGTCATCTCCTACCCCCTTTGACAGATGAGCAATAAAAGCTACTTTGCGGGCGGTAGAGCAGGTTGCCGTCCATTTTCAACCTCCCGCATCATGTAAATGGCGTTTTTTATGTTTGAAAGATCATTTTGGTTGACAGGTGGGGATCTACAAAAAATTGCACCATCTTTGTAAAATAATCATTCCATCGTAATTGATTAAGGGATGACTGTCCATATTACTTTTCAGGACGATTTACCGGAACAAATCGATCAGGTTGCGCGGGCGGAAGCTCGCTCGCGTTCCGAATTAATACGGAATGCGGCAAGAATATATATTGAACGCCAACAGACGTGGCAAAATATCTTTCGCTGTGGCGAAACCATCGCATCAAAAAACAAATTCGATGAAGCTGATGTGATGGCTGAGATAAAGCAACACAGGCGCAAGTGATATTCGGACAGGAATTGACTGTCATATAATCTCAAAAATGTCCATTAGGAAACCTCGCCCTCATCGCCGACCTGCCCGGAGGTCGTACCCGTCTCCGCACATGTCATTCAATCGAAGTTCAATACGGGGATACCGGCAATGGACATTCTGGGATGATGCAAATGGTGAGTTTTTTTTTGACGGATATTGATTGATGGTTGAGAAAGACCGGGTGCATTTACCTTCGGCGATGGCTTCGCCGTTCAAATTGTCGCATGTATGGAGGATGTGTAAAAATCTCGCAGGGACTGCCCTGCAAAACAAACGCCCTGTCGCCGTATAGACGTGGCATTCAGCGTTTTTACCATCGCACGTACCGGTGCGGCGGATGCGTCAGACCCTAACAGGATTTAAAATCCTGAAACCACCTTTCACAGTGGCGTGAAACCATCTTTAACAGTGGCGTTAAAGCGCCTTTAACAGTGGCGTTAAAGCGCCTTTAACAGTAGCGTTAAAGCGCCTTTGTCACTGTGGCGGTAGGATTTACAATCATGAAAGACCGCACATGAGTATTGACATGATGACACCGGTGGAGGCAGCCGCCTGCACCGGAGAAATAGATAAAAGATGGACAGATTACAGACTTATCGCTATAAAAAATCGAATGGAGGGCTTGGAAAACGCTGAAAAAGGGTTACCTTTGCCAGCGCTGTCAGGGGTTGACTGGAGGGCATAGCCCGGAAGGCCCCCCCCCCTGACAGCGATAAAAATCAACGAGTAAACAAATATCAGGCATAACAGTTTGAAGTAAACAAATATCAGTTATTAGTACAAATCCGAGTCAACTTTTCTACGCGATAAGTCCGTAAACAGTCAACCTAAATCAGAAAATGACAAGTCCCCTTCTAAAAAATACCATAAATATGGTATTGTCCACCCCAATTTCACCCTCTACTTTTGTCCCGTAATTTTATAATCAGTATTGATATCAAATAAGTCTTGAAAATTTATGTCTGTTTTTGTCACATATAATGTCTCTCAAATCCCTGTAAATACGGGGACAGGGAATGTTCTGTCCGGGAATATTGCCGCAAAACGGTTTCCTGCCGTGTTGCGGCTGTTGTGCTGTTGTCCCCGATCGCTTTCCCGCCAAAGAGAAGGAGGTGGGTCTTTTTGCGTATCATCCGCGAAAAGCGAAGTTGTTTTTTGCCTCAATATATACACCAAATCAATAGATTTACCATTAAGAATATGATAAGTGAAACATAAGCGGGTAAAATAAAAGAGTGGCTGCCTGTAAGGGCAACCACCCGAAGTATGATCTCTCTGCCATCATGTTGGGATTGGCGTTCGGACAGATGACAGGAGAAAAGTTAAAATGAAAAATTAAAAAAGTAATTCATCATTAAAACCTCACAAAGGTATGTATTTTAAAGTAAATATCATGCAATCATGCATTTTTTTCGTTGTTTTGGGCGTTTTTTTCCTTCGTCCGGTATCGGCAGGCGATAAATTCACCCGGAACGACAAAACAGGCAATCCTGTTTCGCTACAGGAGTCGATCACCATCAAAGGCGTTGTGCTGGACGAGAATGACGAGCCGTTACCGGGCGTTACCATACAGTTAAAAGGTACCACCCGCGGAGTATTAACCGATCTGGACGGTACATTCGTGATTACCGCAAGGCCGCTGGACGAACTGGAAATATCCTTTATCGGGTACCGGTCCACATCAATCGTAGTTACCGAGTCGGGCGAAATCACCATATCGCTGATCCCCAAAGCCAATGAACTGGAAGAAGTCACCATCGTCGCTTTCGGGAAGCAAAAGAAGGAAAGCGTGATTTCGTCCATACAGACGGTGAACGTGAAAGACCTGCACGTGCCTTCCAGCAATCTGACCACCGCTTTTGCCGGACGCATGGCAGGGGTGATCTCCTACCAGACCAGCGGCGAACCCGGACAGGACAACGCGCAGTTTTTCATTCGCGGTATCACCACTTTCGGGACGGGCAAGGTGGATCCGCTGATCCTGATCGACAACGTGGAAGTGACCACCAACGACCTGGCGCGCCTGCATCCGGACGACATTCAGAGTTTCTCCATCCTGAAGGACGCCACCGCCACCGCCCTGTACGGCGCGCGCGGAGCTAACGGCGTGGTGCTGGTTACCACAAAGGAAGGCAAGGAAGGGGCGGCGAAAGTGTCGCTGCGTTTTGAAAATTCATGGTCGGCGCCCACCACGAAAATTCAAATGGCAGACCCCGCCACTTACATGCGGCTGTACAATGAAGCCCGCAGAACCCGCAGTCAGGGAGCGGAACAGGAGCCGCAACCCTATTCCGACGAGTATATTGCCAACACCGTTGCGGGCGTCAACCCTTACGTGTATCCCGCTGTGGACTGGATGGGCATGCTCACCAAGAACGTTACCTCCAATCAGCGGGCAAACATCAACATATCGGGCGGCGGAAAGGTGGCGCGGTATTACATCGCCGGTTCCTTTGCGCAGGACAACGGGGTGTTGAAGGTGGACAGGCGCAACAGTTTCAATAATAACATAGACTTGAAAAAGTATCTGGTGCGGTCGAACGTCAACATCAATCTCACCCCGTCCACCGAAGCCATTATCCGCATACACGGCACCTTCGACGATTACAACGGTCCCATCAACGGCGGCAACGACATGTACAAGAAGATGCTTCAGGTAAGTCCGGTGCGTTTCCCCGCCTATTACGAGCCGGACCGGAATTACGCCCATGTCAACCATATTCTCTTCGGAGGCACCACCGTCAAGTACCTGAACCCGTATGCCGAATTAGTGAAAGGCTACCGGCAGGAAAGCACCACTCTGATGCTGGCGCAGTTTGAACTAAAGCAGGATTTCGGGCAATGGGTGAAGGGTTTGACCGCGCGCGCACTGGGAAATACCACCCGGAACGCCGCGTTCAGCCTGTCGAGAGCCTACAGTCCGTATTATTACCGCATCATCAAATACGACAAGGAGAATAATGAGTATTTCCTGCGGGAACTGAACTCGGAAGGAAGTTATGCCGGAGACGAAGCCTTGAGTTATGATACCGGCAGAGACAAAACATCGACAGTGGCAAGCGCTTTCTATGCCGAAGGATCCATTGCCTACAACCGCACATTCGGGAAAAAGCATGACGTGAGCGGTATGATTGTGAGCATTCTCCGCACATCGCTGACCACCGAAGCGAATACCCTTGCGGAATCCCTGCCGAAAAGAAATCTCGGCGTTTCCGGGCGGTTCACCTACGGGTACGACAGCCGTTACTTCGGCGAATTTAACTTCGGGTACAACGGCTCGGAAAAATTCGACAAGGGACACCGCTGGGGCTTCTTTCCCTCGTTCGGGCTGGGATGGAGCATTTCCAGCGAAGCCTTCTGGAAAGAATGGAACGCAGTGAACAAATATGTCAGCAAGTTGAGAGTCAGAGGTACTTACGGTTTGGTGGGCAATGATGAAATCGGCAATGAGCGGTTTTTCTATATTTCACTGATAAACCTTAGCGGCGGCGGCGAATATTCCACCGGATACAATGTGAACGGCAGCGGCAGAACGAGAAGCGGCATCGCGATCAGCAATTACCCCAATTCGGAGATCGGCTGGGAAATTTCCTACAAGAGTAACCTTGGTATCGAACTGGGGCTGCTGGACGGCAAGATTGAAATACTTGCCGACCTGTTCCGTGAGCATCGCGTCAATATCCTGCAACCGCGCGCCGATGTGCCGAGTACTATGGGCTTGTGGAGTACCCCCAAGGTGAACGTGGGCGAAGCAAACGGCAAAGGGGTGGACATTTCGGTGGACTACAACCAGTCCATAGGAACGGACGTATGGTTCACGGCAAGGGGCAACTTCACCTACGCCCGCTCGGTATTCGACTTCTATGAAGAACCCGATTACGAAAAAGCGGGACAGCCGTGGCGGTCAAGGAAGGGACAGCCTATTTCCCAAAGATGGGGATACGTTGCCGAGCGGCTGTTTCTGGACGATTCGGAAATCGCACATTCCGCCCGTCAGGAATTTGGCGAATACCGCGCCGGAGACATCAAATACAAGGACATATACGAGGATGGCATTATCAATGAAGCCGACAAAGTGCCTATCGGCTATCCCACCACGCCGGAGATCAACTACGGTTTCGGTCTCTCCGCAGGATACAAGGGGTTTGACCTGTCGTTCTTTTTTCAGGGATCGGGTCGTTCCTCCTTCTGGATCAACGCCAATGCCATGTCGCCCTTTGTAGGCACGTTTATCAATCAGGATAAAAGCAGCAGCGACAATGAAACAGCTACCGAAACGGGACTGTCGCAGTTCATCGCCGACGATTACTGGTCGGAAACCAACCAGAATCCATACGCTGCCTGGCCCCGGCTTTCCACTTATACCATCGCCAACAACAACATCAATACGGACGCCGGCAACCCGAAATACCACACATGGTTCATGCGCGACGGTCGTTTCCTGCGCCTGAAGAGCGTGGAGGCGGGCTACACGCTTCCGCTGAAACTCACCCGACAGTGGAAGATAGACAGGGTACGCATATATGCAAGCGGCACCAACCTGTACCTGTTTTCCAAATTCAAGCTCTGGGACGTGGAAATGGGCGGTAACGGACTGGGTTATCCCCTTCAACGGGTCATCAATCTCGGTATCAATGTTGCATTTTAAACAAACAAATTAATTCTTAAAAACAATGAAAAGAGTAATAAAAAATATCCTGTTCGGAATATCCGTTATCCTATCCGCCGGCACAATGCCCTCCTGCAATTATCTGGATGTGGTGCCGGACAACATCGCCACCATCGAACATGCCTTTGCCGACCGCAACCACGCGGAAGCCTACCTCTACGGATGCTATTCGTTTTTGCCGGTCTTTTCCAACCCGCTGGTTTGTCCGGGATTTTTTGGCGGCGACGAAGTATGGCTGTTCGACAACGTGTCCACCGATGTGCTGAACATCAGGTTCTGGCAGGTTGCCAAGGGACAGCAGAACACCAGCACGCCCATCGGCAACTACTGGGCAAGCAAGCAGGACAGCTATAACCTTGACGGCGGCATCACCATGTTCACCGCCATCAGCGATCTCAACATCTTTCTGGAAAAGGTGTATTTGCCCGGCGATCTTCCGGTGGATGAACGAAACCGGTGGATAGCGGAAGCCAAGTTCCTGAAAGCCTATTTCCATTTCTGGCTGCTGCGGTGCTACGGTCCCATTCCGATTATTGACGAAAACCTGCCCATCAGCGCCGACCCGGACGCCGTGCAGGTGTACCGCCAACCGGTGGACGAGGTAGCCGACTATATCGTCAGGACGCTGAATGAAGCGATCCCCGACCTGCCACACATGGTGGCAAACTTCACCACCGATCTGGGACGTCCCACCAAGGCGATAGCCGCAGCGGTGAAGGCGCAGACGCTGGTGCTGACGGCAAGCCGCCTGTTCAACGGCAATCCGTATTATGCGGAAAACAACCGGACGGACAACCGCGGGGTAAGCCTGTTCCCCGCCAATACCGAACCCGACAGAGCCAAATGGGAAAGGGCGGCAAATGCGGTATGGGAAGCCATACAGTATGCCGACTCGGCAGGGCATGTCCTTTTCGACATCAACACAACGGATATTGCGGCAGGCGGGCTGGTACCCAAGGAAATTCTCGACGCCACGCAGGTAAGAGGCGCCGCCACCACGCACTGGAATCAGGAAATCATCTGGGGACAACTGCCCAGAAGCAACCCCGACATGCTACAGAGGATTTCTTTACCTCCCTTCACCCTTGACAACAAAGCGTCCACCCTGCTGATGTGCGATGCGCCCCCGTTGCATATCGTGGAACAGTTTTACAGCAAAAACGGCGTCCCCATCAACGAAGACAAAGACTGGAGCGGCAGGGACGACCCGTATGGTCTGCGGACGCAAACAAGCGCAGACACGGATCATCAATACTATATCGCCAACAACCACACCACGCTCAAGCTGCATTTCGACCGCGAACCCCGTTTTTACGGCGCCATCACCTTCGACGGCAGCCTGTATTACGGAAACGGCACATACAGCGCCGCTGCATTAAAGACCACTCATCTCCAGTACAGCAGCCTGGGCGGTCTTGTTTACGACCGGCATTCCTCCACGGGATACCTGGCACGCAAAATGCTGAACTTGCTGACGGCGATAGAACCGACTGCCTCCGGTCCCATCTACACGCGGTATTCATTCCCCGTGATCAGGCTGGCAGACCTGTACCTGCTGTATGCCGAAGCGCTGAACGAGGCGTATGGACCCTCCGGCGATCCGGATGGCGTCACAGACCTCTCCTCGCCTTATACGTGGCTCAACCTCGTCAGGCAGCGGGCGGCAATTCCCACTGTAGGCGAGGCATGGAGAGACCACACCGACAAACCCACGTACCACGCCACTCAGGAGGGCTTGCAGGACATTATCCGGCAGGAGCGCATGAACGAATTTGCCTTTGAAGGCGTCCGTTTCTGGGATTTGCGGCGGTGGAAACTGTCCGAAAAATACCTGAACCAGCCCATACGCGGTCTCAACATCTATGGCGACGGCGACGACTTTTACAGGGCGGATAACATCCTGTACCAACCCACTTTCGAGCAAAAGGATTATTTGTGGCCCCTGAGGTACGAAAACCTGTTGAAAAACAAAAACCTCCTGCAAAACCCGGGATGGGGTGAATAATTGAAAATGGAAAATTGAGAATTGAGAATTGAAAATGAAGCGCCGTATCGGGACATTGCGAAATGTGGGCAAACCTGCCCGGAGTTCGGTTTGGACTTGCCGAGTTCCGGCAAGTCTGCCCGGAGTTCAGTTTGGACTTGCCGAGTTCCGGCAAGTCTGTCCGGAGTTCAGTTTGGACTTGCCGAGTTCCGGCAAGTCTGTCCGGAGTTCAGTTTGGACTTGCCGGGTTCCGGCAAGTCTGCCCGGAGTTCGGTTTGGACTTGCAGAATGTTCGGCAACCCTGCCCGGAGTTCAGTTTGGACTTGCAGAAGGTTTTGCAACCCTGCCCGGAGTTCGGTTTGGACTTGCAGAAGGTTTTGCAACCCTGCCCGGAGTTCAGTTTGGACTTGCAGAGGTTTTGCAACCCTGCCCGGAGTTCAGTTGGGACAAACGCCTTTGTATCATTCATAAATAGAATAATAATAAACCAATTAAAATCATAAGGAAATGAAAAGAATATATTTTGTATTGACGGGAATGTTCATGATAGCGATCATGAACAGATGCGCCGAATTGCCCGATTATGACGATACGGTGCGCGACAATGTGCCGCCCGGTCAGGTGCGGGTGACGGATACGACAAGCCTGCCGGGAGGAGCCATTATCCGGTATTCGCTGCCGCCGGAGGACACGGACGTCCTTGGGGTGATCACCCGCTATTCCCGCAGAGAGGGTGGCGAGATCATCGAAACCTATACGTCGGCGTTTGCCGACAGCACGCTGGTTGAAGGCTTTGCGGACACCACCGCACGGATTGTCCGGCTCATCACGGTGGACAAAAGCAACAACCGCTCGGAGCCTTTAGAGGTAAGGGTCAAACCCGGCACGGCGCCCATAGAGCTTGTCCGCCGGTCGCTGGTGGTCACCGCCGGATTCGGAGGCGTGGTAGTTGCGTGGAAAAACCACACGCGGTCGAACATCGGCATTTACCTGTACTCGGAAAGCGATTCCACCGGTCTGGCTACGGATATGAACTATTATTCCGGCGCGGAGGACGGGATATACATATTCGGCGAGTTTGCCCACCATCCGTGGAATTTCAGGATACAGATCAAAGACCGGTGGAACAATTATTCCGTTCCGCTGGATACCGTATTGACGCCGCTCGAAAAAACGAAAATCCCGGCAAGGGACGCAACGGGGTTCCTTTGGAAACGTCACGGTTTTGCCGACGGAAGCAGCCTGTGGCGCGGTGATTTCTCCCGTAACGGGGGGCAGAATTATTTTGAGAACATGTTTAACGAAAATTACGCCGACTTCTGGGGCGGCGGCGTGGAAAATACGCCTTCCATCTATATTGCGGGAAGCGGTACCGAAAAGACCGTACCGCTTTACTTCACCATTGATCTGGGAAGGTCGTATGTGATCTGCCAGCACAGGCTGTGGCATGATCAGAACAACGAACTGGGGGGACAGAACCTGAGGGCGTATGAACTGTGGGCAACCAACGAAACGCCCAAAGGAGGACCGTCGGATTTTGCTACCCAGCAGGAAAGCCTTGCCTACTGGACAAGCTGGTCTGTTTTCAACGGTACCGATGCGTGGAAAAGCGAGGGCGGATGGATCAAGATCGCCGACTGCGAAACCCTTCCCTATTCCGGCTCCACCGCACCCACCGACGCCGACAAGACACATGCGAAGGAAAACGGATTTACCTTCGACATATATCCGGAATACACCGGTACGCCGTTCCGTTACATCAGGGTGGCGGTAGTGCGTTCCCTGTGGAATGGAAACACCAATCCGCGCATAGCCGAGTTTGAACTGTTCGGCTCTGTGGCAACCGAAGAGAGTGAATAAATGATGAGTGCATCCCTGATGAAGATGAAAACGGTAACAGCATATTGGCGAAGTTTAACCCTGACAGGGTTGCGGGGAGTAAGATCCTCACCCCCCTGCCCCCTCTCCATGCCGGAGAGGGGGGAAGAGACAGGGGGCGCCCCGTCTCTACAACCGCAGGGAACGCGGAAAACCCTGTCGGGATGCTTCCCCGCATCATGCTCCACAGTTAATTCTCCGTTCATTTTAAACTATTGTCTGTCCGGCACATCTAAACAGAACCATCCAAGTATCTAAAATAAATACGAATAAACAAATTTAAATTCAAAACAATGGAACGAATAGTGAATAAAAGAAAGATCGGCTTGTTTTCCTCCGCCCTCATGCTGAGCGGCGCGGTGGCAGCCCAGTACAGTCCCACTCCCAAGTTTGAGGGGAAGATCGGGAAAACGCTCGAAGATACCAAAGAGTGGTATCCCAACGCGCATCCGCAGGCTCCGGCAGGAGCGCCCAATATCGTCTGGATACTGATAGACGACATCGGCTACGGCGCGTCGTCGTCCTTCGGCGGGCTGATAGAAACGCCCACCTTCGACCGGCTGGCAAACGGCGGGCTGCGCTTCACCAACTGGCACACCTGCGCCTTCAGCGCCCCTACCCGCGCGGCATTGCTCACCGGACGCAACCAGCACTCCGTACATTTCGGTTTCTTTGCCAACAATTCTTACGGCGCTCCCGGATACGACGGGTATTTGCCGTTTGAAACAGGCACCATCGCCGAAATACTTCGCGAAAACGGCTATAATACCTTCGCTGTGGGCAAATACCACGTTACCTCCACATCGGACGGAACGGCAGCCGGACCTTTCAACCGCTGGCCCACCGGCAGGGGGTTCGATCATTTCTACGGCTATCATCCTCAGGCGGGAGCCGGCGATCAATGGAATCCCGTTATCTACAGAGATACGCAGCAGGAACCGAAAGACCCTCAGGGAAGGCATTTCACGGAACTGATCACCAATGAAGCGATCCGTTACATATCCGAACAGAAGAAAGCCGATCCCGAAAAACCGTTCTTTTTGTATTATGCGCCCGGAGCGGCACATGGACCTCATCAGGTGGCAAAGGAATGGATAGACAAATACAAGGGAAAATTCGACAGGGGATGGGACTGGTATCGCGAAGAAGTGCTTGCCCGTCAGAAAAAATTGGGCGTCGTGCCGGCAAATACTCCACTGGCGCCGCAGCATCCGGATGTAAAAGCATGGAAGAGTTTGTCCGATGACGAAAAGAAGGTGGCTTTGCGGCATATCGAAACCTACGCAGGCTTCGTATCGCATACCGATCACGAGATAGGGCGCATCATTGATTATATCGAACAGGCAGGGCAGCTCGACAATACGTTAATTGTGCTGATGATCGGCGATAACGGCGCAACGGGTGCAGGGGGAGAACACGGACGCATCCTGCCCAACAAAAGGGGCGAAACGCCGGCGCAACACTTTGCCCGCGATCTGGCAAACATCGACGCAACGGGATCGGCGGAAAGCAAACCGATGTATCCGGCAGGCTGGGCTTCCGCCACCAACACTCCTTTCCGCTATTACAAGGGCAATCCCGTGTGGGAAGGCGGTACGCACGACCCGTTGATCCTGTTTTATCCGAAAAAAATAAAGGAAAAGGGAGGCGTGCGCACGCAGTATTCCTACGTGAACGACATCCTGCCGACAACGGTGGAACTTGCCGGCGTAAAGATACCGGAGGTGATAGGCGGCTACAGACAGCAACCCATCGAAGGGGTCAGTCTGGCGTATTCCATCGACAACCCGAAAGCTCCCGAACGCCACACCGTTCAGTACCACGAAATGACCGGCTCGTATGCCATATATAAGGACGGCTGGAAAGCCTCTTTCCCGAACGGCGTGAAGAACCGCGCCGAAAACCCCGACGGAGCATATTTATATCATGTCAGCGAAGATTTCAACGAGGTCAATAATCTGGCGGACAAATATCCCGAAAAGGTAAAGGAACTGGCACAGGTATTTGAAGCGGAAGCGTGGAAATACAATGTGTATCCGCTCAAACACCAGTGGAAGAATACCAATCCGCTGATCAAAAAGTATCAAAGGAATGCCAATGCCCAATAGTTTTATGGTACGGGGATCGCTAAGCCTGACAGGATTGCGGGGAGTAAGATCCTCACCCCCCTGCCCCCTCTCCATGCCGGAGAGGGGGGGAAGAGACAGGGGGCGCCGCGTCCTACAACCGCAGGGAACACAGCAAACCCTGTAGGGATGGTTCCCCGCATCATGCTCCACAGTTAATTCTCCGTTCATTTTAAACTATCACCTGTCCGGCATATCTAAACAGGATGATCCAAATTCTAAAATAAATACGAATAAACAAATTTAAATTCAAAACAATGGAACATTTCAGCAGGTACAAAAACATCGGTCTGTTTTCCTCCGCCCTGATGCTGGGAGGAATGGCGGCGGCGCAGTCTGCCGCGCCCAATATTGTGTTTCTTGTCTCCGACGACCATAGCGCTCCTTTCCTTGGCTGCTACGGAGACAAGAATGTGAAAACGCCCAATATCGACCGGTTGGCAAAGGAGGGAATACTTTTCCGGCAGGCATACACCACTGCTCCGCAAAGCGTACCTTCGCGGGCGTCGCTGATGACGGGACGTTCGGTGGTGGATATACGGATGACCCGCTTCTCGGCGCCTTTGTCCGCCGACATTGTCGCGTACCCCGAACTGCTGCGCAAGGCAGGCTACTATACCGGCATCTGCGGACGGTCGTTCCATCTGGACGGAGCGCGCAACCCGCCGGAGTCGGAAAGCGTTTTTCAGGAATATGGCTTGCGCACCTTCGAGCATCGGGTGGATTACCTCCGTCAGGGAGGCAACACGAACGCCTTCCCCCAGCTGGTGGAATTTCTCAACGCGACGCCCAAAGGGAAGCCGTTTTTCATACAGGTGGGCTACAGCGACCCGCACCGTATTTATAATGCGAAAGAATACGAACCCGACCCTTCGACGCTCGTCCTGCCCGCGGGAATGCCCGACATACCGGAACTGCGCCGCGACCTTGCCGGCTACTACGGCGAAATACAGCGTCTGGACGTATATGTGGGGCAGGTGCTGGACGAACTGGATAAAAGAGGCTTGAAGGAAAACACGCTCGTGGTGTTTATCGGCGACAACGGCGGCGCACTGCTGCGCGGGAAAGGCACATTGAACGATTTGGGAATACATGTGCCGCTGCTGGCGCGCCTGCCCGGGAAAATCAAACCCGGAAGCATCTCCGACGCACTGATCTCCGGCGAAGATATTGCGCCTACCTTTCTGGAAATCGGGGGAAGCCCGATCCCTTCCGAGATCACCGGCAAAAGTTTTACGCCGGCATTTGCCGACCCTGCTTTCAACGCTCATTCCTTCATTTTTGCGGAAAGGGGAGCGCACGGCGCCGGTTTGCCGAAAGGTTCGGCTGCGTTTGATCTCGGACGGACGGTGTTTTCCAAAGAATACAAACTGATCTACAATGCGCTGTGGCAATTGCCGTATGAACCTGTCGATTTTTCGGGACAGCCGTTCTGGAAAAAACTGCAGGAGATGCATCAAAACGGAACGCTGGAAGCCCTCTATTCAAAACTGTTTTTTGCGGAACACAGGGAGATTTTCGAGTTATACGACCGTGTGAACGATCCTTACGAACTGAACAACCTGGCAGGCGATCCGGCTTACGCAAAGCAGGAACACGAATTAAAGGCGGAACTGCAAAAGTGGATGATCCTGAACAGGGATTTTCTCCCTTTGCCCATCCCGCCGGGAAACCGTAACTGACGCCCTGATAAACGGAAAAATGAAACAGTTAAAAAAATATACCCTCATTCAAGTTGCGCCGCGCCTTTTTCAAAGTTGCGCTGCTCTTCATCGAAAGTTGCGCTACTCTTCATCAAAAGCTGCGCTGCTCTTCATCGAAAGTTGCGCTGCTCTTTATCCGAAGTTGCGCTGCTTTTCAAATAAATCACATTAAAATCAACATCAAATATCATGAAGACTTTATCGACAAAATATCTGTTCAACAACAGCCCGCTGGGGTTATGTCTGTTGACCGGTCTTTCCTCCTGCACGGCAAAACAGGAACAGCAGCCGCCCAACATTGTGATTATTGTTGCGGACGATTTGGGATGGAACGACACAGGCTTCCATAATCCGGACATTATTTCACCTCATCTGGACGCTTTGGCGAAAAAGGGAGTTGAGTTATCCCGTTTCTATGTCGCCTCCATCAGCAGTCCCACACGGGCGGGACTGCTGACCGGGAAATATCCCGACCGCTTCGGCATACGCGACGGCGTCATCCGTCCCAATGTAGCAGGCGGTCTTCCTTTGGAGGAAAAAACGCTTGCCGATCTGCTCGGCGGCGTCGGTTACACGCGCAGAGGGGTATTCGGGAAATGGCATCTGGGACATTCCGACGAGCGGTTTCATCCGCTGAACAGGGGATTTACCGAATTTTACGGGCATTACAACGGCGCGCTGGATTATTTTACGCATATCCGCGAAGGCGAAACGGACTGGCATCGGAATTTTGAAACAAGCCGCGACTCCGGTTATTCCGTGGATCTGGTAGCCGGGGAAGCCGCCCGTTTTATCAGGGAAGCCGCCAAAGGTCAGCCGTTTTTTGCCTACGTTGCTTTCAACGGCGTCCATGCTCCCTTGCAGGCAACGGAAGCCGATTTGTTGCAAAACGGCGCGGATACTTCCCTCCTTTCCGGGAAAAAGACGAAGGAAACGAAACGGAAGATTTTTTCCGCCATGGTCACCGGCTTGGATCGTGGCGTGGCTGAAATACTCCGGGCAATTGACGACCAGGATATTGCCGATAACACCCTGATATGGTTTCTGAGCGACAATGGCGGCGCTCCCGGTTCGGGCGGCAACAACGAACCGCTGCGCGGCGCAAAAAATTCGGAATGGGAAGGAGGCGTGCGGAGTGTTTCGCTCATCTGGTGGAAAGGCAAAATTGAGGGCGGGCGCAAGGTGGATCAGGTGCTTTCCATGGTGGACGTTGTCCCCACTTTGGGACGTATTGCCGGAGTTACCGACCTTCCGGAGGTGGACGGGACGGATGTGCTGGACGCCATTCACGGGAAAAAGTTACCGCCGCGCATCCTCTTTCTGGGCAGGGACGCGCTGGTGACCGAAACGTGGAAACTGAACAAGGGCGAGTTGTATTACCTGAAAGACGATCCCTACGAAACCACCGACGTCGCATTATCGCATCCCGATGAATTTAAGCGGCTGTCCCGCGCCTTGAAAGAGTTCCAGTCATTTGCCGTTACCGATCCGCTGCCCCGTCAACCGGAAGGATGGAAACCGCCCAAAGAATGGAAAATACCGGCATATCATTAATAAACACCAAAATTTGACGGTCAAAATGAAATTACCCGATTGGCATGAAAACGAATGAACTGAAAATATGGACGGTCTGTTTGACCGGTTGCGCAACGCCGGCAGGAATACTGCATGCCCGGTCTGTTCCGAATATTGTCGTCATACAGGCAGATGATCAGGGTTGGGGCGATCTGTCCTGCAACGGCAATCTGTCCGTCTGACGGACTTCATGGCAACATTTGCCGCAATAACCGGCTATGAGCCGGAAGACAATGACAGTTTTCACTCTGCGCCGGGGGAAGTGGAAACTGCTGTTGTCCCCAAGTTCAGGGGGATGGAGTTATCTGCGTCCGGGCAAAGATGCGGAAACCATCGGATCGTTGCCTGAAGTCCAATTGTATAATCCGGAAACCGATATTGCGGAACAGCACAATGTATATGCCGAACATCCTGAATTTGACAACGAGTTTCGAACGCTCCTGAGCGGATATGTTGAAAACGTGCGCAGCGCTTCCGACATTCCGCAAAAAATGATGCGTATCCCTGGAAACAGTTGGAATGAATGGAAAATTGATCACATCATCCAATAAAAAATGGGGCATTAAATGCAATTCTCCACTTCTTTTGTGTTGAGTAATTGAAAAAAAACGGTATATTTGCCTGCTTTTAACAACAGTGCATGATAGACTAATTTAATTGACGGATGAATACTCGAAAGACGTTGGCATATTTTCACCTGCGCGATGACGGAAAACGCCGTTTCGGCGAAGAAAGACCCGGAATGTACGGCAGAGACGCAACGCGCCACATCTCTGTTTCCCTGTCGGAATACGGGAAAACAGTTTCGATGAAGAAAGAATCGTTCACTTCTTTCCACTCAAACCGTTCAGACAAAAAGAATCGTTCACTTCTTTATGATCACATCATGAAAACCGCAATCCTTTTTATTTTTATGTTCCGTATGTTTACCGTTTCAGCGCAGGCTGAAACACCTTATCCGGAACTGGTTCGGGAGGACGTTTACAAAACAGTGGATACCGTCCGGCTGAAAATAACCGTTTACTATCCGGAAACAGTGGAGAACAAGGCATATCCTGCGCTTGTCTTCTTTTTCGGCGGGGGATGGAACGGCGGAAATATCAAACAGTTCGAGCAACATTCCGAATATTTTGCCGAAAGGGGGATGATTTGCGTGCTGGTCGATTATCGCGTGCGGAGCAGACACGGAACGACGCCTTTTACATCCTTAGAGGACGCCAAATCAGCCATCCGTTTCCTGCGCGCGAATGCCGGCAAATTCCATATCGATCCGGACAAAATTGTAGCGTCGGGAGGTTCTGCGGGCGGTCATCTGGCTGCCGCTACGGCTGTCATTGAAAAATACAATGACGAAAATGACGATCTGAACGTTAATGCCCGTCCCAATGCGTTGATACTGTTCAATCCGGTGATTGATAACGGTCCGGGAGGTTACGGGTATGAGCGGATAGGCGAGGAATATATTTATTTTTCGCCGCTCCATAACTTGCGGGCAGGCGCTCCTCCCACCGTTTTCTTCCTCGGTACGAACGACGGGTTGATCCCTGTGGAAACAGCCCAATATTACAGGAAAGTCATGGAGCGGACAGGCAGCCGTTGCGATTTGCACCTGTATGAAGGACAGGGACACGGGTTTTTCAATGTTGCAAAGAGCGCCGAAAATTTCAGGAAAACCATTGAGCAGGCGGATGAATTTCTGATATCCATCGGCTTCCTGTCCCCGTCTCGCTGACGTCATAAAATATCCGGCAATCCGTCATCCGTCAATTTATTTGCATGAAAATATCCGCAATATGAAAAGATTTCTGCGGGATTTTTACACATGCGGCAGTTTGAACGGCGAAGCCCTCAACGAGGGTAAATGCACTCTTCTTATTTATTCTGCTTTCCTGAAAGAAAATAATTCGTACATTTGCGCCGGAAGATGAACGACCGTATCCCGAACAGGATTGGTTTTTCGTCCGATAAACTGAGGAGCGCCTCAAACCGCAAAGATCGGAAACGGTTTTTGCAAATGACATTAATCATCTGTTTAAACAACATTAAAATGAAGGATTTTATCCATATTCCGTTGAGCAGCCGGACGAACAACCGGTTGCCGATGCGTGCGATTGCAGTCGTTTTCTGCATTTGCACGGTAGCGTGGACATCGGCGCAGCCGCCGGTGGTGCCGCCAAGTAACGAACTCGACCGCCCTTTCGGGGACGCCGATACGGAAATGTTCCGGTCGCCGCCGCAGGTGTATATGCCCGGAACGCTGATGTATCTTCTCGGCGGAAACGTCAGCAAGGAAGGAATCACGGCGGATTTGGAAGCCCTTGCGGAAGCGGGAATATCCAATCTGCTGCTCCTTCACGGTGAAATGGGACCGAAAAACTGGAGCGGCGTCAAAAATCCCATTCATTGCCTTTCGCCCGATTGGGAGGATTTTCTGACATACACCGCCAACGAATGTAAACGGCTCGGATTGCGGTTCACGTTTCATAACTGCCCCGGCTGGGCGCTGGCGGGCGGTCCATGGATTAAGCCGGAAAATGCCATGCGCAACCTGACCCTCGTCCGAAAAGACGTTGTTCTTAAAGACGG
>JAISRX010000054.1 GCA_031273395.1 Bacteroidales bacterium | reverse complement strand
CAATGCAAAAATAATCAATATTGTTGTTCGTTTGAATTTCCCTGCTAATTTTCAGCCTGAATTTTGACCTATTGAAGCATGGTACTAAAAAACAGCCTGAATTTTGACCTATAGACCGAAATATTTTTCGGTGTTCCGGAAAAGTTTTTGGGTGTTCTAAAAATGTACTGCTTCCTCCGGTAGTGGCATAAAGTATGGTACCCAACTGCTGTTTACAATAATCTGTTCCGGCAAATATTTGCTCCCCCCGTCCAGCTTTCTCTTGATTTTACAGCCATGGGAGTCATATCCTGTGCAGTCAGCGGACGTGTAAAATCTATTTTACTGCGCGGTCTTTCGGGGCGTATTGCGCTGCCGCCCAGTCGTTGCGGACAACATGCCGGAGGTATTTCAAGCCGTTGCGTTCGGCTTCGGCGTTTATTCCGGGCAGGTCGCCCGTGTGGAAGCCGCTTGCCTGCAAAACGCCTCCGCCCTGCAAACATTCGGCAAAGAGGGGGAAGCTGCTTAGCAGGACGTTACGTCCGATGTTGGCAAGGATGAGGTCGAAGCGCCTGCCCGTCGCCACGCTGCCGTCGCCCTGCCTCACTTCCACGTTGCGGACGCCGTTGCGCGCACAGTTTTCCACCGCGCTGCGGTATGCCCATTCGTCGATGTCAACGGCAAGGATATGCCGCGCCTGCATCATGGAGGCAAGTATGGCAAGTATGCCCGTGCCGCAGCCCACGTCGAACACGCGCTTCCCCGCCATGTTTTCCTCCAGCATCATTTCCGCCATTAGCGCGGTGGTTTCGTGATGCCCCGTGCCGAAGGACATTTGCGGGAGGATGTTGATCGTGTATTCCATCGCGGGCGGGTTGAGGTGGAAGGGCGCATGGATCAGGCAGCGGTCGGCAATCACCGTCATCGGGAAATCGCTTTCCCACTCCCTGTTCCAGTTTTCCTGCGGGATGCGCCCCACCTTCACGGAGGCGACCGTTGCGGCGTGCTCCTCCGCCCATTCCCGCAAAACGCAGGCATCATACAGGTCGTCCCTGATGTATGCCTTCACCTCGCTCCCGTCAACAAGGAAACTTTCAAACCCGAGTTCGGCAAGCAACGCCACCGCTACCTCCGCGACGCCGGTATCGTCGCCGTGCAGCGTGCACAGCGCTTCGATATAGTCCGTCATTTGCCTGCGATAGGGATTTGCCTGTTAAAACTTTCTTCGAGGGAGATCAGCGTTTCAGTGCGCGAAATGCCCGCAATGGATTGCAGCTTGTCCACCAGAATATACTTCAAATGCTCGTTGTCGCGCGCATATACCTTAATAAAGATGGAATAGTTCCCCGTTGTGTAGTGGCATTCCGTTATTTCGGGTATTTCATTCAACTGCTCGACTACCGACTTGAACATGCTTGCCTTTTCCAGATAGATGCCCATGAAGGCACAGGTATGGTATCCCATGATTTTCGGGTTGAGGATAAATTCGGAACCTTTCACGATGCCCAGACGGATCAGCCGCTGCATCCGCTGATGCACCGCCGCTCCCGATATTCCACAGTCGCGGGCTACTTCCAGAAAAGGTACGCGCGCGTTGGCACAGATCATCGTCAGGATTTTCCGGTCCAAAGTGTCAATTTGAAACTTTTCAGCCATTTTTCTTTGCTTTGAAATAATAAAAAAGTTATTTTAACGTGTTTAAATTCTTGATTATATATAAAATACATTTATTATTACGAAAAAACATAAAAATTATTGTTTTTATCAGTATAAATCATCATTTTTGCAAACATAAAAAATAAATTCAAGATATTATCAAATTTCTTTATTTTAATACCAAATAATTATCAATGCCCAGATTGTTTTTCCCTCAATCATATACTTCCGCGCTTGATTTGCGGCAAACGGAAAAGGCGGTGAAGCAGGTAAAAGATTTCGTGGAGTCCGGCCTGTCGTCCGAATTGCAGTTGCGAAGGGTCACCGCGCCGCTTTTCGTGCTGAAAGGCACCGGCGTGAACGACGACCTGAACGGGACGGAACGCGCCGTTGCCTTTCCTATCAGGGATATGTGCGATGCGAAGGCGGAAGTGGTACATTCGCTTGCCAAATGGAAACGGATGATGCTTGCCCGTTACCGGATCGACGCCGGATACGGGCTGTACACGGACATGAACGCCATACGCCCGGACGAGGAACTGGACAACCTCCATTCGATTTATGTAGATCAGTGGGACTGGGAACTTTCGATAACGGAAAACAACCGCTCGCTGGAGTTCCTCGAACGGACGGTGGTGAAAATCTTCAACGTGCTGAAACGTACCGAATTTTACGTCTATGAGAACTATCCCGCGCTCAAGCCGCAGTTGCCCGAAGAGATCGTCATGATCCACTCGGAAGACCTGCTGGCAATGTATCCGGACAAGCCGGCGAAAGAGCGCGAGCGGCTGATCACGCAGCAGCACGGCGCGGTGTTCATTATCGGCATCGGGGGCAAACTTGCCGACGGGACGCTCCACGACGGGCGCGCTCCCGACTACGACGACTGGACTACCCCCACCGGCAACGGACACAGGGGACTGAACGGCGACATCCTGCTGTGGGACGACACCTTGCAGTGCGCCCTCGAAATATCCTCGATGGGGATACGGGTAGATGCGGCAACGCTGCGCGAACAGTTAGCCCTGCGCGGGCTTGAAGATCGGCAAAATCTGATGTTCCACCGGAAACTGCTCAACGGCGAACTGCCCCTTTCCGTGGGCGGGGGAATCGGTCAGTCGCGCCTTTGCATGTTCTTCCTGCAAAAGGCGCACATCGGGGAAACGCAAGCCAGCATCTGGCCCCAAAGCATGGTGGAAGAATGTGAACATCACCATATTTTCCTGATATAGCATTATGGAATACCGCGCAGTAATTTTTGACCTTGACGGAACGCTTGCCGACACGCTGGAGGACATCGGCGACACCATGAACAGGATTCTTGCCTCCTGCGGCTATCCCGCCCACAGCTACCATGCGTACCGGTTTATGGTAGGCGGAGGGCTGAGGAACCTGGTGACGCAAAGTTTGCCGGAACAGGCGCGCACGGAGCAAATCATTGAAGAGTGCCACGCCCGCATGAGGGCTGACTACGAGCAGTGCTACATCAAAAAAACCCGCCTGTACGACGGTATTGCGGAAACGCTGAATGCCCTGTCGCTGTGGAACGTTAAACTTGCCGTGCTGTCAAATAAAGCCAACGCCATCACGCAAAAGATATGCAGCGCGCTGCTGCAAGACCGCCCTTTTAAAATCATACTCGGCGCCGACGAGCGTTTTCCCCTCAAACCCGATCCTCAATCCACCCTCTTTATTGCCGGCAGGCTTGGACTGTCGTCCGCCGAGGTCTGCTATCTCGGCGACAGCAATGTGGACATGCAAACCGCCCGCGCCGCCGGATGCTATGCCGTGGGCGCAGGCTGGGGTTTCCGTCCGAAGGAGGAACTCCTGCAAAGCGGCGCGCAGTTAGTGATTGATTACCCGACGGAACTGCTGTCGCTGTTCTGAAAACAGGGACATGCTTCCGTTCTGTCGCTTCACTCTGCCGGACGCCCCGCCTTCCGCTGCCGTTTTTACCGGCGCACCGGAAAAAAAGAACCGTTATGTACATATTTATGCTACCTTTGTCGCCGGATGTCAAATTTTCCCTTTCATGCAAGTCTATCAACAATGAATGTACTCACTTTAAGCGGTATCACCAAGCGATACAAATCGGTTACTGCGCTGTCGGACGTGTCGTTTTCGGTTCCCGAAGGTTCCGTTTTCGGCATACTCGGACCCAACGGCAGCGGCAAGACCACCCTTTTGGGCATAGTAACGGACGTACTGAAAGCTTCGGCGGGCAGCTATCGGTTTTTCGACGGCTCCCTGCCCGCCCATGACCTCAGGAAGGAGATGGGCGTTTTGCTGGAAACGCCCAATTTTTATCCTTACCTGTCGGCGCGTCAAAACCTTGAAGTAGCCGCAAAAATCAAAAGGTGCGACTTTTCAAATATCGACGCGGCGTTGCGGAAAGTAGATCTGTTCGACCGTCAACACAGCTCGTTCAAAACATTTTCGCTCGGCATGAAACAGCGGTTAGCCATTGCATCGGCGCTGCTCAACCATCCCGGGGTGATCATCCTGGACGAGCCTACCAACGGCCTCGACCCGGAAGGCATCTCCGAAATACGGCAACTGATCAAACAATTGTCCGGCGAGGGGAAAACAGTGATCCTCGCCAGCCATTTACTTGACGAAGTGGAGAAAGTCTGCACCCACGTAGCCGTCCTGAAAAAAGGCAAACTGCTGGCGTGCGGCGACGTTGGCGGGGCTTTATCGGGCGTGTTGCCGTCCGGCAACGGGTTTGCTTCCGCAGAAAAACCAACGGCACTGATGGAAGTGGGCGCCGGAAACGCGGAAGCTCTGGCGAATGTCTTGAAAACCCTGCCGGGAGTACTGGAAATGAGCCGGTCGGACAATGCGATCACCATACGTCATTACGAAGGCGAATTAACCGCGGAACAGGTAAACGGGCACTGCTTCGCAAACGGCGTTATCCTCAACAAGCTGACGGTAAAAAACAAAAATCTCGAATCGAAATTTCTGGAACTCACAAAATAAAAACCAAAACAAAATATGTTGTCATATCTTTTAGGCATAGAAATATTAAAGTTAAAAAGAAACCGCTCCTTCTGGATACTGCTGGTTTTATTTGTACTGGGCGTTTTCGGCGTCAACAATCTGGTGAGGGTGGCATCCGACGCGAATATGCCGTTCAAGTTCTTTTCGTTTCCCGAAGTGTGGCAAAACGTAGTCTGTATGAGCCGCTTCCTGCTGGTGATACCGGGTTTGATCGTCATCATGCACACATGCGCGGAGCATACTTACCGCACGCACCGGCAAAATGTGATCGACGGCTTAAGCCGCGGACAATATGTAACGGCAAAAATACTGTTCATCGTGGCGATGGCTTTATTTTCCACCGCAGTCATATTTTTAACCGCATTGTTCCTTGGCTGGCTGTCGGGTTCCGAGATTTCCTTTCAAGGGTTCCGGTATGTGCTTTATTCGTTCGTACAGTCGCTGTCCTGCATGGGTTTGGCTTTTCTTTTCGCTTTGCTGTTCAAAAGGTCAGCCGTTGTCACGGGAATATTTTTTTCATACGTGTTCATTTTCAAAAACGTCCTTGAACACTACCTCAACAAGCTGGGAGCAGGGGATTTTGTCCCGTTGATTTCATCGGATAACCTGACGCCCATAGCCAATACATTCGTGAGAGACCTGATACGGCACGACTACAAGCCGGAAGGGCTGTATCTGGCGTTATCCCTGCTGTACATCATACTGTTTTACTCGTTTTGCTACTACCGGTACAAAAAGCAGGACTTATAAAGCGGGGGCGTCAAGGAAACGGCAAGCCGGGCGTCGTTGCGCAAAGCGGGACGCCGTTACCTGTTGCCGGACGGAGGTTTGCCGCCCGGCAGCCGGTGTTCGCTATTCGCCGTTCATCGAAATGAGAAATTCTTCGTTTGATTGTGTTTTTGCCAGCCTGTCGCGCATAAATTCCATCGCTTCCACCGGGTTCATGTCGGTCAGGTAATTGCGCAACACCCATATCCGGCTCAGGGCGTCCTTGCTCACCAGCAGGTCTTCGCGGCGTGTGCTGGATGCGGTAATATCTACGGCGGGGAAGATGCGTTTGTTCGACAGTTTTCGTTCGAGTTGCAGTTCCATATTGCCTGTTCCTTTAAATTCTTCAAAAATTACTTCGTCCATGCGCGATCCCGTTTCGGTGAGCGCCGTAGCCAGAATGGTGAGCGATCCGCCGTTTTCGATGTTCCGGGCGGCGCCGAAGAAACGTTTCGGTTTGTGCAGCGCGTTGGAATCCACCCCTCCCGTAAGCACCTTTCCCGACGCCGGCGCTATAGTATTGAAAGCGCGCGCCAGACGGGTGATGGAATCCAGCAGGATCACCACGTCGTGTCCACATTCCACCATGCGTTTGGCTTTTTCCAGCACAATGTTGGCAACGCGCACGTGGCGGTCTGCCGGTTCGTCGAAGGTGGAGGCGATCACTTCTCCGCGCACGCTGCGCGCCATGTCCGTCACTTCTTCGGGACGTTCGTCGATCAGCAGGATCAGCAGATACACTTCAGGGTGATTTTTGGCAATGGCGTTGGCTATTTCTTTCAGCAACACCGTTTTTCCTGTTTTCGGCTGCGCCACAATCAAGCCGCGCTGTCCCTTTCCGATGGGGGAAAACATGTCAACGATACGGCAGGAGAGCGAGGCAGGTTCGCCGATTTTCGCCAGGGTGAATTTTTCGTCGGGAAACAGGGGAGTAAGAAAGTCGAACGGGATACGGTCGCGAATATAATCCGGCGAACGTCCGTTGATGTCTTCCACCTTGACGAGGGGAAAATAGCGTTCGCCTTCTTTCGGAGGACGAATGGGACCGCGCACCACATCGCCGGTCTTCAGCCCGAACAGTTTGATTTGCGACTGGGATACATAAATGTCATCCGGCGAACTGAGGTAATTGTAGTCGGCGGAACGGAGAAACCCGTATCCTTCCTGCATGATTTCCAGCACCCCTTCGCCTGTGATGATCCCGTCGAAGTCAAAACTTTTGTCCTGATATTTCCTGTCGGGTATTCTGCGGCGGTCTATGTCCGTCTGCTGCTGTTGAAAAACGGGCGGGGGAGGCGGAGGTGGCGGCGGAGGTGCAACTGGCTGCGGTTCGTCCGGATAAATCTCCTGTTCGGTCGTTTCTTCCGCTTCCATCACGGGCGGTTCGGCAAACTGAGGAACCGGTGTTTCTTCTGCTGTCGGCTCGGTATCGGCTATTTTTTCCTGTGCGGTTTCTTTTACCTTTTTTGCCGGCGGAGGCGTGGGGACTATGGATTTTATAGCCTGTTGATCAAGTATCCTGAAAATAAGATCCTGCTTTTTCATTATTTCTACACGCTTGATCCCCATTGATTTGGCTATTTCGCGCAATTCGGTCAAAAGTTTGGTATTCAATTCGAGAATATCATACATAATTCAATAAAATAAAAATTTTTTAAAATAAAGATTTAAAACGGATAATTTTAAGTTTTTTCTTGCCCTGAAATCAAATGACTACGAGATCGGAAAAAGTTATTCGGATTGTTTCAAGGCATCTTTAATTCCGGTGCAAGTATAGACATAAGGTTTGAAATTACCAAATAAAATCGCCAAATTTTGATGAAATTATTTTTTTGGCTGTTGGTATTGGGTTCAATTATTATTGTTTTTCAGGGCATTAAAATATTTTATTACGATGGCGGTTTTTTGTTTGCCGATCACTTCTTCCAATTCCTGTTCGGATGCATGTTGCAGTCTGGCGGTGGATTTGAAATGTTGCAACAGTTTGGTTACGGTTTTTGCGCCTACACCGTCAATGTTTTGCAATTCGCTACCGATCATTGCTTTGGAACGTTTGTTCCGGTGGAAGGTGATGCCGAAACGGTGCGCTTCGTCGCGCAGATGCTGTATCAGGCGGAGGCTTTCCGAGCGCTTGTCGAGATAAATCGGGGTACTGTCGCCCGGGAAGTAGATTTCTTCGAGGCGTTTGGCAATACCGATGACGGCGATTTTCCCGGCAAGTCCGAGTTTTTCGAGGCTGTTGACCGCCGCGCCGAGTTGTCCTTTTCCACCGTCTATCACAATGAGTTGCGGCAGGGCTTCTCCTTCGTCCGTCATCCGGCGGTAGCGGCGATATACTACTTCTTCCATAGAGGCATAGTCATTGGCGCCTTCCACCGTTTTGATGTTGAAGTGCCGGTAATCCTTTTTGCAGGGGCGGGTGTTCCTGAAAACCACACATGCGGCTACGGCGTTGGTGCCTTGTATGTTTGAATTGTCGAAACATTCCACGTGCGCGGGCATTTCGCTGAGGTGCAGGTCGCGCTTGAGCGTTTCCATGATGCGGTTTTCATGTCGTCCGGGATCGGTTATTTCAATGTGTTTCTTTTTTGCCGCCTGATAGTGTTTTGCATTGTGCTGCGACAATTCCAGCAATTGTTTCTTTTCCCTGATTTTCGGGATGGTGTAGGTCAGGTCGGGCAGCAGGACGTCCGGCTCGAAAGGCACGATCACTTCCTTCGACTGGCTTGAGAAACGTCCACGCATGTCGGCAATAGCCAGACTGAGCAGTTCGGCAGGGTCTTCGTCCAGTTTTTTGGTCAGTTCCGCCGTGTACGACTGTACAATCGCCCCGTCCACAATACGCAGGTAATTGATATAGGCGCACTGTATGTCCTCCACGTAGGAAAAAACATCTACATTGCTGATGGTGGGATTGACAATGGTGGATTTGCTCCTGTATCTTTCCAGCAGGTTGATGTTGTTTTTTGCTTTTTCCGCCTGTTCAAACCTGTAATTTTCGGCATGGTTCATCATTTCCGCCCGCAGATGCTGTATCACGGAGGCGATGTTTCCCTTCAGAATATCCTTGATTTGCGAGATGGACTCGTTGTACTCTTCTTCGGATTGCAGCCCTTCGCACGGAGCTTTGCAGTTGCCGATGTGGTATTCGAGACATATCTTGAATTTCTTTTTCCTGATATTTTCTTCCGTCAGCCGCAGCGCGCAGGTACGCAACGGGTAAAGCTGCTTCATCATGTCCAGCAGGGTGCGCACCATCACCACCGAGGTGTAGGGACCGAAATACTGCGATCCGTCCCGAACGGGATTACGCATCAGGTATATGCGCGGGAAACGTTCGTCGCGCACCACGATCCACGGATAGGACTTGTCGTCCTTCAGCATTACGTTGTAGCGGGGCTGGTGTTCCTTGATGAGGTTGTTTTCGAGCAACAGGGCGTCGCTCTCGGTTTCCACCAGAATGGTATGTATGTCCGCCACTTTATTGACCATCAGGCTCACCTTGCGGTCGTGCACTTTGTTGAAATACGACGACACCCGTTTTTTCAAACTTTTGGCTTTGCCGATGTAGATGATTTTCCCTTCTTCGGTCAAAAACTGATACACACCCGGTTTATCCGGTAAATTCGATATAATCTGATGAATGGGATTTTCCAAGATGATGAACAAAATAATCAAAACTCCAATATGCCTGATCCCTGACGGATAATTTCCGGTTCGTCGCCGGTGCAGTCCACGATGGTAGAAACCCGGTAGCCGCCATGCCCGCCGTCCACCACCATATCTACCCATTCTTCGTACCGCTCGTGAATGAGTTCCGGATCGGTGGAATATTCCACCATGTCGTCGTCCATGCGTACCGAAGTGGACAGGATGGGATTGCCGAAATACGCAACAATTGCCATTGCGATAGGATTGTCGGGGATACGGATGCCAACGGTCTTTTTCTTTGTTTCCAATAATTTGGGTACTTTGTTGCCGGCGTTCAGGATAAAGGTGAACGCTCCCGGCAGGTTGCGCTTCATTAACTTGAACGTACTGTTGGATACTTGGCGCGCATATTCCGATAAATGGCTCAAATCCTTGCAAATGAAGGAAAAATTGGCTTTTTCCGGGTTTAATCCTTTCAGTTTTGCTATTCTTTCGATTGCTTTCCGGTTGTAGATGTCGCAACCTACGCCATATACCGTATCGGTGGGATAAATGATGACCCCCCCGTTTTTGAGAATCTGCACAATGTCCTCTATCTGTCTGGGATTGGGATTTTCAGGATATAACTTGGTCAGCATGGCATGTTTTGAAGCCGCAAAATAATTACTGCGCCGGCGCAAGGGTGTACAGGATCGCTTCCAGCTGGCGGATATAGTCCCGCTTGTCTTTTCGCGGAAAGAATACAAATCCCACGCCGGTAACGATCTGTCCTCTCCGTTCATCCACAATACTCATGTTGACGTAGGGACCTCCCATAAAATCGTTCTCGGTTTGCCACAAGCCATTCAGTTGAACCGTATAAACATTGTTTTTCACATACTGTTTTACAGCGGGAGGAAGCAACGACTCGGTAGCCATGTACGAACCGGGGGAAGGTCCGGGTACGTATTTTTTGGACATTTCGTTCATTTTGGAGAGCAGCCTGTCCGGGTTCAGGCGGTCGGTTGAGCTATACGCCTCCTTCCACATCAGGATACCCATCAGCATGTCTTTTTTCTCTCGTGCAAACCACAGGAAATCTTCTTTTTCCACATCCAGCGAATACTCTTTGGGAATGGCGATGTCCGCCTGAAATTTCTCCCGCGTTTTTCCGGCAAACGAAGCATCGGCTATTCTTGTATAGTATGCAATATAGCTGTCCCTGTCCTGTGTCAGATACCTGTCGATGAGCAAATCCTTGCAGCGTTTCACGTATTTCGTGAGCGAGTCGGCAGAGGGGGACTGGATATGGAACAGTAGCTGTCTTTTGGCGTAAACATCGGTTTTGTAGCTAAGCGTCGAGCGTTCAACAGCCGGATTGACCTCTATCAGCAAAATGTTGCGCACCTGCTGGGTGAAGCCGGTTAAAACATCCTGCCTCACCAGCGTGAAAACCGGTTCGGGCGCCGGCAAACCATATACCGGTTCGTTCAGGCAGGAACGAATGGTATCCCCACATGCGCCCGTCCACAACTCCTTGCTGATCACCACCACTATTTCTCCCTGCTTGCCTCTTGCTTCGGGCAAGGTAGTCGTCCCCTGTTGCATCGTGCAGGCAACAGCGGTGTAAAGAAAACAGATTGCCGCATAAAATACATATTTGTTATTCATAACCATGTGATTTTTGATGATTGAAGTTATTTAAAGTTGGACTGAATGAAATCTTCCAGTTGCAAAGTGGGACAGGGCGCTTTTCTTTCCGCGCCCTGCACCTGAATGTTCCATATCAGCGGTTGCCGGTTGATGACCCAAAGTTCCAGAAACCGGCGGATTTCGGGTAAATTGTCAGTCATCGGGCGATTGGCTATTTCGTGACCGCTGCCCACGTACCGGTACAGGCAACAGGGTGCGCCTGCCTCCTGCAACTGGCGGGCTATTTCCTGAGAACCCAGCATATTGACCTTGTCAACAGCGAGCCGGTCAAAAGGGACGGTACGGTCGCAATCTCCGTGAAACAGCAGCGCCGGCGCCGGTTGTTCCCTGCACTGCAAATCGCCCTGCGACAGTACCGCCCCGGCAAATCCGATCACTCCCGCATAACGGAAGCCATGAGGCAGCCGTGCTGCCGCCTCTGTCTGATTGCACCGCTCGTATTCCGCCTGAAGCACGGCAATAGCTCCTGCGCTGGAACCGCCGATCACTATTTTTTGCGCGTCGATCTTCCATTCTCCCGCATGTTCCAGTACGAAACGGGACGCGTCGTAAAGGTCTTCCACCGCCATGTCAACGGCATGTTTCAGCGCCGCGATGATTTCCTGCATGTTTTTGGGCTTGGCGTTTTTTAATCCCAGCCGGTAGTCGATGGAAAGAACCGTATATCCGTGGGCAGCCAGATCATCGAAACAGGCGAGGTACGATTTGGCGTCCCTTGCGCCGCCGCGAAAACTTCCGCCATGCATAAAAATCACGCACGGCATGTTCTCCCGCATGTTTTCCGGACAGTATCTGTCCATGCGGAGTTCCTTTCCGTCCCTGTCCGCATATACCAGCGTTTGTTTGGCGACGCCGCGCGCCGTTTCCTGTCCGGAAAGAAAGAGGTTCGGCGCAAGGGCTGCCGCGAAAAAGAATATGAGTATCCTGCTGTTTTTCATGAGTCACCGTTTTATGAAATTCAATATGTTTATCCGTCGATTCTTGATATTTTTGCGCCGATACGGTTGAGCCGTTCGTCTATGCGTTCGTATCCGCGGTCAATCTGTTCGATATTGTGTATGGCGCTGACGCCTTCGGCGCTGAGGGCGGCAATGAGCAGGGCGACGCCCGCGCGAATGTCGGGCGAGGTCATCACCGTACTTTTCAGCCGCTGCCGGTTGCCCAGACCGATGACCGTGGCGCGGTGAGGGTCGCAGAGAATGATCCGCGCGCCCATGTCGATGAGCTTGTCCACGAAAAACAGGCGGCTTTCGAACATCTTCTGGTGTATCAGCACGCTTCCCGACGCCTGCACCGCAACGACAAGGAACACGCTCAACAGGTCGGGCGTCAATCCGGGCCAGATGGCGTCGGAGATGGTCATGATAGAGCCGTCGATGAACGTTTCTATCCTGTATTCGGAGTGCGCCGGTATGTGAATGTCGTCGCCCTGCCGCTCCAGACGTATGCCCAACCGTTCGAACGAGTGGGGGATGACGCCCAGACGGTCGTAGGCGACGTTTTTTATGGTGACGTCCGAACCGGTCATGGCTGCCAGACCGATAAAACTTCCCACTTCGATCATGTCGGGAAGCAGCGTATGAGTGCAACCGCCCAGTCGTTCCACCCCTTCCACCGTCAACAGGTTGGAACCGATTCCCTGTATTTTGGCGCCCATATTGGTCAGCATCAGGCAAAGCTGCTGTATGTAAGGCTCGCAGGCGGCATTATAGATGGTGGTAGTCCCCTGCGCCATTACCGCTGCCATCAGGATGTTCGCCGTGCCGGTTACCGAAGCTTCATCCAGCAGCATATAACTGCCTTTCAACGGCTTCCCCGACACGTGGAAACATTCGCTGGAGCGGTCGTAAACAAATTTTGCGCCTAACTTTTCAAATCCGAAGAAATGGGTATCCAACCGTCGCCGCCCGATCTTGTCGCCGCCCGGACGCGCAATAACGCCTTTGCCGAACCGCGCAAGCAAGGGACCGATGATCAGGATCGACCCGCGCAGGGAAGCCGTTTTTTTTTGTATTTCGGGATCGTTCAGCGCGTCCACATCAACATTGGCGGCGCAAAATTCGTATTCCTTCACGCCCGTCTGCCTGACGGAAACGCCCAAATCGCGAAGTAAATCCATCAGGATATTCACATCCCTGATGTCCGGAATATTGCGAACAAGCACCTTTTCGTCGGTGAGCAAACATGCACAGATTACCTGCAGCGCTTCATTTTTCGCTCCTTGCGGATACAGTTCCCCGCACAGACGATGTCCGCCTTCTATCCTGAATGTTGCCATGATTTGCTGAAAGGCTATTTCCGGTTCGAAGAGACCAGCCGTCTCTTCTTCGGTTTCGGATTATTGCTGTAGGGAACGGTCTCCACAGTATCCGGAAGACGGATACTTCCCGGCTCAACGGATATTTTTCCGTCGGAAATGTCCCATATATCCTGCATGATCTGTTCGTTGGCGATTTCGCTTCGGTTCCATGCAAGGTAGGTTTTTTTCATCTGGCAGGCAATGAGCTGAATTAACATGTTCCGCGCTTCGGACGCCTCCATCCTGCCTGCCTCGCGGATCATTTCCACCAGTATCCTTCCGTAATGCCGCTGACGGATGTGTATCTGGGGATACGGCACGGTTGCAGGGCGTTCTTCCAACTCTTCCGGGGACGGCATGGGATAAGGCGCGTCAATATCCAGCTTGAAGCCGGAGATGATGAACAGGTGATCCCACAGTTTATGCTTGAAATCGGGTATATCGCGCAAATGAGGCTGTAGATTCCCCATCACGCCGATAATATTGCGCACGGCGGCATTGCGTTCTTCGCGATTTTTTATGTGGACGGCATACTGCACCATTAAATGAACATGACGACCGTACTCAGGTAAAACCAGCTTTTTTCGAGATGTGTTATATTCCATTGCGGACAAAATTTCGTTGTTATTTCAGCCGGCAAATATACATGATAAATAATGAATGAGCAAAAAAAAGGGAAATTCTTTTTTTGAAACGCTATTCGCAGCGAATGGCAATATGCCGGCGGAAAATGTCCTCGTTCCTGCGGGATCTTCCTTGCCGGTCACAGCGGTTTTTCTGCCGGCAAACAGTCCCTGCGCTGTCCCTGCAAACCCTGTCGGGGTTAGCGTGCAGCCCTGCAAGGGCGAAATGTGCATCACCGGAAATTGCGCTGCGCCACCTCCGGGCTGTTCCCGTGCGGCGTTCCGAAGCGTTTCCGTTCAGAAAATTACTCGCACTCCCGCTTTCAATTGCCTGCCGAAGTCCGGGTAGATGGGCGAAACGGTGGCATAGCGGACGTCGAAGATGTTGATTGCCGAGCCGTATATCCGCAGGCAGGTGCGCGGGACGGCGAATGTGAGGTTAGCGTCGAAGTTGAAGTAGTCGCCGGCGTCCACGTCCTCTTTCAGGAAGCGGTCTGTCGTGTAGCGGGAAACGTATTTGCCCTGCATGTTCGCCTCCCACGCTTTCCGTGCGTACGACACTCCCGCGTTGGCAATGAAGGGCGGCTGGCGGGTATATCGCTTGCGGCTCGAATGTTCCGTTTGACCTACATACTTGCAGGACAGGTTGCCGTTGCACGACCATGCCTCCCTCCACGCCGGGCTGTGGTAGGACAGTTCCACGCCGCAGGTGTTCAGGTCGATGTTTTTCATGTAGTAGCGCAGTACGTCGCTGTCGTCGAAGTAGGGGGTTCGCGTAAATTCCGACGTGTTTTTCTGCTTCAGGAAGAAGCATGTCCACACAAAATGACCGGCAGCCTCCGCGTGGTGTTTCCAGCCGAGTTCCACTCCGGTACGTACTTCCCTTTTGAGCCATCCGGTGAGCGTTTTGCCGGTTTCTTCGTCTTTCAGCGCCGCGCCGTTTGCGTCGAGCAGCTGTTGCAGGGCGGTTCCGTCAATGGGCAGCGTGCCGCTGTTCAGTACAAAGTTCAGGATGTGATTCCGTTTCAGCTGGTACGACACGCCGGCGCTCAGGTTGAACAGCGTTGGCTGCCACCGGTTGGTCACTGCTCTGGAAGCATCGCCGAAGCCCTGTCCGGGAACGTAGTAATCGTAATACTCGCGAATGACCTTCACGCCGGCATGAACGTCAAGTTTGCCGAAGGTATGCTGGTCGAGCAGCGTTGCCGCCACGGTGCTCTTTTTGGATTTGCCGTGCGCGTAGTTTGCCGACGAAGCGTACATGACTCCCGTCCGCACCACGTTGTTTTTTACCGGCGAGAACGCCTGAAACACGGCTATCATGAGGATGGAATCCGGTTCGTCGAGCATCCTGTTGCGCTTGACGGAGTCGGCAAGCTGCACCTCCGCCCCCGTGGAAGTGTAGTAATAGCGGTCGGGATACAGGTCCATTCTGTTCAGGATATAGCCGAACTGCACTTCGGTGGAGGCTTTCGCCGATTCGGTGATTTTCAGCCTTGCCGTGGAGATGCTGTAACGCATCGGGTCGTATTCCCACAGGTCGGCAAGCTGGCTTTGCGGCGCTGCGAGCCTGTCGAACACCGCCTGCGTCACGTGGCGGACGCCGTAGGTGTAGAAACTTTCGAGATGGAGTTCCGCCTTTTCGTGGTAGCTGTAGGTGATCTTCCCGTAGAGGTTCCACAGGTCTTCGTAGCTGTGCCTTCCTTCCGGTCCGTCGGTGCGTTGCCGGAAGAGCGAAAAGGCATAACGGAGAACGCCCGCTTTCCCGCCGAATTTCCCGCCGTGCAGCCCTCCGCAGCGCAGGCTGTTGAACGTGCCGTACTCCGCCTCCAACTGTGTGGAGAGCGTATCGAACGTTTTGGTTTTGATGTTCACCACGCCGTTCAGTCCGCTGAACCCCAGCAGCAGCGAGTTGCCCGACCGCACCACTTCCACCGATTCGATCATAGCTGCCGGCAGCAGCGCGGGAGCTTCCACCCATTCCGACATGGGTCCCGCCCCGTTGGTGGAAAGCGAAACGCCGTTGATGGCGTAGTCCGAAGCCATGTTCTGCCCCCGGAGCAGGTAGTAATGCTTTTTGCGGCGTCCCTGCGTGGAGGGCGTCCCGTTGACCGAATATTTCAGCGCGTCGAAAAGGCTGACCGCCGCCGTGCGTTTCAGGTCGTCTCCCGTGATGTAGGTGATGGAAGTTTCCCACGCCAACGGCTCTACCGTGAGGCGCTTCAGGGGAGATACCCGCCGCCGTCCGTATATGGCGACTTCCTTGATGGTGTCCGCTTCAACGGTTTGCGCCTCCGACTGCCCGGCGTTCAACAGCAAAAGCGCCAGGAAGGACAGGAAGCGGAAAACGGGGAAAGGCGCCGCGGTGATCCCGGCTGTCGGGGTTTTACCGGGGTGGTCATTCGTTTTCATCATCATGATCCCGTTTCATTTCCGGTTCCCTGTTCCCGACATGATGCTTTCCAACTCGTCTTCCGTCACTTTCACGTGGTAGAACAACAGGAAATATTCCCTCAGCGCCTCGGTCGTATCGAAGTCAAACAGGTCGGGGTACAGTATTTTTGCGAGCCACAACGTCCCCGGCAGGCAGTTGGAACTCGGCGGGCGGTCGAGCCATCCGAACGGCAGGGCGGGGACTTGATATACCCTGCCGTTTTTCACCGCCGCCACCTTCGCCCAAACGGGATCCGAAACAATATGCTCGAAGGTGGTTTTTTTCTTCTGCCCGTCGTTGCCCGGCAGCCCCATTCCCGACGGAAAGCCCGACCACACCACCACCGCGTCGGGGTTCCATATCAGCAACTGCTCCATCGACACTTCCGACATGCCGTGTACGTCCCCCAGACGGGTGCGGGCTACATTTTTGGCGTTCAGGAAATCAATCACCTGACTGTGGATCGACCCGGACGGTTCCGTGTTCAGCCCCAGCAGCCCTTCGGCGTAATATACCGACGGGCGTTTTTCCTGCGGGACGGCAGCCGTCAGCCTGTTCAGCGGCGCGAGGTACCTGTCGATGTACGCCGTGATGCGTCCCGCTGCTTCCGCGCGGTTCAGCGCTTCGCCGAGAAACGCGAAGGCATTGCGGTAGCGCTTCATTTCAAAATCGACCACCAGCACCGGTATTTTCAGTCGCCGCTGCATGACGTCGGCATTTTCCCGCGTTGTCCCGCCGAGATTAGCCGTCAGGATCACGTCCGGGCGCAGTTTCAATACCTCTTCCGCATCGGTTTCCATCAGCGGTTTGCCCGTATAATACTCCTCCGAAATATATTTCTTCCCGGCGTCGCTGACGCGGAAGGCGGCGTTGCACAGCATTTTCGCGTCCAGCGCGAAGGCGATCAGCGAAACGAACCTGTCGGCAACCACCCTGTCCACCCTGTCGGGGATATTTACCCTGCGTCCCGCCATGTCCGTCACCGTGCGGGCTTGAGCCGCGCGGCAGCACAAAGCGGACAGAACCAGCAGCACGCACAGGCGGGTTTTATTTTTGATACGCATCATTATTTTGTTTATTGTGTTCATTTTTACCGATCCGTTTTATTCGCTTTCCCCTGTTTCGTCCATCGAAAACACCCAAAGGTCGTGCAGGCGCACCGCCCTGTTAACGCCGTCGTTGACGGGGTTTTCCTTTCCCGTGAGGGCGGGAACGAATTTCAGCGTCACGTTTTTTTCGTTGATCTCCACCGTGAATACTTCGCCCTCTTCGGGAACGGCAGGCACGTATTCTCCCGTCTTGACGAAGGCAGTTGCCCCGTCGCTTTTTTTCCAGAGCGCGAGTCCCTTCACGTCTTCGATGCGACCGCCGCAGGAAACCGAAAACCGCACCTTCGACACGGAAGGCAGGGGCGAGAGGATCATGGCGGCGTCCGAATCGTGTTGCCCGCACTCGTAGAAGACAAGTTGCTGCAAAGCCGCATATCCTCTGCTGACCTCCGACGTTTCCGTGGATGTGCCGGCTTTATTGCCGCACGCGGGATTGACGGCATAGTCCCGAAGGGTGTAGGCTACCGTGAAACCGTTGTAGGTCGCCCTGAGCGGCTTGTCGCGAAGATACATGATGACGGCGGTGGTCATTGCGTCTTCTTCGCAGTCGCCGTGCATCAGGTTGACGTATCCCTCTCGTTTCCACGACTGAAAGTTTTCGTGAAACGCCAGCGAACCGTCGCGGGGGTATCCCTCAAGGGCTTCTGCGCCCGTCGTTTCGCTGTCCTGCCCCCCGTCGAAGCCGGCGAAACGGTAATTGCTTTCCTTTTCGCAGGAAACAAAAGCGATGCACGGAAGACAGCAAATAATGACTTTAAGATAATACATGATGATCCTGTTTTACGGAAGGGCATTAAACCCTTTCTTCCCGATGCAGGCAACAATTGTGCCGTTATCATATATTGCTGGGAATACGCATGATACGAAACGGCGGCATGTAAAAAAGTTACAAAAATGTAGAATATGCCGGTGTTTTCCTACATGAATGTAGCTTTTTGAGGGATATAAACATCAAACAAGCAAAAATGACGGAGGCATTATTGCGGAAAATCTTAACCCACATTGCAGCAACATTCCGCCCCGTTAAAAATTTTTTATTGAGCACCAGCGAATTGCAGCAGTGTGGTGAAGATTTTTCACCAAGAGGTGCTATCTCAACAGACTAATAACTAAGTGATAGCATTTTTGCAGTGAGTTTGTAGTGCTCACCCCCGGTTGATTTTCAGGAAAATGATTTGGAACTTTGCGGCATGTTTTTCAAGACAGCCACACGAATAAATCCCGTTACCGGTAATATGTCGATCTGTTACCGGCTGGTGGAGAACTGCCGCAATGTGCCTGGTGAAGTGCGTCAGCGCAGCATCATGGCTGTGGGGTACATGGAGGGGATTAGCGCCGGGGAACTGTGGGCTGTTGCCGACGGCTTGAATGACAGGATTTCAGGCAAAGAGAGGCTATTTTCGGACAATCCGCGTGTAGAGGGGTATATCAGCAGCCTGTATGAACGATTGGTAAAGGAGAAACGCATTGACCGGCTGCTGGAGATCAGGGCGAAGAACGTGGAGGGTGACTGGCAGAAAGTTAACCTTTCCAGCATCCATAACAGGGATGTTCGCGAGGTGGGCGCCGAATGGATGAGCCTTCAGACCCTGTACAGGCTTGGAATGGACAAATACCTTGAACGGCGTGACTGGGAGAAGAAAGACATATCGCTGGCGCTGGCAGACATTGTATCACGAGCCGTTTATCCCGCATCGGAGATGAAAACGGTACGCTTCATGCAGGAAAACTCTGCCATTTGCGAGTTGCTGGATCTGGATGCCTCCAGGATCACCAAAGACCGGCTGTACCGCATCAGTAATCGACTGTATGCCGAAAAGGAAGGCTTGGAGAATTTTTTGTCTCGCAAGACCAATGAACTGTTCGATTTACAGGACAGGATCATTCTGTACGACCTGACCAACACCTATTTTGAGGGCGAGATGCGCGGGAGCCTGATGGCGCGACGCGGACGCAGCAAGGAAAAACGGAGCGACTGTCCCCTGTTCGTTCTTGCGGTGGTGGTCAATGTGGAGGGTTTTATCAAATACTCGGCCATTTACCAGGGTAATATGGCTGATTGCGCCACACTGGGCGAGATGATAGACCGGTTAGGGGTGGCAACGGGCGAACAGTCAAAAGCCGTTGTAGTGATAGAGGCGGGCATTGCCACCGAGGATAACCTGAAAATGATTACTGCCAAAGGATACGACTGCCTTTGCGTGAGCCGTACCACCCTGTCAAAATACAGCGTTGTGGAAGGAGCCAGGCCGGTAACGGTAACCGACCGCCGGAACAGAGCCATTGAGCTGGTACACGTTCAAACGGAAAAATCCCCTGATCATGAATATTAGATGAAAGTAACCAGTCCGTCCAAAGCCTTGAAAGAACAATCCATGTATGGACAGTTCACGGAACGTTATGAAGAAGGACTGCGGGTTATCGCTGCCGGTATCCACAAAAAGGGAGGCGTGAAAAAGTACGGCAGGGTCAATATCCGCATCGGACGAATCAATGAAAAATATCCGTCGGTACACAGGATGTATCAAATTGAACTGACTGAGGATGAAAAAGACTGCTGCACTTCCATGACATGGCATAAAATACAGCAAGCCGTTGTGGACAGGGAAAACATTTATGGTGTTTATTTTTTGCGGACGTCCATCACCGACCGCAGTGAAAGCTTCATCCGGACTGTTTACAACTGCATCCGTGAAGTAGAAAACACGTTCCGCACCCTAAAAACCGACCTCGACCTGCGTCCGATCTGTCACAAGACGGACGAAGCCTCAGCGGCGCATCTGCATCCGGGCTTGATGGCATATTGGGTAGTCAATACCATACGGTATCAATTGAAAACAAATGGCATCACTTCCCAATGGCGTGAACTGGTGCGGGTGATGAACACGCAGAAATCTGTCACCACCACCATGCTCAACGACAGAGATGAGCACATCTCCATACGCTGTTGCTCGCAGCCGGCGCCCAAAGTGGCTGTCATCTACCACACCCTCAACCTGAAACCCGCGCCTTTCGTCCGCAAAAAATCCGTAGTGCCCAAAACTGAACTCAAAAAAAATCACAACATTGATTTACAAATGGATACAGGGTAATGGATGCAATGTGGGTTAATAGCCCCGGATATGTCCTCCCTCAAACAACCTTATTCGATACAAAATAAGGTAAATAAGATTTTGTTGTTGTGTGTCGCTCAGGCTACCAGGGTTGCCTTGCAAAGAAAGAAACGGGTTGCAGTCATCGGCAAGCGCAGCGCCGCCTGCGGAACCGCAGAGACACGGCATGCCGCGTCTCTGCGACGACGCAGTCCCGTGCGGGACGGGAAACAATATTTGATAAAATCAGCAGCGCCTCAAAAAAAAGAATTACCCGACAGACGGGAGAGTGAATTTTTTTTAAATATTTTTTTTGTGGAATATTTTTTTCAGTATATTTGCCCCTGTTTTTATTTCGTAAACATTAACACATACATGGAACAGATGCTTTATATCATAGCCCCGTCTTTCGCGGAACACGCGGAACAGCTTGATAATTGCATATATTTTACCCCCTCCCATATTGAGGGAAACGGAAACCCCATTAAATTCAACGGAACTTTTGCTGCGCGCAACCAACCTCTCGCTGCGCGCAATCCAAACTTCATTGCGCGCAATCTAAATTTCATTGCGCGCAATCTAAATTTCATTGCGCGCAATCAAAACTTATTTGCGCGCAAATTAATCTTCATTGCGCGCAATCAAAACTTATTTGCGCGCAAATTAAACTTCATTGCGCGCAAATTAAACTTCATTGCGCGCAATCTAAACCTGATTGCGCGCAAATTAATCTTCATTGCACGCAAGCGAACCCTCACGGCAAGCAGCATTCATTTTTTAAAAAACATCATAAATTCAAATTATCACCTTTAAATAATTATCATCATGAGTAGCGGAAAAGATTATATTCCAACAAAAGACAAAGAGTTCAGCCCGTGGGCGACCAATCTGATCGACGTAGCCGCGCCGCAGGCAAGTTTATGGAACATTCCCATGCACGTGTTCCCGGACGTGATGCAGGAAAAGATGCGGTGGGACGCGGCATACGCCCTCACTTTAAAACCCGAAACGCGCAACACGGTCACCATCAGGGAAAAGGACGACGCGCGCAAGGCGCTTAAAACATCCCTGCGGAGGATCGTGAAGGCGTACCTGATTGCCAACCCGGAAGTGACC
This sequence comes from Bacteroidales bacterium, assembly GCA_031273395.1. GTDB lineage: Bacteria > Bacteroidota > Bacteroidia > Bacteroidales > UBA4181 > JAIRLS01. The sequence goes on along the minus strand of JAISRX010000054.1, from coordinate 7,815 downwards.
GACGCCGACCGCGACCGGCTGGGCATTCCCATCCACGACACCACGCCCTCCACCGTGCCTCCGCCGGCGGTTGCCCCGGTGATTTCGGTGGATTTTTCAAACTATCAGCGGCACATTATCCACGTGAAGGACATTTTGGGAAAGGCGCGCCCGGAATACGCCCACGGTTTTGAAATGTGGGGAAAGGTGGGCGGCGAGCCACCGACGGAGGAAAGCGACTACCGGTATGCGGGATTCAGCACCAAATCGCCCTTCACCATCGACTATCCGATAGCCGACAGGGGCAAAACGGTGTACTACCGCTGCCACTGGGTGAACGCAAAAAACCAGCCCGGTCCCTGGAGCGCCGTCGTTCAAGCCATTATCGCGTAAAAAATGGAAAATTAAATATCATTTTATATCATTAAATCTATAAATATCCATATCATGAAGACAGTCAGTTTTAAAAGTGCAGCCATGCTGACAGCCATTGCGCTGGCAACAGTATTTTCCTCCTGCAAAAAGGACAAGGACGGCGGAAACGGGGACGACGCCATTTTTACCCCCGACAAAAACCTCACCCAGCAACAGAGCTCGGATTTGATTGCCGAAGCGACAGTGGCAACGGAATGGGCGGATGAGGTGTACTGGGTCGGCGTCTCTAAAGAAACCCAACCAAACGGAACGGTGACAAACTACAAATATATCGATTCCTACATAACGAGCGAACGGAAAAGACTGGTCATGGAATATATCGTGACGGGCGCTACCAGCACCCTCGAATACTTCAGCTATACCGACGGCTTTATAAGGTATCGGTATGACACACACTCGTCGCCGGAAACAAAGAGTAAGTCCAATATTTCCGACGCCTATTGGGATTCGATGGATGAAGCTGGGAAAGCGGAATATCTGGAATCTGAAAAAGAATGGTTTGCCGAATTTCAATGGACGGTGAACGGCAATGAGCTGACAGGCGTCCGCACCGAAAGCGGCACGGGCGAGTATAATAACTATACCGAAACGTGCACCTTTGTGTTTACCGGCAGTAAAAAAATCAGCAGCCGGAAACGAACGAAGGCTTATACGAACGGCAGGAAGACCGAATCTGAGGATACCTTTACCTACACGGCGATTTTCGAGATTCCCTCAACCTTGAACATCTCCGGTTTCCCCGTGCTGGAACAGAAGAAGGTGACGATACACTGGGGCGCGGAAGCGGGCAACAAAACAAATATTTTCTGGGCAGAGAAAAGCACCTGGTATGATTCCGGGACGGGGACAACCATCGAAAGTATGGCTTTTTACACACCCTATGCAACAGAGGAAGGTCCCGAAATAGCGGGCAAGCAGCCGGAGTACTATTACGACAGCGGGTTCACTCGGCCGGTGGAAAACGGTCGCGTTACGGACATCAGTGATGACAGTACGGTACTGTACGTTAAATGGGTGGCGAAGACTTCGGGACAGTCGGTAACAGCGGCAGCGAAGGACAAAAAACCGACCCTGCACCGGGCAGGCGGGAAATAAAGGACATACATACCTGTTAGTTTACTTGAAGGGACGGGGCGCAAGCCCGTCCCTTTTTCGGTAATGAAAAATAAATAAAGCCCTATTGGGGGTTGCCGTTGCTGCCGGGCTTCCGTTCCCGGCGGAATGAAAAATAAAAACCATATAACCTCTGTGCAGTACGACCGCGCAGAGGTTAAATGTTTATAGAAGCAATGTACCCCTCTGTGGTACGACCCCGAAAAGGTAAATGCGCCCGGTTGAGTTTTGAGTTTTCGTACCCCGCACTGCGCTTCGCTTGTACGGGGTTATCAAAAGGCAACCCCTGTCGGGGTTGTGCACAGCCCTGCACAGACGCAAAACGCCGCAGGCGTTATCCTTTGATAACCCCGTATGAAATGCGGGGTACGACAGGCAAAAAAACACAAGACTATAACCGAGTGCAGTATAAATGCGTCCGGTTGCCGATGAATTTGGTTACCGTTCTTCGTTCGCTTTTGCGAGGAGTTCGTCCATTTCCTTTTCCAGCGCCGTAAACCTGTCCGACTTGAACGGAGCATAGTTCATCTGCTTGCAGATATGGATCATTTTTTTGAAATATTCCATTACGTCGGCGAATGCGGCAAATTCAAATTCGATGCGGCAAATGCGGATGATGCGTTCGAGCATGTATTTCTGCCGTTCGACGGGCGTTACGGCGTCAATTTTGTCGAAGGCGTCCTGCTGCAGAATGACGAAATCGATCAGTTCCGATTTCCAGAAAGTGACGTGGTAATCCGTGGGGACGCCGTCGTCGCCGAGAATGTTGATCTGTTCGGCAATTTCCTTTCCGCGCTGCATCCTGTTTTTGAGTTCGTCGACCTTTTCGATCCAGTCTGGGGAGATGCGCCGGGCGATGTATTCCCGAAATTCGGGATATTCGAGGTATTTGGAATAGCTGTCGATAGGGTTCACCGCGGGATAGCGTTTTTTGTCGGCGCGTTCCTGTTCCAGTGCGAAGAAGCATCGGGCTACCTTTTTGGTGTTTTCGGTGACCGGTTCCTTGAGGTTTCCTCCCGCGGGGGATACCGTGCCGATAAAGGTGATGGAGCCGGTGTGTCCGTTGTTGAGGACGACGTATCCCGCCCGTCCGTAGAAATTGGAGATGATGGCGGAGAGGTCCATCGGGAAGGCGTCCGGACCGGGGAGTTCCTCCATTCGGTTGGACATTTCGCGCAGCGCCTGCGCCCATCGCGAGGTGGAGTCTGCCATCAGCAGCACTTTCAGTCCCATGCTCCGGTAATATTCCCCGATGGTCATGGCGGTATATACGGAGGCTTCACGGGCAGCCACGGGCATGTTGGAGGTATTTGCCACGATGATGGTGCGTTCCATCAGTTTGCGTCCCGTATGGGGATCTTCGAGGTGGGGAAATTCGGCAAATATTTCCACCACTTCGTTGGCGCGTTCGCCGCATGCGGCAATGATCACGATGTCGGCTTCCGCCTGCTTGGATATGGCGTGCTGCAGGACGGTTTTACCCGTGCCGAATGGACCCGGTATGAAGCCCGTTCCGCCTTCCACTATCGGGTTGACGGTGTCGATGATCCTCACTCCCGTTTCGAGCAGCCTGAAGGGGCGGGGCTTTTCCTTGTAAGCCGTGATTGCCTTGCGCACGGGCCATTTGCGTATCATGTTGATTTCGACGTCCGCACCTTCGCTGTCCGTCAGTACGGCAACCGTGTCCATGACGGTGTACTTTCCCGCTCCGGCGATGCTTTCCACGGTATGCTTCCCCTTCAGGGAGAAGGGCGCCATGATTTTGTGCGGCTGCCCGTTTTCGTCCACTTCCCCGATCCAGCTTCCCGCCTGCACTGCGTCGCCCGGCTGCACCAGCGGGGTGAAATCCCACAGTTTACGCTTGTCCAGCGGAAAGGTGTATTCCCCGCGTTTGAGGAAGGTGCCTTCCATTTTGTCGAGGTCGTTTTGCAGCCCGTCGTAGTTGCGCGAGAGCATTCCCGGACCCAGGGTTACTTCGAGCATGTGACCGGAAAATTCGGCTTCGGCGCCCGTTTTCAGCCCGCGCGTGCTTTCATATACCTGCACGTAGGCATGTTTGCCGGTTATTTTAATTACTTCAGCCATCAGGCGGTCGCCCCCCGTATGGATGTAGCAGATTTCGTTCTGCAGGACGGGTCCGTTTACTTCCACGGTCACCAGATTGGATACTATTCCTATGACTGTTCCTTTTGTTGCCATCCGATTGTTTTATTTTAATGCTTCGTTGATTTTATCCTTTATGACGCCCACCCCGGGAAATCCCACCTGAAAATACACCTTTTCGCCGTTCCCGTTCAGGACGAGATAGGAAGGCACGCCGCTCACGTCCACGTCAAGGCGTTTTTTCATGTATTCATACTGTGCGCTGCTGAGCCGGTAGTGTTCCCCGGAGAGTTCGGGGATCATGCTGTTCCATGCCTCCTGCGGCGAAGTTTCGTTGGCGAGGTAAACAAAAGCTACCCTGTCGGGATCGAAGGCGCTTTTTGCCGGCAGGAACATTTTGTTTGCCGAACGGCATGGCGCGCACCATGTAGCCCAGAAATCCACCAGCACCGCCTTTCCCTTTTCCCTGCCGATGATGTAGTCGAACAGTTCGTCGTTTTCCTTTTGCCGCACGTCGTGCGCCCTGTAACCCTGTTTGGATTTGTTTGCTTCGATTTTTGCGATCAGCAGGTCGTTTTGGGCAAGGAGATGCCGTGACAGGAAAGGTTCCGCCAGCCGGTTTACCTCCTGTATTTTCTCATCCGACAATGGAGTGTACATTTCAAGACCTGCGCTGATTTCCTGACATTTGATCAAATCAAAAAACAATCCTTCCCTGAAACCGACGACTTGGGCAAGTACCGACCGGTTTTGCCGCAGGTGGTATTCGCGAGCCGACTCGGAAACAAGCGTCCGGTATTTATTGAAAAAATCCTGTGATACATTCTCGTCAACTGTCAGGCGAAGCGGTCTTCCGGAGTAGAGTTTGACGAAAAAGTCCCCCTGTTCCTCCGCGGATATTTCTCCCGCACCGGATATTTCTGTGATCTTCGCAGGAAGCCGGTCGTTGTGCCACAATATGAAATCATCGAACGACGTCCCTCTTTTTTCGGTACATGCCTTCAACAGTTCTTTGATTGCCGCATGATCGCTTTTTGTTTCAAGGAGATCCCGCAAAGTTTTTTCACAGCAGAGCATGTAATCTTCCTTTTCTCTGTCTGTCCAGTATTTCGGGTTTTCCTGTTCGAGCTTTCTTGCCGTTTCCATGTCGTCCGGCGACAGTTTTCCCGAAGAAATCAGCAGCGGCATCAGCTGGTACATAAGCACTGATTGTGTGGGCTGAGCCTCCAGATATTTGTAATGATTGATCACGCTGCTGTAATCGGTACAGTACAGCGAAACGGGATCATTCAAGGGCAAATCCCTCAGGAATGTATAATATGCCGTGTCCGGCGCGGGCGCTGCAAAGCCCGTATTCTTTTCTTTGTCGCTGATGTTGTGCGCTTTCCGGTATGCCCGTTCCATGTTTTCACGTGTCCAGTACAGCGCTTGGGCAGCCTTGTATTCCAGCCCTATGGTAAAAAATTCCTTTGCCTTCACCGTGATGTTTTTTTCCCTGCCGAGGTCTTCCACACAGCTGTTTTTTACCTTGAAAACATGATCTTTGTATTCCTGCAGCGACATGCCGGCGACGGAAACATCAACGGAGGCGTCGCTTATTTTTCGGATGTATGCGGGATAATTCAGGTCGAAGGTCAGGTTGTTCAGTTCCGCATTGGCGCCTGCAAAATAGAGGTATTTGAGGTTTTCCTGCCGGTCGTGCCTCAATCTGGCTTCCCTTTTGAAATAATCCGGCAGGTGGAAATGAACCCGCGTTTCTTCCCCGGGCGACAGCAGGATATAATCGTTCAGGCGCATCCCGCGGTTTTCGTCCCTTATCCTGAAAAGTACCTGCATGGTTGCCGGCATGGGGACGGACAAGCCGAAAGCGCCGTCTTCACCGACTTCCGTGCTGTATTCCGACTGACTGTCGGTGACGGGGTCGTCCACATATATATGGACATTATATCCCATTTCGGGTTTGTATCCGGCAAAACTGCCCTTGAAGACCGCCGTGTCCGATTTCCATGCGCGCGCTTTCAGGTGCGTCATGTCATCCTTTATGCGGGACGCCTTGACAAATTCTGCGGGAACGCCTGCGCCGGACGATTTTTTTGTTTTTTTCTCTTTCAGCGCTATGTCCCAGACAATAGCGTAACCGTCTTCATTGAGGTCGAAGCGTTCCGTTTTCGGGTCGATGGGCGGGAAAATAAGGGAAAAAGCATGTTCGCCCTGCTCATTGGTGTATGTTTCCTCGCCCAGCACGATGTTTCGGGCATATTTCACCGTATATTTTCCTTTTTCCGTCAGGATGCAGGTATTCGGCGACACTTTGATCCAAAGCCTCGGACGGTGAAAGCCTTTCATGAACAGGATGGTCGCCGTGTCGTTCAGGACCACCTTTTCCACTTCAAGAAAATCGGCTTTCCTGACGCTAAACGACGGACGCTCGATAACCGTTTCCCCGGCGAACAACTGTCCGCACAGCAATAAAAAAACGAATGACAGGGTTTTCATGGCGATTGAATTAAGATGCATGTGTTAATTTACTTTCGTTGATTACGGTGTTTTTCAGGTCGTCGATCAGTTTCCCGAATACCCGTTTGCCTTCTTCGCGGTCGAGGACAGCCCACCGTTCGATGATTTCCAGTTTAAGCAGACAGGCAAATATCCGCTCAATGGTGAAATATGCGAAAAAAGTGTTTTCCTCGATCCATTTCCATTGCAGCAGGTCGATTTTCTTTTCGCGTTCAAACAAGTCCCGTTCTTCGGCAATGCGCTGCAATTCATCCATGTTGTCCACCACGCCGGTCAGTCCGAGGTCGCGTTGTCCGGAGGCTTTGATGGATTGCGCCACTTCGTTGTCGCCCACCACTTCCGTCTCCATCCGGTATTTTCGCGCAGCGTATGCCGCGAGGATGTTGTTCAGGTTCAAATTGAAGCCGAACCACTCGGAAACAAACCTGTTGCCGCACCGCATCGCCCGGCTGTAGTACAGTTCCGCCATGCGGTTTTCCCATTGCACCGGCTCCGCCGTAGTACTCCGGTACTCTTCTATAAACGTTTTGTAGTAAGGCGGAAAATATTTGTTTTCCGGTTCCTCCGCTTCTTCAATCTGTCGCAGGCACTCTTCCATTTCGTCCCTGGAGAGGTTTCCCCGTCCGTCAAACGGAATATTTTTGTCTGTCAGATAACGGAGCAGGTTCCGGTTGTCGAATTTCAGATAGAACAGATCAATCAACCGGTTGTCTTTTCCGGACAACTGCGGGCGCAATATTTCCCTGAACGCCGCCATGTCAAAAACCGGACGCCGGTCGTCTATCCCCATGTCGGGCAAACCTGCAATCAGACAATAGTATTTCATACGTTTTCGAACAATAATTTCACCAGTTGCGGACGGAGCAAGTCCATGAAAAACGCTGCAAATTCCTCTTCGCCAAACAGCACCTTGTAGCTTCCGTCGGCAGGCATGATGGAAAAACCTGCCGGCTTTCCGTCGATCTGCTCTATCCTGACGCCATTGTCGAGCAGGCGTTCGGCATGTTGTGCAAAGTATCTGCCGAACATTTCGGCATCGGCTGTCTGAATGACTATGTTTTCCCTGCTTGCCCATTCTTTGGCTAAGGTGAGCATCAGTTTTTGCAGCCATTCGCCGGTCACCGTTTCCTTTACGGCTTCCCGGACAAGCTCGCCGGCAATCAGCCGGGTGATTTCGCTTTTCAGTGTTTCTACCATGCGGGCAGCATACAGGGACAGTTCGGACTTCGTGTTTTTGGCGAGTTCCTCTGCCTGCTTCCGGGCGTCGGTCACGATTTTTTCCGCCTCCTGTTTTGCTTTCTTCAGCAGATCGGCTTTTTCGGCTTCAGCCTGTTCAATGATCTTTCGAGCTTCATCCCGTCCTTTTTCTACCCCTTCCTGATAAATTTTTTCCGCAATTTCCTGAACTTTACTTTCCATATCTTTACTGTATTTTAGGACTGCAAGATAATGATTATTTTTGAAATAAAAACTATCCGAAAACAGGAAGGTGAATTTCACAGCTTCAAGAATCAAATGCAATCTTTTGATTACTATTCATATACTGCACTCGGTTATAGTCTTGTGTTTTTTAGCCTGTCGTACCCCGCATTTCATACGGGGTTATCAAAGGGTAACGCCTGCGGCGTTTTACGTCCATGCAGGGCTGTGTACAACCCCGACAGGGGT